>JAGRLX010000091.1 GCA_020441605.1 Alphaproteobacteria bacterium
ATCAACTTCCTGATCATCGCCTTCATCCTGTTCCAACTGGTCAAGATCTCCAACCGCATGAAGAAGGCGGAACCGCCGCCGCCGCCTCCGGGCCCCACCAAGTCGGAAGAACTGCTGGCGGAAATTCGCGATGCTCTGAAGAAGAAGTAAGCGTCCGCCGCATGGCAGGCATGGAGCCCGGGTGCTGGACACCCGGGCTTCTTTTTGGCTTAACACCGGCCCTCATGGACACCACCCTGCTTCTGAACGCTCTCACTCCTCAGGCCCGCAACGAACCCGACAGCGGCATCATCAAGGCCGCCATGTACGGGATGGCGAAGCCCGGCATCATTCCCCTATGGTCGGGCGAAGGCAATGTGCCGACGCCCCCTGAATTTGCCCAGCCAGCCATCGACAGCCTGCTTGCGGGCGAGACCTTCTACACCTGGCAGCGCGGCATTCCGGAGCTGCGCGAGGCTCTGGCGCGCTATCATGAAAAACACTTCGGACGCCGCTTCAGCCACGAGAATTTCTTCGTCACCTCCGGCGGCATGCAGGCAATCCAGACCATCATCCAGGCCATCGCCGGCGAAGGCGATGAGATCATCATTCCGACACCTGCTTGGCCAAACTATGCTGGACCCTTGCGGATACAAGGCTCGGCCCCGGTCGAGGTGCCGATGGATTTCCGCAATGGCCGCTGGGTCCTCGACCTTGACCGGCTGGCGGATGCCATCACGCCACGGACCAGGGCGATCGTGCTCAATTCGCCATCGAATCCGGTCGGCTGGACCGCGACACGGGAAGAGCTGATCGCCGTGCGTGACACCTGCCGCAAGAACGGCATCTGGATCCTTGGGGACGAGGTCTATTCCCGCTTCTACTACGGAGCCGGAGGCGCAAGCCGCGCGCCCTCATTTCTCGATGTCTGTGACGATGAGGACATGCTCCTGTTGGCCAATACCTTTTCCAAGAATTGGGCCATGACCGGCTGGAGAGTAGGCTGGCTGCAAGCACCGAAAGCCCTCGGTGCGGCGATCGAACGGATCATCCAGTACAACTCCAGCGGCACGCCCGCCTTCCTGCAGCGGGGGTGCGCGGCGGCCCTCGACGGGGGCGAGGCCTTCGTCGCTTCCCAGGTCGCCAAGGCCAGGTCCAATCGCGATATGGTCGCCCGGCTGTTCGACGACATGCCGCGGGTTCGCTACGAATTGCCCCAGGGCGCATTCTATCTCTTCTTCTCGGTCGATGGCATGCGGGATTCCACTCGCACCTGTCTTCGCATCATCGATGAGGCCCTGGTCGGATTCGCACCGGGGGCAACGTTCGGTCCGGGTGGAGAAGGACATTTGCGCATGTGTTTTCTGCGCGACCCATCCAGGATCACCGAGGCGTTGGGGCGGTTCCGAGACTGGCTGAAAACCGCGCAGCCCGATTGATGTGCTGCCTTTGATTGCGGTGCGTTGCACAATAAAACCGCAATGCAGGTAGAGAGAAACACTCTGACCCGCGGATCACACGAACAAATAATCATTATTTTTCAATTATATAGACAGTATTTCAGTGGTTTCTCAGCACTGGCACGCGCGTTGCAAAGCTTGCTGCAACGCACACGTCTGTCTTGGGTCCTCCCATTCTCAAGTTAGAGTCCTCGTGGCGTCTTGGCTGCCGGATCCCAGAGGTCCGACAAGCCTTGTTGGGGGTGGGCGGTTTCTGGTTGCTACCGCTCACCCCTCTTTTTCATGACAGAGATTTAATCAGGGAACGCGGTTGATCACCGCCCGGCAAGATCCATATCCTCAGCAAGCGGTTGGATGCGGCCATGACGGCAATGATGTCAAAGCAAATTCCTGGACGTTTCGCTCTGCCGCCGCCGACAATGTTGTCTTCCAGGAAAGAAGGAGAAAAATGTACAATCCTGACCTCGACGAAATCGAAATGCAGACCCAGGATCAGATCATCGCCAGGCGCAACCTGCGCCTTGGCATCTGGGCCGGCATGCGACTCGGTTTCCGCGGCGAAAGGCTGTCGCAGTATGCCCAGGATGTGATGGCTGCGGACTATCGCCTGCCCGGTCCGGACGACGTCATAGAGAAGATCACCGATGATTTCGAAGACCGGGGCGTCGACTATCCGATCGATCTGATCCGTCTCGAGATGCAGCGTCTGGAGCGCCAGGTCCGCGCCGAACTCAGCGCGACAGATTGAGGCTGGTGACGCCGTCGATGACGAATTGTACGGCGAGAGCGGCGAGGATGATCCCCAAGAGGCGGCTCATGACTGCCCTGCCGGTGATGCCCATGAGACTCGAAATTCGTTCGGCCATGAAGAAGCACAGGCAACAGGCGCCCATGACGAGGGCTGCGACACCGTAGAGGGAACCGAGATAGTCCCAGCGGCCCTCGGCCCGCCCGGCCAGCAGGATCATCGCCGTGATGGCTCCAGGTCCAGCCATGAGCGGAATGGCCAGGGGGAATGCTGCGATATTCTTGACCTGGTCAATGCTGATCGCCTGTTCGGCGGTGGCCTGAAGGCGTTGTCTCCGCCGATCGAACACCATTTCGGCGGCGGACGAAAGCAGCAGCAATCCACCGGCGATGCGAAAGGCCGAGAGCGAGATCCCCAGCAATTGAAGCAGCTTCGCTCCTGCCAGGCCGGCCGCCAGCAAGATGCAGAAGGCGATGACTGACGCACGCAGCGCGACCTCACGACGCTCTCGGGCACCCATGCCGTGGGTGACGCCGAGGAACAGGGCGCTCAGGAACAGCGGGTCGGCGACCACCAGCAGGGTCACAAGCGCCGATGTGACAAAGTCTGTGAGCATGACCAGCAGGCTAGACGAAGTCGGGCGGAATCGGAATGGGCATGTTCACAATCAGCAAGAACCGGTGTCCTGGTGCCGGAGCATGGTTCAATTCACGTCGCGCAGCTGCCGCGCAACTGCCTTGCCGCGATCGAATGCGGCGCGGCGCGCAGCAATCTCCTGCGGCGTGAGCTTGGCAATATTGCAGTAATCGTCCTTCCACGCGGACGTGTCCGACCAGGTGAGCGGCGTCTGCCGCGTGGTGCGTGGCGTGCTGGCCTCTTCCAGCACTTCGAGAGCGATGGCCATGACCAGGTCCTGTGAGGCGCGGTCGCCGGGGCGTCCCGCCGCATTGCCCAATGGAAAATCACTGAATACGAAGCGCGGCACGCCGACATGCTCGACGATGTCCCGCGCACAGCCCATGATTACGGTGCTGATCCCGTTCTCCTCGAGGCAACGCGCTGCCAAGGATACGCTCTGGTGGCAGACCGGACAGTTGGCGACGAGGATGACGGCATCGACGCCATTGCTGCGGACCCGTTCGAGAAGGTCGGGGCAATCAACCGCGACGGTCGTATGCTGACTGCGATTGGTCGGCAAGCCGAAGAATTCTCTTGCAAGCGCACCGACCCGACCCTTGGCACGTGCCCGGCGCAGAGCCGGCAAGGGAAAATAGCTGTTCTGGTCTTCCGCTGTCGTATGGTGTCGGTCGATCGCCAAATGCGAGATGCGCAAATCGGGGTCAAAGCCGGTGGGCGCCGCATAGACCTTGTAGAATTTTGCGGCGGCATTGTAAGGCGCGCCAGGCCCCTGATCACCCTTGTCGGGCTGATAAGGTGCGGCGGTCGTCACCAGCGCCACGCGCGAGTCCGCAAGTGGCTTCTTCAAGGGCTGGAATGGCACGTCCGCATAATGTGCCCAGACATAGGCGGGACCGTATCCGAGCCCTTCGTAATAGCGGCGGGTGCGCGCGATATAGTCGATCGGTCGGTCAGTTGACACTGTCCGGAAGTTCCCTTTCACGCATTGCAATGAAATCTCGCAGACCCTCGGCAATACCCTCGTCGAGCTTTGGCTCCTGATATGACGACAGCATGGCGGCGGCCTTCTCGCGGCCGCGGGTGTCATGGTCCTTGCCGCCCTCGGCACTCCATTGCTCAAAGGAATTGAAATCCATGATCGAGGGAATGAAGAAGGCCTTCTCGAACTGTTCCAGCGTGTGCTGGGTTCCGAGGAAGTGCCCGGCCGGGCCGACTTCACGGATGGCCGCCATGGCGTCCTTGAAATCGTCGAACGGAAGTCCTCCGGCGTATTTGTACCATCCCACCAGTTGTTCGGCGTCGGTGACGAATTTCGAGTATCCGCAGCACAGGCCCGCCTCGAGCCAGCCGGCCACATGCCAGACGTAATTTGCGCCCGCCAGGATGGCCGCATGCATCAGCATGTTGGCTTCGTACCCGGCCTGCGCGTCATTGAGCTTCGAGCCGACGTGAAAGCCGGACGTGCGCCACGGCAGGCGATATTTCCGCGCCAGCGCACCCATCACGAACATCATCTGCGCGGCTTCGGGCGTGCCGCCCATCGGCGCGCCGGACTTCATGTCCACCGTCACCATGAACTGGCCATATATCTGAGGCGAACCGGGACGGATCAACTGGGTAAAGGCGACACCTGCAAGTGCCTCGGCATTGACCTGGGCCACCGCACCGAGTGCCGAGGCCGAGGTCGAGGCGCCGCACAGGGCGAAGGGCGCCAGGATCAGCGGCTGATTGTGGCGGGCGTAGACCTTCATCGCATCCAGCATCGTGGCGTCCCAGACCAGCGGCGAATTGCAGTTGGTGATGGAGACGAGAACGGGGTTGTCCTTCACGAAATCTTCGCCGAACACGATACCGGCCATCTTCATGACGTCTTCAGCCCGTTCCTTGGCGGTCACGATTCCCATGAACGGCTTGTCGGAATGCTTGAGGGCCGAATGCACAATATGCAGATGCCGCTTCGGCACCGGGATTTCCATCGGTTCACAGATGATCGAACTGGACGAGTGCAGCGCTGGCGACATATAGGCCAGCTTGTGGAGATTGTTGAGATCGGCAAGGGAACCGTAGCGGCGCACGTTGTCGAGGTCGCGCACATAGGGTGCACCGTACATCGGGACGAAGACGGTGTTCCTGCCGCCCACCCTGACGGTCCGTTCAGGGTTTCGGGCGTTCAGCGTGAACTCGGGCGGCACCTTGGACACGAGATCGAGGAGAAGTCCCCGATCGATCCGCACCCGTGTTTCCTTCACGTCGGCCCCTGCGGCCTTCCACATGGCGATGGCCTCGTCGTCGCGGAACTCGCAGCCGACGTCTTCGAGGATCTTCAGCGATTCCTCATGGATCAGTTCAACAGCCTCGTCGGGGAGCATCTTGTAGACGGGGATATTGCGCACGAGGGTGGGAAACGATGCCATGGGTGCCGCTCGCAATACCCGGCGCCCCTCGCGGCCGCCGCCTCTGCGTCCCTGTGCTGAAACCTGCTTGGCCAATTCATTGGTGTTGATCATCTGCTCACCCGCACTGCAATTCAGAGATTAAGCCTCGTGGCCGGATCGCGTTCAACAAGAAGAAGTGGCCGACCTTACGTGAGCAAAACTCAAGCACGCTGGTTCAGCAGCCAGTCCCGCAGGATCTGCGCCTCGCGGGTCAGCGGGCGCTTGGTGCTCGACGTCACGTAGAAGCTGTGAGGCGCGGCGATACTGGCATCCGCAACCTGAACCAGGGCGCGGCGGCTAATCAACTGCCGCACCATGCTCATCCATCCAAGTGCCAGGCCCTGACCGTCCTGAGCGGCCTGGAGGGCGATGACGTAGCTGTTGAAGCGCCGCACATTCAGCTTGCGATGTGGCGCGCCGATGGCGCGAAGGAAATCGGCCCACGTCGTCCACGTCCAGTCCACACCCTCGACCGACAGCAGCGGCAGGCCTGCCATGTCCCGCGGCGACTTCACCTTGTGCCTGGCGGCGAAAGCCGGACTCGCAACCGCGGCGATGCGATCATCAAAGAGTTTGGTTGCGGTTTCATCGGGCCATTGTCCGTCGCCGTAGCGGATGCGCAAGTCGACATCCGGCCGGTGCAGATCCTGGGTGCGGTCCGATATCATGTGATCGATGACAATATCCTGGTGCGCGTTCCAAAAGTCGCCAAGCCGCGGCATTAGCCACAACTGGGCGAATGCCATGGTGGTGCCGACCGAGACGCTTCGCATTGCGCTGCGCTGGCTCACCTGCTGCAGATTTGCCGAGATCCGTTCAAAGGCCTCCTTCAGGGCATTCGCCACGATTTCCCCTTCTGGCGTCAGCTCCAGCGCCCGATGGAGCCGGATGAACAGCGGACGGCCGATTTCGTCCTCGAGGCTCTTGACCTGCTTCGAAACCGCACCGGGCGTGACGTTGAGCTCGGCCGCCGCACGGGTAAGCGACAGATGCCTGGCAGCGGCCTCGAAGGCCGCGAGGGCGTTGAGCGAGGGAAGGTGATAATGGCGCCGGACCATAACCCACCATAACAGATGTCATGGCTTGAGAGAATCTCAATTGATGGCCCACACAAAAGCGCGGCCCTTTCGGGCCGCGCAAGAGTCGTTCTAACCAGAACGATCAGCCGTAACGGTAAGGAGGTCCGGCCTTGCGCATGGTCTCGGAATAATCCCGGAGGATCTTGACGACCTTGGCGTTCCGTTCGCTCTTCGCGGCGATCTCGTCCCAGAACTTGTGGGCTTCGTCCTCGAGCTTCGACCACTCGGTTTCCGGAATGGTGGTGAGTTCGAGCTTGCCGCCGGTGGTGCGGTAGTGGGCCTCGCCCCACCAGTACCAATGCTGGCGGTAGTAGTGCGAGGAGTCGATCGACAGCTGGAACAGGGTCTTGAGGTGATCCGGAACCGCCTCCCACTTTTCCTTGTTGGCGAAGTAGGAACCGGCCCAGGCGCCGGAGATGTTGTTGGTCAGATAGTATTTGGTCACGTCGGCCCAGCCTACGGTGTAGACTTCGGTAATGCCGGACCAGGCGATGCCGTCGAGTTCGCCGGTCTGGATCGCCACCTGAATGTCTTCCCAGGGCAGCGTTACCGGCACCACGCCGAAGCGGGTGAGGAACTGGCCGGCCGTCGGTGGCGAGAACACGCGAAGACCCTGCATGTCCGCCAGCGAGCGGATCGGCTTGGTGGTCGCGAAATTGCACGGATCCCAGGCGCCGGTGGACAGCCATTTGACGTTCTCTACGCCGGCATAGGCTTCTTCCCAGATGTCCTTGATGCCGTAGTGATGCCAGAGTGCGGGCACGTCCAGCGAGTAGCGCGTACCAAGCGGGAAGTAGGCAGAAAAGACAGCAATATCGACGGGCGCGCCGATGGAGTCATCATCGGTCTGAATGGCGTCGATGGTGCCGGCCTGCATGGCACGGAACAGTTCCGAGGTGGGCACCAGCTGGTCGGAGGTATAGAGTTCGATCACCATTTCCCCGTTTGCGGCCTTGTTGAAGGCGTCGACAGCGGGCTTGATGACGTGTTCGGCAAGGGCCGGACCGGCATAGGTCTGCAGGCGCCATTTGATCGGGGTCTGCGCCTTGACATAGGGTGCCGCAACCGTCGTCGCAGCCGCCACAGCTGCCGTCTTGCCGGCGGTCTTCAGAAATTTGCGTCTATTGTTTTCCATGATTCTCCCTGTCCTTCCATTTCTTGGACGCAGTATGAGATTGCACCGTCGACGGAGCAATCGAGGTTGCCAGATCTGCGCCAAGATTGAACTATGAACCTGGCAACCTGTCTTCTGCAAGCAGTGAGCACGTCCTAAGTTCGCTGCCTACCTCCTGCTGTAAAGCTGTGGAAGATAGAGAGCGATTTGGGGAAAGATCATCACCAGCGCCAGCGCCACGACCATGAGAATTACGAAGGGCACGATCGAGCGATAGATATCATGCATCGAGATGCCGGGTGGCGCCATGGTGCGCATGAGAAACAGGTTATAGCCGAATGGCGGGGTGATATAGGCGATCTGGCAGGTGATNNTAGAGCACGCCATACCAGATGAGATCGAAACCGAGGGCCCGCACCAGCGGGATGTAGAGCGGCGCGACGATGACAAGCATGGCGGTGTCATCGAGAAACATGCCCATGATGATGAAGGATACCTGCATCAGGATCAGCACTTCCCAGGGCGAAAGGCCAAGCTTCTCCAGAAAAAGGGACTCGATGGCCTTGACCGCACCCAGGCCGTCGAAGACCGCGCCAAAACAGAGGGCCGCGAGAATGATCCACATGAACATCACGGTGATGTCCAGCGTCTTGCTGAAGGTGACATCGATCACCTCCCGGGTCAGCTTGCCGCGCGCCCAGGCCGCAAGAAGCGCGGCGAGGGCACCTACCGCCGAGCTTTCGACCAGGCTCGTGATGCCGGTGACGAAGAGACCGATCATCACGCCGAAGACGATGAGTGGAATGATGCCGATGTAGAGAAGCCGAAGCTTCTCGCTCATCGGGATGTTGCGCTCCTCCTTGGGCAAAACCGGCCCCAGCTCGGGCTGGAAGTAGCAACGAATGCCGATGTAGAGGATGAAGATCGCGGCCAGCAGCAGGCCGGGAAAAATGCCAGCGAGCCATAGCTGGTCGACGGGCTGGCGGGCGATCATGGCGTAGAGCACCAGCACCACGCTGGGCGGTATGAGAATGCCGAGCGTACTGCCAGCCTGCACGACGCCGGTCACCATCTGCTTGTCATAGCCGCGGCGAAGTAACTCGGGCAAAGCGATGGTGGCGCCGATGGCCATGCCGGCAATCGAAAGGCCATTGATGACAGAAATCAGCACCATCAGTCCGATGGTGCCGATGGCGAGGCCACCGCGGACACCGCCCATCCAGACATGGAACATCCGGTAGAGATCGCTGGCAATTCCGGACTCGGCCAGGACATAGCCCATAAGCACGAACATCGGCACCGTGACGAGCGCATACCAGTCCTGGAGCTTGCCCGCGCCGGCGAAGGGCATGTTGGTGGCGCCATCGCCCCACAACAGCAGCGCCGCCGTGGTGGCGACAAAGCCGATGGCCCCAAAGACTCGCGCGCCGGTGGCGAGCAGTACCATCATCGAGGCAAACATCGTGAGGGCGATCAGTTCGTAACTCATCTGACCGGCCTTCCACGCAGGATGGCAATATCCTTGAACATGGTAGAGATAGCCTGCAACAGCATCATGGCAATGCCGATGCTCATGATCGAGCGAATCGGCCAGAGGTAGGGACGCCACGCACTGGGGCGCTGCTGTCCCGTCTCGAAGACATAGATAGTGCTTTCGACCGCGCCATAGAGAAGAATCACCAGATAGACCAGCAGTCCGATGACAGTGATGCAGTCGACGAGGGCCTGGGTGCGGGGCGACCAGCGGCTGTAGAACAGATCCATTCGCACATGGGCGCCGTTCTGAAAGCTGTAGGCGCCGCCGAGAAGATAATAGGCCGTCAGCGTGAACTGAGCCATTTCCACCGTCCAGATCGGGGAAATGTTCAATACCGCTTTGGACACCGCGGCATAGAGCAGAATCGCGAGAAGAAGGACGATGCCATACATGGTGAAGCGCCCGATACGGGCATTGATGGCGTCCACATAACGGACATAGGCCACAACCCAATCAGGCATGTTCGACACCGCGGCATGGCCGTGGCTTCGGAAGGCTATTGGCAACGCGATGTGCGCAACCTAGCGTCACTGCGATCTCCCCAGACCCTTTTGTACATTTCTTTACAGTGCCATGATAGCTTCGGCAAGACTGTTTCAACAACGTGTCCAAACCGTCAGGTGGAACAGTCACCGCCCGCACTTGCGTGGCGCACGGGTTGAGGAAAACATAGTCTGCCCATGGGACAGAGTTACGATATCGCGGTGATCGGTGGTGGCGTGGTCGGCCTTGCGATCCTCCGGCGATTTGCCATGTCGGGTCTCCGTTGCGTGCTGCTGGAGCGCGGGGCTGACATCCTGTCGGGCGCATCCAAGGGCAACAGCGCGCTGCTGCACACGGGTTTCGACGCGCCAGAGGCGAGCCTTGAACTGGCCTGCATGCAAGCCGGATACGCGGAATATCTTACCATTCGCGATAAGCTCAATCTGCCGCTCCTCGAGAGTTCAGCCCTGGTCGTTGCGTGGACCGACGAGGAGGTCGAGAAGCTCCCCGCCATTGTTGACAAGGCTCACGCCAACGGGGTCGCTGACGTCCGGCAAATTGGCCAGGCCGAATTGCGGATCCGTGAACCGGAGCTGTCGCGCCGCGCCGCAGCAGCCGCCGCAGTGCCGGGAGAACACGTCATCGATCCCTGGTCGGCGCCGCTCGCCTATGCCCACCAGGCGCTGGCCCATGGTGCGCGCATCATGCGCAATGCGGAAGTGACCCGTGGAACATTCGCGCATGGCGAATGGCGGTTGACGGCGGCCGAGCACTCCGTCTGCGCCCGCGTGGTGGTGAATGCCGCGGGCAATTTCGGCGACCGGGTGGAGCGGCTGGTGCGTGAACCACCCTTCGGGATCAGGCCGCGGCGCGGCCAATTCGTGGTCTTCGACAAGCCGGCATCGAAACTTGTCAAGGCGATCATCCTGCCGGTTCCGACCGAGCGCACCAAGGGAGTTGTGCTGTTCCGCACCATCTTCGGCAATCTCGCCATCGGGCCGACGGCGGAAGATGTCGAGGAGCGCGAGGTGGCCGCCTGCGATCAGCGGTCTCTCGAAACGCTCAAAGCCAGGGCGATCGAAATGTTGCCGCCGCTCTCCGATATCGGCGTCAATGCCATCTACGGCGGACTGCGGCCGGCGACAGAGCACAAGGACTATGTGATCGAAGCCCTTACCGGCCAAAACTGGATCACGGTGGCGGGCATCAGGTCGACCGGGCTCACCGCAGCGCTAGGCATTGCCCAACACGTCGCCCATCTTTATGTAACCCAATTGGGAGATCTGCCCGACCCTCCCGCGCCGATCTGGACTCCTGTCGCCAATCTCGCCGAACATCGTCCGCGCCCTTATCAACAGGGTGGGGACATGATCTGCCATTGCGAATGGGTGACCCGCGAAGAAATCAGCGCTGCGCTGACGGGTCCCTTGCCGGCAACCGACATGGCTGGATTGAAGCGGCGGACGCGGGCCACGATGGGCCGATGCCAGGGCTTCTATTGCTCTGCCAAAGTGTCAACCCTCTTGCGGGAGGCAGGCCATGGAGCAGCTTGATGTCGCCGTCGTGGGGGCTGGCCCCGCCGGGCTCTCAGCTGCTATGCGCCTCGATGAACTGGGCATCCGGAACATCGCCATTCTTGAACGTGAAGACGAAGCCGGCGGCATCCCGCGCCACTGCGGGCACCTGGGATTTGGCTGGCAAAGCCATCGCCGCCTGTGGAGCGGCCCGCGGTTCGCGGCAGCCTTGCGCCAGGATGCTGCCGGCCTCGACCTGCGGACCGGGATCACGGTCCTGGAGATTTCCGGCGAAGGCCGGTTGCGCCTGCGTGACCGCCATGGCCTTTCAGAGCTTGTGGCTCGCCGGGTTCTCATTGCCACCGGCACCCGCGAGACGCCACGCGCGGCCCGGCTCGCAGGGGGAAGCCGTCCGCAGGGCGTCATGAACACTGGCGCGTTCCAGCAGCATGTCTATCTCCATCGACACCGGCCCTTTCGGTCGCCGGTCATCGTCGGGTCCGAGTGGGTGTCGTTCTCGGCCATCCTCACCTGCCGGCATCTCGGCATCGCGCCGGTCACCATGATCGAGGAGCAGGCCCGGATCACGGCGCCACGGCCTGGCGGTCTCATCGCCCGGCTGGTCTATGGCGTACCCGTTCTCACCAATTGCCGCCTGATATCGATCATCGGAACGCATCAGGTTGAGGCTGTCGAGGTACAGCATGGTGACATAAGCCGCACCATTGCCTGCGACGGCGTCGTCTTCACTGGGCAGTTCCGGCCAGAACGGTCGGTCTTCGCGGAAGGGCCGGCGATCTTCACGGCTGGCAATGTCAACGCGCCGCTCAAGACCTCCGGCCGGTGCTGGCGAGACGGCAAACAAGCCGCCGACGCCATTGCACGGAGCCTCGCATGAGAGCAGTCGGAGTCGATCAGGGCACAACGGGCAGCAAGAGCTTCACGCTCGATGACGAAGGACTTTTCCGGCCCGTCGCCGGATTCGAACACCGTCAGATCTATCCAAGGGCCGGATGGGTTGAACACGATCCCGAAGAGTTGCTCGGCCATGTCGCGGCTGCGATCGCCGCGGCCGGACCGGTGGACTGCATCGGCATCGACAACCAGGGCGAGACCGTCGTCGCCTGGGACGCGAGAACCGGCCGTGCCATCGCCAATGCCATCGTCTGGCAGGACGATCGCACCAAGAATATCACCGCAGCGCTTAAGTCCAGCGGTGCCGAAGAACTGACGCTGAGAACTGCCGGCCTGCCGCTCGATCCCTATTTCTCGGCCAGCAAGTTGCGTTGGCTGCTCGACAATGTGCCCGAGGCAGCCGAGCTTCGGCGCGAGGGCCGGCTGCGGCTCGGCACCAGCGACGCCTTCTTTCTCGACCGGCTCGCCGGATGTTTCGCAACCGACGTCACGACGGCCTCGCGCACCAGCCTGATGTCGCTGGATAGCGTCAGCTGGGATCCGGCCCTCTGCCAGCTCTTTGGCGTTCCCATCGAATGCCTACCGGAGATCCGCCCAACAGCGGGCGGCTTCGGTGAGATTGGCGGCGTGCCGGTCACAGCCAGCCTCGTCGACCAGCAGGCCGCCCTGTTCGGCCATGGCTGTGCCGGGCCGGGCGATGCCAAGGTCACCTTCGGCACCGGCGCCTTCGCGCTCGCAGTCGCCGGTCCGTCGCGGATTGACGGCAGCCGGTTCGGCATCTTGCCGACGCTGGCCTGGAAGATCGACGGCCATCCGGTGGAATTCGCCATCGATGGCGGAGTCTACAATGCCGGTTCGGCCGTCAACTGGGCGAGGGGACTGGGTCTCTTTGGCGATTTCGCCGAGATCGAGGTCTTTGCAAGGGATCCCGCGATCCTGCGGGATATTGCCTTCGTGCCGGCCCTGTCGGGGTTGGCCTGTCCCCATTGGGACCGCAATGGCGCCGGCCTGTGGATCGGACTGGGACTGGAGACCAATCGATCCGACCTGATCCAGAGCGTGCTCGAAGGCGTCGCCCTGCGTGCTGCGGAGGTGTTGGACGCGATAGGCAAACTGGTGCCGTTGGGCGAGCGGATCTCGGTCGATGGCGGCATGGCGAAGAACCCATATTTTCTATCATTCCTCAGTACCGTCCTGGACAAGACTCTACTGGTTCCATCGTCCACGGACCTGACGGGTCTAGGCGCTGCGCGCATGGCGTTCCGGGGCATGGGAGTAACCGACCTGCCGCCTTTGCCACCGCCCCGCCGAATGGTTGAGCCAACTGGCCGTTACGGCACCGCTGCCCGGGAGCGTTTCGCCGCTGCCATCTCGCGGGCCAAGAACTGGAAGTCCAGATGATGATCGTTGACTTGCAGAAGGCGATCGCTGCACCGACCTGCCCCGCTCCGCTTTGACGCAAGAATCATGGCCCCCGCGCCATGTGCCCATCACGCCTGTTGTGGCCGGACATCGCCGGCACAGGCCTCAGCCGAATGCATCAAGCGTCAACAAGGCCTCATATACCAGTCCAGTGTTCTTCCATGTGAATGCGGCGGTCCCCTGAAACTGATCGGGCATGGCGCTTTCGAGCATGGTCATGCCGAAGCCTGACTTGCGCGGCCGGCGTATCCGGCGCGGGACCTTTTCCTCCCAGCGGATATAGAGTTGCTGCTTGCCGGATTCGGTGGTGGGCAGCACCTTGCCAGTAAAGGCAACGCTGCCGCCGGTTGCCAATGCGCCGTACTGAGACGAATTGCTCGCAAGCTCATGGATTGCGATGGCAAGCGTCTGGGCTTGCTGGGTGGGAAGTTCAACAGCGGGCAGCTCGATCGACACCTCTCCGGACAAGTTGTCATCCGGGAGGAATGGCTTGATTGTCCGCTCGGCGATTCCCTGTACCGGGGCCGATTTCCATCCGGTATCGAAGAGCAGATCCTGCGCTGCGCTCAGCGCCGTCAATCGCTTGTTGAATTTCCCTTCGTAGTCGGCAACCGAGCGGGCCCGGCGAGCGCTTTGACGGGACAGGCTCGCCACAAGCTGCACCGTGTTACGCACGCGGTGGGCAAGCTCGCGCAGCAGCATCGTCTTGACCTCTTCGTCGCGCTTGCGCACCGAGATATCGACAATCACCGTGAGATAGGAAAGCGGCTCACCGGAATTGCTCACGTGAAGCCTGCCGTTGACGAGACCCCAGAGGAACTGGCCGTCCTTGCGGCAGTAGCGCTTTTCGAATTGCACTGAGGGGCGCGGGTGGCCGTTCTCGTCGACCAGCGCAGTGGTGCTCAGGTGGTGATCACCGGGGTGGGTAATGTCCAGGAAGCTCATGTTCAGGAGTTCCTCTCGGGAATAGCCGAACAGCTCGCACAAGGCATCGTTGACGCGCAGCAGCTTCCCCGTCTTGAAGTCTGTTTCGCAGTTGGCGGTACCGGCATTCTCGAAAAATGCATTCTCGCGACGCTCGGTCTCGGCCAGCCGATTCTCGGTAGTGGTGAGCGCGCGGTCGAGCGAGTTCGCCTCGAAACGAATGAGCTGGCCGGACCTGAATGTTCCATAGAGCATCGTGGCCAGCGCACCGGCGGAGAGCGCGAGAATCCAGAGCCGTGGCCATTGCCACTCGGGATAACCCTTCAGGCGGATCAGGATTTTGTTCCCCGCTATGTCTGCTTCCTGTACTGCAGACCATTTCGAAGAGGCCCCCCCTTGCACATCGCTGACAAGCGCCGGCCGATCCGGTTTGTCGGCCCATGCCAGCGACAGGCTCTGCCGCGCCTCCAGAGCACCAGCCTGCCGCAGGGCCAGGAGGGACATACCCTGCACAAGCAGATTGGGATTCTTCATCCGGCCCGGCGCGCGCGCGTCATGTACAAGGAGTCGCGCGATAAAGATGGAGCCGGAGCCACGCTTTCCGCTGCTACCAAGGATGAGCGCCGGACGTGAAATCTCGCTGGTCGATTGATAATCCTGAAGCAGCGCCGCGACCTCCGGCAAAGTGGAAGCATCCTGCCCAGGCTTGAGAAGTCGCATGTCACCATAGACCGACACGACAGGCGTGAGGATGGGCAGACTTGCGGAACGGTCAATCGAGTAATTGGGGTCCGCGAGCTCCATCCTGACCTGTGCTTCATCCTGCTCGACCTGGGTGCGATCGATGACACGCGCCCAAGCCCATGACGAATCCCGCGTGCGCGATGGGGACAACCGATCAAGGAAGTTGTCGAACAGCAGGAGAGAAGGATCGGCCTGGACCACGAAGGCGGAAGCGGCGTCAAGCTCGGTTCCGGCGACGGCAATCCGCTGCTGGATGTTCTGGACCTGCTGATCGGCCATGGTCTGACTGGCAGCCATCAGTTCGCGGCGCTCCAGGACGAACACGATGACACTGAAACAAATCGTCAGTGCGAACCCAGCCAGAAGCTGCCCTTTTACCTTACGTAAGGCTACTCTCATTGGTGTTTTTCTGGCAGTGACCCAGTGTTGCGACTGGGTTCAAATGCAAAGGCTGCAGCAAAGTTCCCCGGCACATGAAATTTTCGACGGCAAGGGAACGAATTCACGGCTGGCGACATTGATCCGGCGGGGAAGACCGGGTTCCCATGCCAACACGACCTCCTTCTGCATAACCCGAGACAACACAAGCGTCAGCCAGCAGCGAGCACACCTGATGAAGCCTGTTCCGATGCCACTGCGAATCTACGGTCATCCTCTTGCGGGCGGAGGCGGCGAAGTGGCCTTCGCCCACCGGTTGATCATCTTCGTGGCCCTTTGCGCCATTCTCATGCTTGGACGGGACATCCTCATACCCGTCGTCCTGGCGATCCTGTTCGCCGTGCTGCTTACTCCCATCCTCCGGGGCGCTCAGCATCTCGGCATTCCCAAGACGTTGAGCGTCGTCAGTATCGTCGTCATGACGGTCATGATCATGGCGGGCACAACGATCCTCGTCGGACGGACCCTAACAAACCTCGCCACCGATCTGCCCTCCTATGAAAGCAACCTTCGGGACAAGGCGCGGAGCCTCAAACTCATCGCCGGAGGCAATGTCGCACTGGATCGCGCCGCCGGTGTTCTGGAGGATCTCCGGTCCGAGCTCGAAACTGGGCCGGTGAATGAGGTGACGCCGGTCCCCGCTGCAAAGCCGATCCCGGTCGAAGTTTATGACACGCGGTATGGCCCCCTGGCGCCGGTTCTGGCGATAGTGACGATGATCGCTCATCCGCTCGCGCAGGTCGGAATCATGATCTTGATGCTGACCTTCATCCTCTTCAACAGGGAGGATCTTCGCGACCGGCTCATCAGGTTGGCTGGAACTGGCGACATACACCGCACCACGGTGGCCCTCGATGAAGCCGGGTCCCGCCTCAGCCGCATGTTTCTCGGACAACTGGCGATCAATGCCAGCACCGGATCGGCAATTGCGCTGTCACTTCTCATCCTTGGCGTACCCGGTGCGATACTCTGGGGGATGCTGACGGCTATCCTGCGTTTCGTGCCTTTCATCGGCACCATGCTGTCATCGATTCTGCCAATCATCATTGCACTGGCTGTCAGCGATGGCTGGCTTCTTCCCCTCGCGACCGCCGCCATCATTATCGCTGCGGAGGTTGTCGCGGGCAACATCCTGGAACCCGTCTTCCTTGGCCGCATGACCGGCGTCTCTTCAACTGCCATCGTCATTTCGGCAGCGTTCTGGGCTTCGTTATGGGGCCCTGTGGGCCTCATTCTGCCAACGCCCATTACCGTTGGGCTGATGGTCGTCGGACGTCACATCGAGTCGTTGCACTTCCTCCATGTACTCTTCGGTACCGAACCGGTGCTGGACAAGGACCATGCCTTCTATCATCGCATGCTGGCAGAAGATGGGATCGAAGCGGCCCAGACTGCCCACGACTACCGGTCCAACAACCGGCTTGGCGACTTTCTCAACGAAGTTGCCATCCCCGGACTCATGATCGCCAGGCACGACCTGGATCGCGGCGTTCTGGACAAGCAGGGTGCCACGCGCGTGGCGACGACCTTCTCGGAGACACTTGACGAAATATGGGCCGGTACGCCGCCGATCTCCGAAAATGCCGCGGTGACGCTGGTAGCCTGTCACGGCGCGTTGAACTTCGCCGCCACCGTTGCATTCTCAGCATTACTCCGATCGCGCATGATCCCCCACCGCAAGCTGCCGCAGGATGCCATTTCACCTGGCAAGGGCGTGATGTTCGCAGATGGCGAGATCACCCATTTCTGCCTGTGCAGCCTCATCGCCGCATCTCCCGCGCAACTTGATTACATCAGCCGCCGGTTGCGCCAACATCATCCTGGCGCTCAGGTCATCAACGTAGCCTGGAGTGACAGCGAAGGCCGTGGTGATGTGCATCCACCAGCGAGCGCGGCAAGTATGCTGCCGGTCAAGTCATTCCCGGACGACCACAGCCGGCAGACTGTTTGACTTACAAATGGGACACCGTCCGGCCGGAACCCGGAGGCCGGTTCGTGCGTTGTGTAGACAGTCTCGCAATTGGCTTGCGAGCTTCATATTTAAGATCAACAACGAGGAGACCGATCAATGAACTGGGACCGCATCGAAGGAAATTGGAAGATTTTCCGTGGCAAGGCGCAGGCCAATTGGGGCAAGCTGACCGACGACGATCTGGACGTCATCGAGGGCCGTCGGGACGAACTGGAAGGCCGTCTCCAGGCCCAGTACGGCTATGCCAAGGACAAGGCGCGCAACGAAGTCGATAACTGGTTGTCCCAACTCTGATCAGGGTCGGCTCACGGCAACGCGAGATGGGGCCACATGCAGGCCCTATTCCATTTAGAGGCGACGTCGTAGATCAAGCTTAGGTCTGGACAGGAGCATCGGTTGATGAATTGCAAGCCAATCGATGGAACCAGAAGCGAACTTCGGCGTTCAGCAATCAAGACAACTCTGGAGGTGAAGCATGCGATTCATCCATGTCATTTTCCTGGCGTTGTGGCAGTTGACCGCAATACCCTTCATTGCCCTGATCTCGGCGAACTCCATCAACGTCGAACAGCATGCCGCCGCCAGCGAAAACAACACCGTTATCTACAAGACGTCCGCCGCCAGCATCGACAGCCAGACGATGCACAACTGACACATTGCCAAATCAACCTGATTACGGCCGTTTCTCATCTTGAGGAACGGCCGTTTTCTCCTGAAGAACTTGTCCACCTTCCCAACTGGCAGACAAACTCGCGGCCGGATCCGGATGATGGAGGGGGACAAGAGAATGGGCGGCTGCCAGTGGCGCCGCCCATCGGTTGAGGCCTGCTCGTTAATGTGCCCGCCGCGCTAGGCGCGTTTGGCCAAGCTCATGACGAAGGCAATGATGGCAACGACGATCGCGAACCAGAAGACGATCTTTGCGCCGGTCATCGCAGTGCCGGCGATACCCCCAAAGCCGAGAAACGCGGCAACGATGGCGACAATCAGGAAGATGATTGCCCAATGAAGGAGATTGGAGAAATTCATGAGCGACTCCTCTGGTGGTTGGGGATTGCAATATCCATTGGATGTCAATACCGAGGTCGCACTTTTGTTCCGGCACACACCGGCAGAGTCCAGACATGAAAAGGGGGCTGCCCGCACGCAATGCGGTTTCTCCTCTCCGGGGTTTCACCATTGGAGAACGGCCCGCAGTTACCATCGTTCCCGGAGTGGCCGTCAACGAGCAGATGCAGTGAGCGCCGCTTTGAGGCCGCTGTCGGGCCCGATGTCGGCGGCCTCAGCAAGCAGAAGGAACTCGGACAGCTTGTTCCGTGCGCGATTCACTCGGCTCTTTATGGTGCCGACGGCGACGCCGCAAATCTCGGCAGCCTCTTCATAGGACATGCCCGAGGCACTCACCAGCAGCAGGGCCTCGCGCTGATCAACCGGCAGCTTGGCAAGGGCAGCTTGCATGTCCGCCAGGTCCAGATGCCCTTCCTGTTCGGGGTAAACGGCGACCGCAGCCGCGATCGCACCATCGGCATCCTCCACCTCACGCTTCCGCTTGCGGAAATAGGTGTAGAATTCATTGCGAAGGATCGTGAACAGCCAGGCCCGCAGGTTGGTACCCGGTGTGAAGCTGCTGCGGTTGGCCCATGCCTTCAGCAGCGTTTCCTGCACAAGGTCGTCGGCCCTGTCGACCTTGCCGATCAGCGAGATCGCGAAGGCGCGGAGTGAGGGTATCGCCTTCGTCAGGTCGGACTTGAATTCACTGTCGGACATTTGCGCCCTGAAATGTTGCAATATTGGCGAAGACGCGCGAAGGCCACTTATCGATCTTCGGAACTGTCGAGGCGGTCGAGCAGGTCCTTGAAACGCTCTGGCACCTGCTCGGCGGCAATGTCGTCGTAATAGGCCTTGAGCTTGCCGCTCACGGCCTTGTTCACGAGCGAAACATCTCGCTTCGTTGCAGGACCTGTGGAACGCCGGGGATCACGTTGTGTCGTCATCTTCTCAAACAAGTCACTTCCTGGCGAGTTGGACTGATATAACTATAGCGAAATTCGGTCGATCAAAGATTGTTCCACCGATTCTCAAAAAAATTGGAACTCTTTCGCCTTCTCGACATTACTGGGGGTGTAGGTATTGAGGGAGAATTTGGCGTTATCGCCAAGTCGTTGACATCATGAAGCTTTCTGATCAAGTCGTGCCGCACCTGCCCTATCTGCGCCGGTTTGCCCGCGCTCTGACCGGTTCCCAGCAGGCCGGAGATGCCTATGTGACGGCGGTTCTCGAAAGCGTCATCGCGGACCCTGCCGCTTTCACGGCCGCAACCGACAAGCGCCTGTCCCTCTACCAGAGTCTTTGCACAATGTGGAGTTCCGTCCCCGTGAACCATCAACCCGAGACAGCCGACAGCGTCTGGGACGCGACGATCCAAGAACGCCTTTCAAACCTGCCTGGCCGCGCCAGGCAGGTCTATCTCCTCAAGGCCGTGGAAGGATTCGACTTTCACCAGATCGCCGACATTCAGTGTACCAGCCTCGAAGAGGTCATGCATCTGTATGACTCTGCCAGCCAACAGATCTCGAGTATGATGGCGAGTGATGTACTGATCATCGAGGACGAACCCCTGATCGCGATCGACATCGAGGATGTGGTCACGGCCCTGGGGCATCGGCCCATAGGCGTGGCTCGCACTCACAAGGAAGCGCTCGCGATGGTTCGCGACCGGAAGCCGCAACTGATCCTCTCGGACATTCATCTTGCCGATGGAAGTTCCGGCATCGATGCGGTGAACGAGCTGATCCGGCAATACGATGTGCCGGTGATCTTCATCACTGCCTTTCCCGAGCGCCTTCTTACCGGGCAACGCCCCGAGCCCGCCTTCCTGATCACCAAACCGTTCTCGCCCGACATGGTGAAGGGACTGATCGCGCAGGCGCTGTTCTTCGAGGTCAACTCCCGCAAGGCTGCGTAGTTTGATTACCGGCTCATGGCAGCAAATTGCAGGATGTAACCAGAGCCCCCCCGAGAGCCGCGGTGAAGCGGTGCGGCCGAGCAAGTGGAAGGCCTGCGCGTGACATGGTGCTCCAGAATTGACTCGCGGAGATCAATTCCAAATCTCGGACGCGAGATGCTGATGGTCTGGTCTTCTGGTTACAACGACGCGGCGGGCAGCGCTTCGCCAGAGTTCAGGACCGCGCGAAGCTGACCGATGCGACCATTGAATCCGGCCCGAAAACCTTCTTGAGCGTTCCCCCCGCGCCGGTGACCAGCCGCTCGATCAATTCCGAGCCGAAGCCCGCCAAAGGCTCACCGTCAGGCAAGCGGATTCCGCTTTCACGCCATTCGATCGTGAGTTCCTGCCTGCCGCCGAGACTTGCAGAACTTGTGATCTCGACCGCGCCGCCGGGTTGAAGAAGCGCGCCATATTTCGCCGCATTGGTGGCGAGTTCGTGAAAGATCAGGCTGATGATCTGGATCAACTGCACGTCCAGGATTGGAGACTCTCCGGCAATGCGGATGCGGCTGCCATGCTGCGACAGGTAGGGCTCCAGTACAAGTTGCGCTACAGACTGAACGGTCGCGACCTGATCTTGCCCGACCCGCCAGAGCGCGCTGTGGGATCGACCCAAAGCCAAGATGCGGTCGCTCGCATCCTCGGCGAGTTGGCCCGGTGTTTCAGCATAACGCGCTGACAATTTCACGACAGATGATACCACCGAGAACAAATTCTTGATGCGATGATCAAGCTCCCGGATGAGGAGCTTCTGGAAGTCGGCCAGCTTGACATTCTCGCGGGTCAAGCGGTCGGATTCGACAAACGCCCCAAGGGCCAGCTGGATCAGGAGAATGTCGACCGTGACGATGAACACAAAGAAGGCCAGCGCAAGAAGGGTGCTGGAGGTCAACGCCAGTGACTCGAAAGGTGGGATGAAATAGTACCAGGACGCCAGTCCGGAGAGGATGGCTGAAAGCGTGCCGGGCCATACGCCACCAAGAAAGCAGGTGATGACGACGGCGGGAAAGAACGAGAGGTAGGGATAGCCCGGCGGCAATTCGTCCGATAACAACCACCGGATGGCCATTGCCAAGGCAAAAATCAGCATGGACAGGAGATAGCTGGGCCATAGCGCCATGCTGAAAGGCCCAAGTCCATAATGCCGGTAGGACGGAAGTTGCCGGATCAAATCTTGAGCGGTCATCCTAACAAGACTCGCAATGGCTCATGCAGGGCAAGGCCGGCATGAAGAATACTGCGTCATACATGGAATTGCTTCGTCCCGCTGGTCCATCAAATACCTACAGTGGCGGCCCCTGTCCCGCAAGTCGCTGTGACGTCTCTGATCCATTTCACAAGGGGCCGGCTGTTGGCTGGTCACGTTGTTGTAAAGCCTGGGAGGCATGCCCCCGTCCGTTGCCGCATAGAAACGTGCCCCGATGATCAAGGCAGCCGCGGCAAGGGCTGCCACAATCCAGGTTATGCCATTCGATGCGGAGTTGCTTGGAAGTATGAGCTGCTGTTGAACGACATTGGAGAGTCTCCATTTCGTTCATACTGCCGGACAGCTTCACTAATACGCAAGACGCTGCGAACTGTGGATCGCGGCGACAACCTTGCCGCAATGCTTTCTCAGGACCTCGCAGACCTGACGCTTCATGTGATATCGGTATGTGAAGGTGAGAAGGTTTCGCGCTAGGGTGGGCCCGCCATCACGCGATCCGACCTCCTCATGATCAACGAGGCCGGCTTCGCGCCGCATGTGAAGGCGGACCTTTCGGTCATGGAGGCGGATACGAGACGGGCGAGAGGCGCCGCGCCATTGTTTTCACAGATCTCGTCCGCCAGAGAGGCATTCAGCAGATTGTCGCGTTCGTCGAGAAGCAAGGTGGACTGCCACACGCATGACCTTGCAATGCGCCGCAAAGGCCCTGCGCAGAGAAATGGCGGACGCAGCCGAAAAGATGCTCCGCGCCGCTGCCACGCATTTGTTCCCGGCGCTGCATCGTCATAGACGACGTCGGACTTCGCCGCCTTAGGCCCGCTTGAGAAATCGCCTTACCTATGGTAAATGAGTGGGGTCACAGGATGTTTCTCGATGCGGAAGCAGCTGGCGATTTCCTTGGTCTTCGCGCAACTTGTCGCTGTTCCGGCGCAAGCGCTAGACACTGTGTCGTTTCCTTTGGCAGCCCGCACGGCGCAGGAAGCCGTTGGTCGCCTGGACGACCGCATAGAGCGCATAATCAACTATGTCGCATGCGGTCGGGAGGCCAACTATTACATCGAGCGCCGCAACTTGGCGCAGGACGACGACTACCAGGCCGGGGAAGCACTCCTCGAGATCATGATCGGCAAGATCGCCTGGCTCAACAGACGCTCGCCCGAAACCGGTGAAACCTGCAGATACACAGTCGAAGTGCCGGCAGGCGCGCACGACCCCGATAACCTTGTCGCAAAATATCTCGACATCGTCATCGACCAGACCGTTCCGACACGCTGTGCGTCAATGCAATTCTTTGATGTCGGCGGAAAGCGCCTCTTCAGCTACGAGGTGACAGCCTCCTGCATGCGCGACCAGGTGAACGAAGGCGTCAGGGCGATGCGCAAGACCACCGTTGCCGGCACAACGGGTGTCCCCTGCTTTGGAAGCTCGAGCTTTCCGTTCCTCGTTTCGACCACTGACGGCGAATATGATGTGATCCTGCGCGATCTCACGAGACTCTTCTACATGGGCACCAGCGGCCATCCGGTGCTGGAAACCGCCACGATCAATCACATGTGGGAGGAGCTGCTGTCGTTGCGGGGCGCTCCGTCCGACGAATCCCTCTCACCCACAGACACCTGCGGAAACGAGCAGGCCGGCGAGGATCTCGGCATGCCCGAGGACTACGCGGATCGTGAGAGCTGGTATCGGGAAGTGTTCCAGGCGATCTGGGATTTCTTCCAGTGGTGGTGGGAGTTCGCCGCAAAGGCTGCGGCCACATATCTTCTCGGCGTGTCGGGCGTTGGCCTCATCCCGTTTCTGTTCGCCCTCGATCCGTTGTCGGACCCCACCGGCAGTCTGTCGCTTCAGATTGGTGAATCTGAAAATCACCGGCTGATGATCGAGAGTGCGCGCTATCTGACAAACCAGAAGATGCTGCTCGCTTTGAAGAACCATCCGAACCTCGACGATGTCAACGAACAGCAAATGAAAGTGCGCGAGTGGATCCTGAAAAGGCTGCAGCAGATCGCCAATTCGGATTTCGGCGAATACAACGCCCGCCCCTATACGCGGTACAGCCTCAACGCGATTACCAATCTTTATGAATACGCAGACGACCCGAAGATCAGGACTGCAAGCCAGATCGTGCTTGACCTGTCCGCGGCGAAATTCGCAGCAGGCAGTTCGGTTGGCCGGAGGATGGTACCATTCCGCAGGCTTGCTGATGCGGACGTCGACGGCTGGCTCTATCCGATGTGCTGCGGCGGTGACAACGAGATTGTGCGCAGCGTGGTCTTCACCGGGCAAACGGCGCTTCTCAATGACGCCATTTCGTCCGAGCATGTTCCAGGCATGATCTATGTGGCCTCGGGCTCCTACCGGTGGCCCATGCAGGTTCTCGAAGCGGCTGTCGCCGGCACAGAGGGCCACGGACTTCTCCAGCAGACCATCCGCCATGACGGCATCGAACACTATTTTTCGACGCCCGTCTTCACCATGAGCCTGGGCGGCATACCAACGGGTGCGGACAAGTCATTCCTGGGCGTCAATCCAAACTGGCAAGATCACGGTGCCGCGGTTCCGACTATCATCCTGCCTACAGTTGCGGGAGCCGATGCCCGAGAGACGTTCCGGATCAGGGGAACCGGGACGCAGGAGGACCGCGAGCCGAACCTGTGCGGATATGAGGGTTTCATCTGCGGCACGAACCCGGACCTGCCGCATAGCCCCGACCCGAGCCGCCCCGACCCATATGCGGCCTGCACGACTCCGGCCAACGGTGAAGGGATCAGCTTCATCACCTCCGCGACGTGCTTTCCCGCAGGTCCACATTTCTATGCGGCGGCCATGGTCCGCCAGTGCGACGGCGAATTCTGTGACGAGGACGACGAGACATGGGGACTGATCGAGGTCGTTGCCGCGCCCGGCGCCATTCCCGGGGACGATCCGTCCTTCGACCAGTTCCGCGCCGCCCGGACCGCAGCACTGCTGGCCGCGGTCCCCAATGATGGCGGCGAGGGAACCTATGTCGATGCTGCCGGACGCTCCATCGCCTTCGTGATCGACGAAGACGGATCGAAGGTGAAGTCCGTTGACGGAAGGGAGATCGACTTCAAGCAGACCATTGGTTCGATGATCCGCAAGGAACTCACCACCGCCGGCATGCGGACAATCATCGGCAGTCCGACGGGCGGGCGCGAAATCAGGATCCTGTTCAACGACTGGAATAATCCGATCCGCGAGGAACAATGAGGCAGTGGCTGATCACTCTTGTCGCGATCATCGCCTGCGCAGCCGCGGCGAGGGCAGAAACCATCGTCAGGCAGTGCGGCAGCGACGTTGAGCCGGGAGCCATGAATCTCGCGACCGCCCTCGCGATCGGCGGCCGCATCAGATTTGCTTGCCCTGGCGGATCGTCGACCATCGCCATGACCCGCGACTATGATTTGCAGCCCGGCATCGAGTTGAATGGCGAGGGCCGCATCACTCTGGACGCGCAAGGAAGGCAATTGCACATGTTCCGCGTCTCCGCCGGCAATATCTCGCTCCGTAACATCAGCATACGGAATGCTCGCGTCCGCCAGACGCCATTCAGGCGGCGGCCCTCGATCCTCGATGTCAATGATGGTGAGCTGCGCCTCGAGAACGTCACGATCAGCAATAGCGAATCGCCGATCAACACGCAGCGTGCCGATATCCGTGACAGCAAGTTCAGGCGCAATATCGGCACCGCCCTCTATGTGAGCGGTACCGGCAAGGTGGCAAATTCCTTCTTCACCGACAACGACACCGGCCTCGGCCTGCGTGGCGGCAGTCTCGAACGGTCGTCGTTCATCGACAACAGATCGGCTGCGCTCACGGTTCATTATCCGCTCACAACCCTGCTGATTACCGGCAACCAGTTTCGCCGCAATGGCGGACGGGGGGCGGTGGTCCTCTCGCAGCGGTCGCACCGCGACGGCGGCAGCCAGACCGTTCGTTTCCGGCGCAACCTCTTTCAGGATAACACCAGCATGAGCGGCGGCGGCGCCATATCGATCATCGATACGGTCGCATTGGCCCCAGCCGTTGTCCAACCGGCGCTCAGCCAGTTCCCGCCCAGCCGTTTCGAGTTCTGGTACGACCGCTTCAGCTCAAATCACGGTCAAGGCGGTGGCGCAATCGGTGCGCGGCTTGAAAACACCCTGGGCATGCGTATCTATGGCGGCATCTTCGTCTCAAATACCTCCGATGGTAAGGGCGGCGCCGTCTCCTGGTCGAGCGCCGCCGTCGATATCCGTCACAGTGTGTTTCTCGGCAACAGCGCCTTCGATGGCGGGGCGTTGTTCGCCGATTTTCAGGCGCCGGGCGCACGATGGGTGATATCGAACTCGCTGTTCAGCCGGAATGCCGCAGATAGTGGGGGCGGGATCATCGCGATCGGGCCAGTCGAACTCTACAATGTGACCGTTGCCCGAAACACCGGCACCGGGTTCGCCGGCGATATCCACGGGTCCGGTCCGGAAAGACCGCTCATCGCCAATTCGATCCTTGCGGACAATTCTGCCGGAAATTGCCGCGGCATTGCGCGCGAGCGATTCCGCGGCCGCAATTTCCAGTTCGGAGGCGACGATTGCGAGGGGGTGGAAGTCGCGGACCCGATCTTCGACAGTTATCTGGTACCGCAATTGGGCAGTCCGGTTCTGGCTGGCGGCGACATTCAGATCTGCAGGAACGAACCGGTGAGTGGCAAGGATCTCGTCTTTCAATCCCGCGCCTTGCAGGGACACTGCGCGGCGGGCGCCTTCGAATACGAACCGAAGTCCCGCATCTTCAGATTTCTCGGGCAGCGCGATGACTGAGAGAGCTATACTATCGAATTCTTTCAAGGTGCTGCTTACGGCGATGTTCACCACGTTTGCCCCGGTACAACTCAATGCAGCGGACATCGATGAAATCGTGGCGGCGGCTGCCGCGGAAGAGGCTGCCACGCACAAGCGGGCGGTTCTCACCTACCGGGTCGCAAACCGTGAGGCACGTTACGAGATCGACCGGGTCTTGCCCAACCGCATACGTATCCTGTCCACGTCGGGCGGCCGCACAAGCGAAGTGATAGCCATTGGCGAAAAGCTCTATTTTCGCGATGCGGCCGGCTGGGCAACGAGCACGGCCGTGCCCCTGCCGGTCGCGCCGATGGATTTGGCCGATGTCTTCCGGCAAAACCTCCAGGACGTCGGCGAGATTCAGCTGGATGCCAGCGAAAGCCACATAAAGGCCTTTGAAGGACGGATTTCCTGGCTCGCCGGTTTCAGAAGGAATTATGAAAGCACAGGACAGATCATCGTGTTCATCGAACGGGCATCCGGCCGGCTGCAGAGACTGTCATTCGAAGGGCAATGCGGCGACTGGCCCTGTCATTTCGAGCATGTGATCACCTTCGATCCATCTATCGTCATCGAGGCCCCACGGTAGGGGGGCTGCGCTGGGCGACGGCCAATCCAGAACTCGCTGTCGGGGTTCGAAGAAGGTCAATGATTTCTGACGCATGCCGAAACAGAAGTCCGGAGTGCGCTTCTTACGACCTTGAAATCCACGTCCGGCACATGGTCGGACACGGCACCGAATGTTGCCGGCTCGAAGGGAAGCCCAAGGGTTCCATAGGCACGCGCGACCGCCGCTTTCACCCTCGTCGAATGAACGATCGAGACCACCGCGCCCATATGATAGCCGCCACGACCAATGCGCTGGGCGACACCCGCAAGCTTCATGCGGCCAGCGCCGTTTACACTGTAGTCGCCAGGACAATATTCGCCCTCCACCGCGCCGACGCGGGCATCAACACCCAGCGACCCAAGAGCCGAGGCAATAGCACCAGAGAATCGGCGGAACCGTTCCAGCACATGGACTCGTGGTTGGTCATGGGGGGCGACCAGATCGATCACCAGCGCTTGGTCATCATAGACCGCGAGCTGACCTCCAGCGCGCCGCTCAACCGGCTCGAATCCCAGCGCTGTCATGGCGTCTGCCGCCGCGCCGTAGTGCCGGAGGGTCGTGTCACGGGGTGAAAAGGCGGCCGTGGGCCGGGGGCGGTACAGCCGAAGAAACCCTTGCCCGCCGCCGTTGAGCCCTACGAGCGTGCGGCGCACGAGATCCATGTCCTCGTGCGCTGTCCTTGTCGATGTTCCATCTTCGGCGTCGTCGACATAGAAGCCGACCGCGCCGCCGAAGGGATATTGCATGTCAGCGAGGCGCCTTTCCAGCGCAGCCATAGAGCTTCATCTTCTCCACTGTTGCCGCGACCATGCGCTTGCGGCCTTCGGCCATTGCCTCCTCGAGCTGGCGGTCACCCTGTGCGAAGACGGCTTCGAGGCCGGCGCGGAAGGCATGGCGAAGGTCGGTATCGGCGTTGAACTTGTGCACGCCCGAGGCCATCGCGGCGCGGACTTCATCCTCCGGAATGCCAGAGGCGCCATGCAGCACCAGCGGAATTCCCACCGCGTCGCGGATTTCCTGGGTGCGTTCGATGGCGAGGGGTTCGGGCTTGAGGCCGGGGATCACGCCATGAACGATGCCAACGGAAATGGCCAGATAGTCGACGCCCGTTTCCTCGACGAAGCGCTTGGCCTCGCTGACGTTGGTGTAATAGTCGGCCCAGTTCACCGACTCGCCCACATCCGGAATCTTGCCAAGTTCAGCTTCCACCGGAATGCCGAAGTCGTGGGCGATCTCGACAATGCGCCGGGTCGTCTTGATGTTTTCCTCGAACGGCAGATGGGCGCCGTCATACATGATGGAATTGAAGCCCAGCTTGATGGCTTCGATGCACTCGTCCCAGGGTCCATGGTCGAGATGAATGGCGAAATGCGCATTGGATTCCTCAGCCACGCGCCTGGTCATCTCAAAGGCCTTGCGCACGCCCATGTGAGGCACGATGGCGCGGCCCACCTGCAGAAACACCGGCGCCTTGGCTTCCTCGGCGGCCCAGACGAGCGCTTCGGTCGTCTCGACATTGTGCATATTGAAGGCGCCGATCGCGTAGCCGCCAGTACGGGCGTCGTCGATCAGTTTGCGGGGATTCGTCCAGGGCATATGCAATATCCTAACGTGGTTCAGGCTTTTTCGATGATGGCGACGATGGTGCGGACTGGCACCGTGTCGCCCTCCTGCACCAGGATCTCGGAGATCGTTCCAGCGCCTGGTGATTCGAGGGTCTCGGAGGTCTTCTCCGCCTCGACTTCGGCCAGAGGTTCGTCCTCGGCAACGGTGTCACCCACGGCCTTCAGCCACTTCACCAGCTTTCCCTCGCTCATTCCCATCCCCCATTGCGGGAGCAGTACCTTGATGCGTGCCATTGCGAATATCAGTCCTTTTCGTCTGCGAGATTGATCAAGCGGCCGTGCGGCCCTTCGACGCCATCACCTTTTGGACGGCGGCGAACGTCTTTGCGGCATCGGGATAGAGTTGCTTCTCGATCGCCGGGCTGAAGGGAATTTGCGTATCAGGGGTGGTGACGCGCACGATCGGCGCCTTGAGGCAGTCGAAGGCCTTTTCGGCCACGATCGCCGAGATTTCGGCGGCAGCACCGCATGTGGTATGGGCCGGGTCGACGATCACCAGCCGTCCGGTGCGGGCCACCGAGTTGAGGATTGCCTCCGAATCGAGCGGCACCATGGTGCGCGGATCGATGATCTCGATCGAAATGCCCTCGGCCTCGAGCTTGGCTGCAGCCTGCATGGCGACATGAACGCCCGTCGAGATTGCCACCACGGTGACGTCGCTGCCTTGGCGGACGGTGCGGGCCACACCGAAGGGGATGTGGAACTCGCCGTCCTGCACATCGTCCTTAAGCCCCCAGAGCATGCAAGCCTCGAATGACAGCACCGGATCGTCCATGTCGATCGCTGTCCGCAGCAGGCCCTTGGCATCTGTCGGAGTCGCCGGAACCATGATCTTGAGGCCCGGCACGTTCATGAACATGGGGTAGGGCCGGTCGGAATGATGTGCACCAGTGTTGAGGCCATAGAACATGGCGGAACGGAACACCACCGGAAGCGACGCCTGACCGCCGAACATGTAGCGGTTCTTGGCGACCTGGTTCACGAACTGGTCCATCGCCATGTAGAGGAAGCTCGAATAGGAGAGATCGACGATGGGACGCAGACCGGTCATCGCCGCTCCCGCCGCCGCACCAACCATCACCTCTTCGGAAATGGGGGTATTGCGGATTCGGTCGGGCCCGAAGATCTGCAGGAAGTCGCCCTTGTCGGCTCTCGACTTACCGCCGCCCATGGTTCCGTAGACGTTGGCCTGCACGTCCTCGCCAATGATGATGACCCGGGAATCGGCTTCCATCGCCTCGCGCTGCGCGGCGCCGATCGCCCCCAGGTAGCTCATGACGGTCATTGTGTCACTCCAAACGGTTCGGTGTAGAGATCCTTGAACGCGACCGATGGATCGGGATAATCGCTGTCTTCCGCGAACTGCACGGCGGCGTCGACCTCAGCCATCACCTCTGCCTCGAGGGCGTCGAGCATGGCATCATCCACAATTCCCAGTTCGGCAAGCCGGGCCCGGAACAACTTGATCGGATCTCGCTTGAGCCACGCCTCGCGCTCGGCGGCATCGCGGTAGTCGGTGCCGATCCGCAGTCCTTCGGAATGTTCGTTGAAGCGGTAGGTGACAACTTCGACGAGGCTCGGGCCTTCGCCCCTGCGCGCCCGGTCAACCGCGGCCATGACTGCATCATAGACCTTGAGGACGTCCTGCCCATCCTCCACCCGCACACCCGGCATGGCAAAGCCCGCCGCACGTTCGGCGATCACACCGGCCGTCACCGTATGGGCGGGCGTCGAGAGCGCGTATTGATTGTTCTCGCACAGGAACACGATGGGGAGGCCCCAGACCGACGAGAGATTCATCGCCTCGTAGAGACAGCCCTGGTTGGAGGCACCATCGCCGAAGAAGGCGAGCGACACCTTGCCGTTCTTCAGAACCTTGCTGGACAGCGCCGCTCCCGTGGCGATCGGGATGGACGAGCCGACGATGCCACTTTCGCCAAGGCTGCCCACCTTGAAGTCGGCGAGGTGCATGGAGCCGCCCTTGCCGCCGCAGACGCCGGCTGCCTTGCCCACCAGTTCAGCCATAAGCGGGCCGAGAGCGGCCCCCTTGCCGATTGGGTGGCCATGGCTGCGATGATTGCCGGTCATGTAATCGCCCTCGGCCAGCGCCATGCAGGCACCGACGACCTGGGCCTCCTGCCCGATCGAGGTGTGTACTGTGCCGGGAATTTCGCCGCGCTTCACCATCTTGGAGGCGCGTTCGTCAAAGCGGCGGATGCGTAGCATGCGCCGCTGCATCTCTAGCAGAAGATCATTCGATCGTGTCATGTCTAGCCTTTCGCTTTCGTCCGCGGCCCACTCGCGGCCGCAAGCAAATAGTTGGCACTGTTGACGTCGGTCACCAGCACGTCGATCCATTCGCCGGCAAGCGCTGCCGCCAGCGCGTCATGCTTCTTTTCCCCACCCGCCACGGCGATGCGGCGTCCGGCATTGCGGAGCTGGTCAAGCGTGATGCCAATGACCAGATCGTCCAGCGGCGTCTGGACAGGTCTTCCCTCGCGATCGATGAAGCGCTGATGCAGTTGACCCACTGCACCAGCGGCGCGGACCTCGGCAAGCTGCTGGCTGGTGAAGAAATTGTCGCTCTCCGCCAATGGCCCATGGAAGTCGGCCGGGCCGATACCGACCAGCACGATGTCGACGTCGTCGAGGAGGCGCAGCGCCTTGCGGACATGCGCATCAGCCAGTGCCGCATCGCGCAACTCGCGGCTGGGCATAACGCCCGGCGCCCGCAGGAACACGGCCTCGGCGTCGAAGGCCTGGGCAATATGCAGGGTGGCCACGTCGGCTTCATGCTGCAGCATGGGCGAACCGAGGTCGCCGAGGGTCTCGACAACGCTCTTCACGTCTGCCGCAAGTCGCGGCTCGATCAACCGCGCCATTTCACGCAAGGTCGTGCTCCACGAGGTGAACCCGAGCGTCGGCCCACCCTTGAGTTCCCCGTTCAGGCATTGCGCGGCAGCGGCGCCGAGAATCTGCGCGATGCCATCCTCCGCCGACCCCATGTCCACCACATATACGGCGTCGAGGGCGTAGGCGTCGATGAGTCCGTCTTCGAGGTCGGGATAGAGGCCCTCGGGCGGCACGACGATATTGCGGATGATCCCGTGCTCCTCCGCCATGCGAAGCAAGCGCGAGACACCGGCCTGTGAAATCCCCATCCTCTCGGCGATCTCGGTCTGACGGGCACCCTGGATGTGATGCATGCGGGCTGCCTTTGTCATCTGCCGCAGCTGTTCGATATCGACCGTGGAATAGCGCCGCGCGCTCGAAGCCGGGGAGTTCCGCTTCATTGGGCAATCCCCGCCATGCGGTGGAAGGTGCTGCGCAGTCCGGGGTAGATGCCGACATAGGCTTGGAAGATGTCCGAATAGCGTGCATGGGCGACAGGATCAGGCTCGAAGCTGGTCTCGACACCCGTCATGGCGTCTGCGGCGGCCCGGATGTCGCTGTGGAGCCCGGCGGCAGCGGCGGCATGAATGCCGGCGCCGAGAGCCGTGCTTTCCTGCTCGCGCACGAGCGATACCGTGCGGCCCAGCGTATCGGCAATGATCTGGCACCAGAGCGGGCTGCGCGAGCCTCCGCCCAGCATGAGAATTTCGTTGATCGGCTTTCCGGTCGCCTTTTCGACGCCGCCGGTCAACAGACGTTGCTCGAGCGCAATGCCTTCCAGGATGGCGCGGTACATATGAGCCTTGCCGTGCAGTCCGGAAACGCCGACGAAGGCGCCGCGGGCGTGGCCATCCCAGTAGGGCGTCATGGCGCCGGTCCAGTAGGGCAGGCAAAGCAGGCCGCCGGCGCCGATCGAAATATCCTTCGCCATGCCCTCAAGAACTTGTTCCGGGGAAGGCCCCTCGGCCGTCTTCCGTGCGAGATCGGCGAAGTTCTCGATGAACCACACGATGTTCTGGGTGCCGCCGCCCACGAATGTCTCGAGGATATAGGTTCCGGGCACCGGACCGCCCATGGTGCGATAGGCCGTGTCGTGGGTGTAGTCAGCCGCGTAAACGCCAGACACTGTACCGGTGCCGAGATTGAGATAGGCCCGGCCCGGCCGCGTGACATTGCAGCCCAATCCGGCCGACTGCCCATCGCCTGCGCCGACGACAACGGGTACGCCCGCAGGCAGGCCTAGAAGTGCTCCGACGTCGGCCGTGAGCCGGCCGGCGATCCCGCCTGGCGGCAGGAGGCGGCTCACCTGGCCGCGTGAAAGGCCCGCCTGACCGAGAAGTCCATCGTCATAGTCGAAGCGGCCGAGATCGACGAGGCCCAGCGGGTCGGCACAGGCCCAGGATGTCACCCACTCGCCCGTGAGCTTCTGCACGAGATAACCGGCAACATCCACAGCATGCGCAGTCCTGGCGATGGTGGCAGGCTCGTGCTTGCCGAGCCACAGCAGCTTGTACCAGGCCGGTGTCGGGTTCGGCGGCTTGCCGGTGATGCGATGGACATCCGACGTGCCGAAGGCCTCGACCTCCGCCGTGGCACGCACATCCATCCAGGTGATGGCGGGGCGGATCGGTTCGCCCGCCTGATCGAGGCAGACGAAGGTTTCGCGCTGGTGAGTGATGCCGATGGCAGCGATCCGATGACCGCCCACCTGGGATGCCGCCTCGGCGATTGCCGCCGATGTTGCGGTCCACCAGTCTGGCGCATGCTGTTCGACCCAGCCCGAGCGGACGTGACCCAGGCCATAGGCCCGGCGTCCCGTGGCCACCGCCCGACCCGCCATGTCCCAGACCACGGCCTTGCTGGCGGTGGTGGAACAATCCACCCCGATGACGAGATCGGCGGTGCTCATGCTGCACCTCCCAGAACGCTATCGAGCGCCCATGTCACCCGTTCGTCGGTCCAAAGGCCGAGGAGATCGAGCAGGTCCACAAGATTGAAGCGGTTGCGCATGAGGAAGCAGTTGGCCGTGGCCCAATAGGCGAGGTCCGGGGAGACGGAACAGCTCAGGTCCGCGAAGGACGCAGGGGCGCCCGAGGCTTTCAGGGCCGGCCGCAGGGTCTCCGGCGATGTCACCATGCCGTCGAACTCACCGACGTTTCGGCGCCAGTTGGCGATTGTCGATTCGAGCCGCTCCCAATTGTCGGCGAGCTTCCGGTGTTTCGCCTGGCAATCGCGCCAGCATTCGGCCGCGATCGCATCTCCAAGATGGCCGAAGGCAGTGCGGACGCGGTTCTCAAGCACCGCGTGATCCGGCTTCGCCAGGCGCCCGGGCCCGATCAGATCGCTTTCGATGGCCTCCCGCCAGAGTTTCGCGGCGACCAGGCTCGCAACACCCACCTGTTCGCCATGAAGGCCGATGGGCAGGTGCTTCGCGCCATTGTGCAGGTCGAGCATGTGGCTGATGACGTGCTCGACACCGGACAGGCAGGCGGTGGTGTTGGAGATTCCCGAGACGATGCCGCGCAGCGCCAGGAGCCGCGTCAACTCGTGAGTGGCATGAGCCTCGCCGGTGGCAACGCCCGCCGACCATCGCGGAGGCTCCGCCGCTGCCGCCTTGAGCATGGCCATGGAAGCCGGATGGAAGGTGTGGTCGAGGCCGATAAGGTGAGACAGATACCAGTCGGCTGGCGCGGTGAAGAGCGAGATCGCCTCGCCGAAGCCCGATGTGTTCAATTCGCGCGGGGCCGTTCCGATGGTGGTGACATCGGCCAGAACGACCGTCGGCCAGGCCGACGGCACGGTGCGCTTGACGCCATTCCTGAGCACCACCGACACGTTGTCGGTGAAGCCATCGACGGAAGCTGCCGTCTGGACGGCAACCTGGGGAAGGCCACCATTGCGCCGGCAGGCCATCTTGCCAATATCGGTCATTGTGCCCGAACCGATGGTGACGACGCCATCGGCGCCGTTCACCGCGTTGGCAGCCATGTCAATCACCGTCTCGTCGGCATGAAGCTTCTCGTGACCGTCATCGAGCGTTTCCAACCGCACCGCGAAGTCGTCCTTGAGCTGTTCCTGAATGATAAGACTCAGGCGCTGTCCGGCGCGCTCGATGGGAGTCTTGTCGGTCAGGATGACGATGCTGGGCCGGCCCGTCTTGTCGACAGCGGAGACGGCCTCGGCCACTGACTCCCTGACCCGGAGATGGGCGTCTTCAGCAATCACCACCCGCTGCATGTCGAGCGGGGCAAGGCGGCCATCAGGGTCGAGCTGGCTGAGTTCGCGCCTCAAGCCTTCCAGGTCGGTGGGATCAGTAAGTTGCGACAAGGACTGCATTTTTGGTTTGTCCGTCAAACAGGTTCCAGTCTGGCACAATCAGGTTCTTGGCTTTTTATACATGATATGAATATTTATGCAACAGTGGTTTCAGCGAAATTCCCGTTAGCCGCCGCCATGCCGTTTCCTGACCCGGTTCACCCTTTCTTGCCGGTGACACTGCGCACGGCGGCCTGCCAGCCGGCGTAGAGTTCTTCGCGCTGGTCTTCCGCCATCTCCGGCTCGAAAGTCCTGTCGATCTGCCAGCCGTTGGCCAGATCCTGCTTGGTCCAGATCCCGACGCCCATGCCCGCCATATGGGCGACACCCAGGGCCGTCCGCTCCAATTCGGTCGGCCGCAATACCGGAATGCCAAGAAGGTCGGCCTGGAACTGGCAGAGAAGATCGTTCCGCGTGGCTCCGCCATCGACCTTGAGCGCGGGAACATGCAGGCCACTGGCCTTCAGCGCATCGACATTGTCCCGCGTCTGATAGGCCATGGCCTCGACTCCGGCGCGGACTACATGGGCGCGGCCCGTCTCGAGCGTCAGGCCGACGATTCCGGCCTTGGCCTCCCGGATCCAGTGGGGCGCACAGATCCCGGCAAAGGCCGGTACGATGTAGACACCGCCATTGTCCGGCACCGAACGCGCGAGCGCCTCAATATCGTCCTCGGGGCGCAGCGCGCCCAGGCGGTCCCTCAGCCATTGGATGGTCTGGCCACTGTGGAAGACGACGCCCTCCGCCTCGTAGTCGGTGTTTCCTTCGACCGTCCAGCCCACACTCGCGGTCAGACCCTCGAGGATCGACGGTCTGTCGCCGGTGTTGGCGGTGAGCACGCCCGCCGTGCCATAAGTGTTCTTGACCGAGCCAGGCTCGAAGCAGGCCTGGCCGAACATGCCGGACTGCTGGTCGGCCATGATCGCGGTGATGGGAACCGGGGCCTTGCCCGGGACATCGGTATCGCGGGGCGACATTTCCCCAAACGTGGACCCCGAGGCGCGTGGCGGGGGCAGCAACGGCAAGGGCACGCCGCAGGCCGCGCAGATGTCTTCGTCCCATAACAGCGATTCGAGCGCAAAGAGCGCGGTGCGCGAGGCCTCGCTGTGATCGGTGAAATGGGACCGTCCGCCGGTGAGGTTCCACAGGAGCCAGGTGTCGACGGTGCCCGCCGCCAACTCTCCCTTCTCGGCGCGGCCCCTGACGCCCGGCACGTTCTCGACCAGCCAAGCAAGTTTCGCCGCGCTGAAGAAGGAATCGTTGAAAAGTCCGGTCCGGTCACGGATCAACTGGTCGAGGCCTTCCGCCTTCCACCGCGCCACGATGCCGTCCGTCTGCTTCGACATCCACATAATCGCCGGATGGACCGGCTCTCCGGTTTTGCGATCCCAGATCATGCAGGTCTCGCGGTGGGTGGTCAGGCCGATGGCAGCAATGTCGTCGGTCACGGCGCCGACCTTGTGCATGGCTGCCTCCATGCTGGCACGCTGCGCCTGCCATAGCGCGACGGGATCGAGTTCGACCCAACTTGTCCGCGGGAAGGCCGGAACCACCGGATTGCGCGCCTCGGCGACGATGCGGCCATCCATGTCAACCAGGACCGCGCGCGCGCTGGAAGAGCCCTCGTCGAGGGCCATGACATAACGTTTGCTCATTGCGCTGCCTCCTGTGCGTCGTCTTGCGCCGGCACGGCGAGGTGCGAAAGCCATGCCTTGTAGCCGGCGACTTCGGCCGCACGCCGCTGCGCATCCCAGCCCAGCCGATGTCCGAGCAATGCGGCCATGTCATCCACTTCTGCCAGCGCATGGCCCGCTTCAAAGGCGAGCAACATGCGGCGCGCCAGAACGTCGGCCAAAGACACCGCGAATTCCTTGCGAACTGCAAAGACGAGTTCCGCGCCGATGGCGCCACTTGGCTCATGCACCACCTTCAGCAAGGCCGCGTCTCCCTGCGCCTCGGACACGATATCGCCAGCCCGCCCGCCATAGAGAGCGATGAGGCGATCGATACTTCGGGGTGAAAAACCTGAGCCGGCGAGTTGCCCACGCAGGGCTACAGCATCGAAGGCTGCGCCGGGAAACGGCAGGCTTGCCGTGGTGCATGGCTTCGCTGTCCGTCCGAGCCTGCGGATGGCATCGTCGACCGCATCCTCTGCGAGCTGCCGGAACGTGGTGAGCTTGCCGCCGACGATCGTCACCAGCCCCGGAAGGCTCGGCGCGTGGTCGTGCAGCACATGGCTGCGCGGAATCTTCGCCTCGACCACGTCGGGTGCATAAGGGAGCGGACGGACGCCCGAGAAGGTGTAGAGCACGTCGTTGGGCTTTAGCCCGGCCTCCGGAATGAGCAGGTTCACTTCGGCCAGGAGGTAATTCATCTCGGCCGCGCTGCAGCGGGCGCCGTCGGGATCATCATCGAAGCGCAGATCGGTGGTTCCAATCATGTAACGCCCGGCCCATGGAATAACGAGCACGAGGCGTCCGTCGGTCTTGGATTCGTAGTAGATGACGTCCTTGGGCGCTCCGGGAAACGGATCGACGATCAGGTGGCTGCCCTTGGTCCCGCCATTGAGACGTGGCTGCGCAGGCGCGCCGCACCTGAAGATGCGATCGATCCACGGGCCGGCGACATTGAGCACGAGTGGTGCCCGCACATCATGCACCTCGCCCGTCGCAAGGTCGCGATATTTCACGCCCACCAGCCGGCCGGCGTCGATCACCGGTTCTTCGACGCAGGCTTTGGTGACGATCGATGCGCCATCGGCCGCCGCTGCCACGGCCAGCTCGACGCAAAGCCGCTCGGCATATTCGACCTGGCCCTCGGTGAAGACCGCCGCGCCACCGAGACCTTGTGCCGCCATGCCGGGAAAGCGACGGCGGGTGGCCTCGGTATTCAGGATCTCATGGCCGCCCGTCTTCTTGTCGAAAGACAGAACGTCATAAATGATCATCCCCAGCCGGATGAGCCAGGTCGGACGGCGGTTGTGGGCATAGAACGGCATCAGCAGGCGCAGCGGCTTGACCAGGTGGGGCGCCAGCTGGATCATGCGTTCCCGCTCGCGCAGGGACTCGCGGACGAGGGCAAAGTCACGGTGCTCGAGATAGCGCAATCCCCCATGGGCCAGCCGTCCGGACCAGGCGGACACCCCACTGCAGATGTCATCCTTCTCGAGGACGACCACCCGAAGGCCGCGCCGGGCGGCGTCGCGGGCAATCCCCAGTCCATTGATGCCGGCGCCAATAACGATGATGTCGAAGGAGTCGGATGGGCTCTGCATGTCTGATGCCTCCCTGAGCGTGCAGATCAGCATAAATATTCTTCAATTGAATTTCAATTCAGTTTTTCGTCAGTCCCATCCCGCCAGCCTTTCTCGTGATCGGGGAAGCCGCCATGCCGGGCGAAACCGCTGCTGACCACGGTCGACCTGACGGCGGGCTTGTCAGGATCTGCGGATGTTCAGGTGATGTCACCCGGCAATGCAGGGTCCATCGAATATTTGGACATTGGCCACTGGAGCAGTTCCACGTTCTGGAATTCCCGCGGTGATGCTAAGAGGTGAGCACATCAAGACGCTATATCCCGGAGGTGAATTGTGACTGGCTATCCGCGTGACATGAAGGGTTATGGCCGGGCCGCTCCTGATCCGAAATGGCCGGGCGGAGCACGCGTCGCGGTGCAATTCGTGCTGAACTACGAGGAGGGCGGCGAGAACAATATCCTTCATGGCGACGCGGCGTCCGAGGCCTTTCTGTCGGAGATCGTGGGCGCTGCCCCGTGGCCGGGCATGCGCCATTGGAATATGGAGTCGATCTACGAATACGGGGCGAGGGTGGGCTTCTGGCGGCTGTGGCGCCTGTTCACGGCGCGCCGGGTGCCGCTCACCATCTATGGCGTCGCCACCGCCATGATGCGCTCGCCCGACCAGGTGGAGGCCATGAAGGAAGCGGGCTGGGAGATCGCCAGCCATGGCCTCAAATGGGTCGAGCATCGCGACATGCCGGAGGAAGAGGAGCGTCGGCAGATCAGCGAGGCGATCCGCATCCATACCACGGTGACCGGCGAACGGCCGCTCGGCTGGTACACCGGGCGTTGCTCGATGAACACCACCAGGCTGGTAATGGAGGATGGCGGCTTTCTCTATTCATCGGACGATTATGCCGACGACCTGCCCTATTGGCTTAATAGGCCGGACGGCAGCAGGCACCTCATCATTCCCTACACGCTCGATGCCAATGACATGCGCTTTGCGACACCACAGGGCTTCAACACCGGCGAACATTTCTATCAATACCTCAAGGATTCGTTCGATTGCCTCTACGAGGAAGGCAGGCGCGGCTCACCCAAGATGATGTCGGTGGGCCTCCATTGCCGTCTGGCCGGCCGGCCCGGTCGGGCTATCGGGCTGGCAAGATTCATCGACTACATCCAGTCGAAGGACAAGGTCTGGATTCCGCGGCGCATCGACATTGCCAGGCACTGGCACGCCAACTTTTGACATTGAGGACCGGCAGCTGGATTCGCTTGCCAGCGCCCACTTGCGCGATATTGAATTACAAACGCCCGTTTGGATCAAGGCGGTGGTGGGGCACCATGGAAGATCAAGCTCGCCTGGCGCAGTTTGGGTGCCAAGGTTTGCTTGCAGTCAGCGGGCGTGAAGCGCATTCTCAGATGAACACGACCCCGGTCTTGCATGTCATCGCCGGACCATCAGTGAAAGAAGAGGGCAAAATGCTGGAACTCCCGAATTCGGATCGTTTGGTCCGCTGCTGTCTCCGGTTCCCGTCCGGCTGTGGCCAGACGAATGACAACGCGGCCACCAGCTTCGCTTGACCGGCTCGACTGTCAGCATGACCACCCTTTCATCTTCGCTTGCCAGGCAAGCCTATAGCGTCAAGGCCACACGCGAGTTGGCGCGTCGGATTCTGCCGCGCCCGGTTTTCGATTTCTCCGACGGCGGGGCAGAAGATGAGCGCACCCTGAGGCGGAATGAAGAGGCATTCGCCGATTTCGACCTCGTACCGGAGCCGCTGCGCGGGGCAGCAGAGCGCGATCTCTCGACCGTTCTCTTCGGAAAGGTGTTGAGCATGCCGGTGATGATCGGCCCAACGGGCCTGGCCGGACTGTTCTGGCCCGATGGCGAGTGCTGCGCCATGCGCGCCGCCGCGGCGGCCGGTATCGCCTATTGCCTGAGCCATGGCTCGGT
>JAGRLX010000441.1 GCA_020441605.1 Alphaproteobacteria bacterium
GATGAAGTCGGCCACGATCAGGAAGTAGCCTGGGAACTGCATCTTGGTGATGACATCGAGCTCGAAGTCGAGCCGCTTGCGATAGTCGTCGAGGCTCCGTCCATCGACCGGCCCTCGGGTTGCGAGGCGCTGGCTCAGTCCGTCGTGTGCCTGGCGCCGCAGTTCCTCGGCCTCGTCGCCCTCGGCAAAGCGCGGCAGAATGGGATTCCGCGACTTCACCCGGTAGGCGCAGCGCATGGCGATCTCGACCGTGTTCTCGATCGCCTCGGGGACATCGGCGAAAAGCGCCGCCATCTCGGCCTGCGACTTGAAATAGTGCTCGGGCGTGAGCCGTCGGCGATCCTCTGTCGCGATGGCCTCTCCATCTGCAATGCAGATCAACGCATCATGGGCCACATAGTCGTCGGCCCTGGCGAAATAGGCCTCATTGGTGGCCACCAGCGGCACGTCCAGGTCATAGGCGATCTCGATCAGGCCAGCCTCGGCGATCCGCTCGGCCTCAGTTCCGTGCCGCTGCAACTCGATATAGAGACGATCGCCCAGAAGGCCCTTGAGCTTCTCGATCTGCGCACGAGCCAGCGGCATCTGGCCGGCGACCAGGGCGTCGTTGACCGGTCCGAGCGGACCGCCCGTGAGACAGATGAGTCCAGCCGCATGGTCCGACAGATAGTCCCAGGTGACGTGATGTTCGGCATTGTCGGGGCTGGACAGGTAGGCCCGGCTCGAAAGCTTCATGAGATTGCCGTAACCCTCGGCGTCCCGTGCCAGGAAGGCCAGCGAAGGGATGCGGCGCAGTCCATGCTGGGGCCTGAAGTTTCCGTCCTTCGGCGTTTCGGCGATGTCGACCTTGAGCGTGCATCCGATGATGGGCTGGATGCCCTTCTCCGCGAGCATATCGGAAAATTCCAGAGCACCGAACAGATTGCCTGTGTCGGTAATCGCCAGCGCTGGCATTCTCGCCTCATAGGCAAGATTGGCAAGCGCCTTGATCTTCAGGGCCCCTTCAGACAGCGAATAGGCCGTATGGGTACGAAGGTGGATGAATGTGGTCGATGATGCAGATGAATCGTCCGGCATGCCGGCAGTCTAGCTCACCGGCTCCGGGTCCGGAACCTCCACAGCATGGTCATGCACAGCCGGGCGATGGGCGCCTTCGAAGGCCGACAGGAACATGGCCAGATTGTCGGACAGGTGCTCGGTCAGATAGCCGCCCTCCTGGACGATGACCGTCGGCAGGTTGAGGGAGGCAATCTTTTCGGCAAGCCGGGCAAAGCCGGCCTGGGTTACCCGGCCGCCGCGAAGCGGATCGCTCTCATGTGCGTCGAGGCCAAGCGCGATGACCAGTGCGCCGGGGGCGTAGCCGTTTATCCTTTGCAGGGCTAAGTCCAACTGCCCGAGCCAGATGTCGTCACCACTGCCGACCTCCACCGGAAGATTGAGGTTGCAGTCGCGCCCGGTGCCTTCGCCGGTTTCTCCCGCGCCCCCCCAGTAATAGGGATAGAAGGATACAGGATCGGCATGGATCGACACAGTGAGCACGTCCGGCCGGCGATAGAAAATGGCTTGTGTGCCATTGCCGTGATGGACGTCGATGTCGAGCACCGCCACACGCTCATGATTCTGGCGCAGAAGATCGGCGGCGAGTGCCGTGTTGTTCAGGTAACAGAAGCCGCTGGCCCGGTTGGCATAGGCGTGATGGCCGGGTGGGCGGCAGAGGGCATAGGTCAAGGCCTCGCCCTTGAGCAACAGGTCGGCAGCGGTCAGCGCCGTCATCGCCGAAGCCGAGACCGACGTCCAGGTCTTCTCCGTGATCGCACAGGAGAAGTCCATCAGGAACCGGCCGGCTTTGGCAATGACATGTTGCGGCGGAACCATGGCTGGAAGCACCTCGCGCAGGCTCGGCATCAGTTCGGCGCCGGCCCCCTCGATCTCGCGCCAGCCCGCGTGCGCCGATTGGAGGAAATTGAGGTATCCGGGCTTGTGAACCGTCTGGAATGTCTCGACATCGAACCGACGTGCCGCACAGACCTGCGCACCGGCCTGGCGGGCGCCTTCAAGCAAGACCCTGGCGCGTTCCGGGCTTTCGGGATAGTCGACGATCTTGCCAAGGCTCAGGAAACGTGAAGGCGCATGCCCCAACTGCATGGCCGAAAAAACTGCCTTCATGATCTTACACCCCGATGATCCTTCCCTGGTCCAGCAGCGCGATGCGCGACATCCCGGCGGCCAATTCATGGTTATGCGTGGCGACAAGCGCGCCAAGTCCCTCTTCGTGGATCAACCGCAGCAATTCCTGATGCACCCGTTCGGCGGTCGCGGGATCGAGATTGCCCGTCGGTTCGTCAGCAAGGAGCAGGAGCGGTCGATTGGCGATGGCCCGCGCGATGGCAACCCTTTGCTGCTCACCGCCGGAGAGTTCTGCCGGCCGGTGCTCAAGCCTTTCGGCAAGTCCCAGGCGATCAAGGAGATCGCGAGCACGCTCCCGGGCCTCGGTCCTGCTGGCGCCCGCGATGAGTTGCGGCATCATGACATTCTCGACCGCCGAGAATTCGGGCAGCAAGTGATGGAACTGATAGACAAAGCCGATGCCGATACGGCGGATGCGGGTCCGCGCCAGATCATCGAGCTTGCTGCAATTGCGCCCGGCGATGAAGACCTCGCCCGCCGTCGGCGCTTCGAGGAGGCCGGCGATGTGAAGCAGCGACGACTTCCCCGAGCCCGATTGGCCCACCAGCGCCACGATCTCGCCCGGATAGACGGTAAGATTGAGGTCCTTGAACACTTCGAGCCGACCTCTCCCCTCGGCATAGGAGCGCGCCACATTACGCAGTTCCAGTGCGGGATACGGGACGGTCATTCATACCTCAGGGCTTCGACCGGATCGAGCCTCGCGGCCCGCCACGATGGGTAGAGCGTCGCGCCGAATGACAGGGCGAGCGCCATGACGACAATCAGGAGGGTCTGGCCGGTTTCCATTTTCGCCGGCAGTTGCGCCAGATAGTAGAGTTCCGGATTGAAGGGGTCGACGCCGGAGAGCCAGGAGATGAACTGGCGAATCCTCTCGACGTTGAGGCAGATGAGCAACCCCACCACAAAGCCACCCAGGGTGCCCACGGCACCGATCGCCGCACCGGTGATGAAGAACACGCGCTGAATAGCACCCCGCGTCGCTCCCATGGTGCGCAGGATGGCGATGTCCCGCCCTTTGTCCTTTACCAGCATGATCAGGCCAGAAATGATGTTGAGGGCCGCGACCAGTATGATCATCGTCAGCACAAGGAACATCACGTTCCGTTCCACTGCGAGGGCATTGAAGAATGTGAGATTGCGTTGCTTCCAGGTTTGTACCTGTATGCCCTCGCCCGCCGCGTCCTGCAGCGCCAGCAACATCGAATCGATGGCATCAGGATCTGCGACCATGATCTCGATTTGGCTGACGCCACCGTCGGTCACGAAATAGTCCTGCGCCTCCTCCATCGGCATGTAGATGACGTTCTCGTCATAATCCGACATGCCGACCTTGAAGACCGCAACCACCGGATAGTCGCGGATGCGTGGCGCTGTGCCGATGATTGTGTCGGGCCCCTCCGGCGAAATGATGGTGATCCTTGATCCGAGCCCCAACTGATGACGCCATGCCATCCGCTCCCCGATGGCCACGCCGCCCGAGGCGTCAAAACCCGCAAGCGACGGCGGGGCATCGGGCAAGCCTTCTTCGTTGATCGCCGTCCGCAAATTCTCATTGACGATGCTCGGCAGCTTCTGGATGTCGGACTCGGCGATACCGCGCACCAGCGCGCCGGTATTGTTGCGCAGCGACGACGCCATCGCCTGGCCTTCGACTAGAGGAATGACGCGTGTAACCCCCGGTACCTTCTCAAGCCTCGCCTGGATCTCCTTGAAATTCTGCATCGGCGCGAGATCGGCCTGATAGATGCTCGCATGCCCCTGGAAGCCCAGAATCTTGTCGAGCAACTCGGCCCGGAAGCCGTTCAGCACCGCCATCACCACGATCAGCGTTGCTACGCCGAGAAGGATGCCCAGGAACGAGAAGAGCGAAATGACGGAGATGAAGCCTTCCCTCCGCCGCGCCCTGAGATAGCGCAGCGCCAGCATCCATTCGAAGGGTGCGAAGGGCCGCGTGTCGGGCAGGCTCTTGTCCATCAGGCGGAGAGGCGCGCCACGATCTGATCCAGCGCCACGTTCTCGCGCGCACCCGTCTTCCGGTTTTTGACCTCGGCGATGCCGTCCTTGAGGCCACGGGGACCGATGATCACCTGCCAGGGCAAGCCGATCAGATCCATGACCGCGAACTTGGCACCAGGCCGGTCGTCCCTATCGTCATAAAGAACGTCAACGCCTTTCGCTTCCAGGGCTTTGTAGATCTTCTGGCAGAAACTGTCGGTGTCGGCATCGCCCACCTTCAGATTGATGAGCCCGACGCGGAACGGCGCCACAGGTTCAGGCCAGATGATCCCTGCGTCATCATGGCTGGCCTCGATTATGCCGCCCACCAGGCGCGACACGCCAATGCCATAGGAACCCGACTGCACCGGGACCTTCTTGCCGTCCGGCCCCTGCACTTCACAGCCGAGGGGCTCGGAATATTTCGTCCCGAAGAAGAAGATGTGGCCGACTTCGATGCCACGGCCAGTGAGCCGCTTCTCCGGCGTCACCCGGCGGTGGAATTCGCCCTCATCATGCTTTTCGTCAGTCGCAGCGTATTTCGACGTGAAGTCCTCCACGACCTTCGCCACGGCACCGACATCGTCATAGTCGATGTCGAAGGCCGACCAGTCCATGTCGAAGAAGTCCCGGTCGAAATAGACGCCGCTCTCGCCCGTATCGGCCAGGATCAGGAACTCGTGGGAGTCCTTGCCACCGATCGGGCCGGTTTCCGCCCGCATCGGCACAGCCTTGAGTCCCATGCGCGCGAATGTCCGAAGGTAGGAGACGAACATCTTGTTGTAGGAGTGCTGGCCTGCCTCGCGGCTGACATCGAATGAATAGGCGTCCTTCATCAGGAACTC
>JAGRLX010000092.1 GCA_020441605.1 Alphaproteobacteria bacterium
TCATCCGTTCACTGACGGATGAATTCTTTGCCGGCGAGGGCCGCCCCCTGAACCGGCCGCGCACCGTCTTTGTGGTCGGGGACCGCAAGCAGTCGATTTATAGCTTTCAAGGCGCGGACCCCGATGTATTCCTCAATGTCCATGATGAGTTCAAGGCGCGTGCCGAGTCGGCTGGAGCCCGCTTCGGGGATGTCGATTTCACCGTGTCATTCCGGTCGGTGCAGGAGGTCCTGAGTGCCGTTGATGAGGTGTTTCAGCCTCAGGCCAATGCCCGTCGGGGGCTCGCTGGCCGTGACCGGCCAGCCCGTGATTGGAACCATGAATCGACCCGCCGGCCGGCGGAGGGCGTCGTTGAAATCTGGCCGCTGATGGCGCCGTTGGAAAGCGAAGACGGCGATCCCTGGCAGGCGCCGGTCGACCGGGAGCCGATGCAATCGCCGCGCCGCAGATTGGCTCTGCATCTGGCGCGCACGATCAAGGGCTGGATCGGGCGCCGGGTCATTGTCGCCCTCGACCGGGCCGTGCGGCCAGAGGATGTTCTGATCCTCGTTCGCCGCCGCAATGTCTTCTTCGATGCCCTGATCCGTGCGCTGTGGACCGAAGGGGTGCCTGTGGCTGGTGCTGACCGGTTGAAGCTCGGCGAGAATATTGCCGTGCTTGATCTTCTGGCGCTGGCGCAATTTTCCCTGATGACCGAGGATGATCATTCGCTGGCTTGTCTTCTCAAGAGCCCGCTGCTGGCGGATCCCCTCACCGAGGAAGAACTGTTCGCCTTGGCGTATGATCGTGGCACGGCGTCACTCTGGCAACGTCTGGGGGAGAGCGATCTGCCGCGCTGCAAGGCGGCTGTCGACACGCTTTCACCTCTGATCGCCGCAGCGCCTTCCGCGCGACCCTTCGAATTTTTCTCGCGTGTCCTCATGGTGAGCCGCGCCCGCTTTCTGAAGCGGCTCGGCAGCGAGGCCAATGACGCCATCGATTCCTTTCTCGACATGGCCATGACCTACGAGGAAAGCTATCCCACTTCGCTTGGTGGATTCGTCAACTGGTTCACGTCCGCCGAGATCGAGATCAAGCGCAACATGGAGCAGGGGGCGGGCGAGGTCCGCATCATGACGGTCCACGGTGCCAAGGGCCTGGAAGCTCCCATCGTCATCCTTCCGGACACGACTTCGGTTCCGGACCATCGCAACGCCGATCCCTTGCTCATGCTGCCCGCGGGCCTCGGCGACGCGAAGGTCCCGCTGTGGCCGGTGCCGAATGCTTTCGAGTCGTCAGCACTCGGCGCGCTCAAGAGCACCCGGCAGACCCGGCAGCTCGATGAATACCAGCGCCTGCTCTACGTCGCCATGACGCGGGCCAAAGAGGAGCTCTATGTCTGCGGTTATCAGGGCAGCCGCGTCCCACCGGCCGACTGCTGGTACAATACGGTCAGGACCAGTCTCGAACCGAAGATGATTCCGATTGCCGAGTACGAGGGGTGGCGTCGCGGGGCAGCGCCGGTCTATCGGGGAGTCGGAGAAGAACGCGCGGCCGCTCCGGTTTCGCTGCCTGATTGGCTCGTCAGGCCGTTCCAGGCCCAAATGGTCATGCCAGAGCCGTCACGGCCGCCGAAGGAACCGCGTACTGCCGTCCGTGTCGCCCGCGGCATTCTCATCCACCGCATCCTGCAGCAGATCGGCGATCTGCCTGAAGATGCCCGCGCCGCCCATATTCGCCAGGTGGTATCACGCGCCGGGCATGAGCAGGAACTGGCGGACGAACTCATCGCACTGGCGAAACGCCCGGATTTTGCTGAAATCTTTGATCCAGGCGGCCTCTCGGAAGTGCCTCTTCTGGTGAAAGCGGCAGACGGCCAGACCGAACGACGTCAGATCGACCGCCTGGTGATCGGCCCACACGATCTTCTGGTGGTCGACTACAAGACCGACCGCCGCTGGCCATCAGATCCCGCTGCCGTCCGGCCGGAGTATCTGCAGCAGCTTGCCGCCTATCGCGCAGCCTTGCGCCGCATCCACCCCGCTGCGCCGATGCGGCTGGCGATTCTGTGGACGGAAGGCCCCGTTCTCATGCCGGTCACCGATGAAATCCTCGATTCGCACCTTGAGGCCGCGCAGATCAGCTCTCCGTGAGGCGCCCTTGACCGGCGCGGCCCGCGTGCCTAGTTATCAGGACAGATCAACCAGGCATCCCGGTGCCGCATCCCGAGAGGTTTCCATGGCCACCCATCATGCATCCGATTCGTCCTTCGACCAGGATGTCCTGAAGTCCAACACGCCCGTTATCGTCGATTTCTGGGCGGAATGGTGC
>JAGRLX010000093.1 GCA_020441605.1 Alphaproteobacteria bacterium
GGCCCTTCAATGCCTCGGTGAATTTCGAGGGAAGGATCGCCGAGGTCGAGCTGGCAATCACCGCATCCGCCGGGGCCACCTCATCGAGTGCCTTGAAGACATCGATCTTCACCTCCAGGTTTTCGGGCGTATTCTCCTGAACATGGACAACGTCCTTCAGCGCGGACTCGAGCACGGTATCGGGATGGATGCGGCCGAGAACGGTTGCCGGTGTCTGCCCGTTCAGCAGGTCATTGCGGTCGAGATCGCCCAATACGTCGGCGATATAGGCATGCGCGGCCGCCGGCGCGCGGCCGTCCTGGTCCCAGAGGCTTACCTGGTAGCCGGCCCGGGCAAAACTGATGGCCCAGGCCCGGCCGATGAATCCGCTTCCGATGATGGCAGTCTTGTTCATGAATTTTCTCACAATGCCTCGACGTTGCCGTCGACGCTCAGCGATTGGCCGGAGATATTGGCGCCGGCATCCGATAGCAGAAAGGCGACCATAGATGCGACATCATATGGGCTCACCATGCGCCGCAAGGAAACCTTTTCGAGGTACTTGTCCTTCATGTCGTCGAATGACAATCCCAGTTGGCGAGCACGATCGCGGATGACGCCATCCATGCGTGGCCCCTCGACGATGCCGGGCAGGATTGCATTGACACGGATACCCAGCGGCCCAAGCTCCTTGGCCAGGCTCTGGGTAAAGCCGATGACACCGAATTTCGCCGAAGAATAGGGTGTCCGGAAGGCATAGCCATGGCGACCCGCTGCGGAGGACATGTTGACGATCGATCCACCTCCGGCCTGCTTGAGCAGCGGGGTTGCCCGGCGGGCGCAGAGGAACTGTCCCGTCAGGCAAATGTCGATACAGCGCCGCCAGTCGGCCGGGCTGATCTCGTCGACGCCGCCAGTGGGGCCGGCGATCCCCGCATTGTTTATCAACGCGTCGAGACCGCCGAGCCCCGCGACCGCCGTGTCGAACATGCGGTCCACGTCGGCATCCACCGAAACATCGGCGACGCAGGCCGCCACCTCTGGCAAGTCAGCCCTGGCCTTCGCGAGCGCCTCCTCCGATATGTCGCAGATTGCCACCCTGGCGCCCATGCCGGCCAGGGTCCTGGCGATGGCGAAGCCTATTCCGGCCGCACCGGCCGTCACCAGAACACGTTGCCCCTTCACACCGCTCAGCTGATCCATGACATCATTCCCATTCGTTATCTCTCGTTCTTTCGGTCACGCAGTGCGATCACCGCGCCCAGAACAACCGCGCCGAATACGATGGCGCGGGTCGCATAGGGCAAGGTCGTGCCGGCCAGCATGGTCTGCAGCGCCGTCAGCAGCAACACGCCGCCGAGCATGCCGAGGAAATGGCCGCGGCCCCCGGTGATCAGCGCGCCGCCAACGACGACCACCGCGATCGACGGCAACAGGTAGTCATCGCCCATGCCGAGGCTCGCCTGTCCCGAAAAGCCGGTGAGCATGATGCCGACGAGACCGGCGCAGAATGACGAGAGCACGTAGGCCAGCACAAGGGTCCGATCGACAGGTATGCCCGACATTCTTGCCGCGCGCATGCCGTTGCCGATGCCATAGACCCTGCGGCCGAAGGCCGTGCGATTGAGCAGCAGGACCGCCAGGGCAACGAAGGCAGCGACGAAAAACACGACCGGCGTGAGCGTCAGTATCTTGCCGGTCATGAACCAGCGCAGGAGAGGCGAGGAGAAACCATCCGGGGTGCCTTGAGAATAGAGCAAGGCGACACCCTGGAGCAGTCCGTTGGTGGCCAGCGTCATGACGATCGGCGACAGCCCGAGGTAGACGATTCCGACACCGTTCAGTAGTCCGATGACGCAAGACAGAACGATGACCGTGGGAAGGGCATAGACCAGGGCGGCGTCAGAGCCCTTGACCATGCCGGCGAGAAGGATCCCGCACAGCCCGATCGTCCATGGCACCGAAAGATCGAGCCCCCCTGTCAGGATGACGGCACCCTGCCCCAACGCCAGCACGACAAGGAAGCTGGACAGGACGATGAGCGAATTCCAATAGGTTGCGTTGAGGATGGCGTTACCCAGCCAAAACTGGGTGATGACGACAACCGCAACAAAGCAGATATAGGCCGGTAAGGCGTAGCGCAGGGTCTCGGCGTTCCGGGCCAGGAAACCCGGCATCAGTTTCGTGTCGGCCAGCCGATGCCCCGATGTGACATTGAGACGGCGATCGCTTCCGGCAAGTTGCGACGGCAGCATTCCTGAGGCGCGCGCCGCGATCCGCGTGCGCAAAAGGCGCAACTGTTCGGCCAGAGTCGAACTTCGCGAGATCGAGCCGGCCAGGACGGCCAGGATCAGGATCGTCCCCTCGGCAATCGTCGCATAGTAGGCCGATACATTCAGCACGAGCAGGATGTTGACGACGATCATCAGAATATAGGCGCCAAAGACGCTGCCGAGCGGCCCGCCCTTGCCGCCGCCGAGCCGCGTGCCGCCGACAACAACGGCGGCAAACATGGAGAGCAGCAGCGGGTTGCCGACGAGAGGATCGCCGCTGCCGGTCTGCGCGCTGATAAACACGCCGGCCAGGCCGTAGCAGCCGCCGGCGATGACATAGACGAGAAAGCGGGTCAGCGTGACCCGGATGCCGACAGACTTGGCCGCGTCCGGATCACTGCCGATGGCATAGATGGCAACGCCGACCCGCGTGTTCTTGAGCCAGGCCCAGGCAAGCAGGGTCATGGCAATCACCACAGGCGGCATGGGCAGCCAGCCCTCGATTGCATCGCCCAGATAGAAGCTGCCGAGAGACGGCGACACCATTCCGCCGGGCTTGTCCATGATCAGCAGGGTCACGCCCTGGATGATGAACATGGTCGACAAGGTCACCACGATCGGCTGCAGCCGCAGCACGGCGATGAAGAAGCCATTGAAGGCGCCAGTGAGCATGCCGATGCCGATGCCGGCGAGGGTCCAGAGCAGGACGTTGGCCTCCATGTCCATCGGGTCCATACTGCTCGCCAGCACGGCATTGACCAGGGAGATCACGGCACCGGCGGAGAGATCGAATCCCCCCGAGAGGATAACGATCGTCTGGCCGATGGCGGCCAGAGCCGAGGTTGCGCCGCCGCTCGACAGGAAGGAGAGATCAAAGTAGGTCAACGCCCCGGGACTGATGGCATCGACCACACCGATCAGCAGCAGGAACACGAAGAACGCAACCAGCACGCCGCGATGCTGGCCGAGCAATTGCCCCAGATAGGCCTTCGGCGCAGAGGCTGTTTCCGTGCTCATGCGGCCTCTCCATGTTTCAGGTCGTGGCCGAGCGCGGGCCGCATGATGGCCGCCTCGGTCAGGTGTTCGCTGGAGATCTCGGCCGCCGCATGGCCGGCGTAGAAGACCAGAACCCGGTCGCAAAGATGAACCAGTTCCGGTATCTCGGTCGAATGAAATAGAATGGATCCGCCGGCCGCAACGAAGTCGCGCATCATCACGTAGAGCTCGTGCTTGGTGCCGACGTCGATGCCGCGGGTCGGATCGAAAAGCAGCAGGATGCGGCTTTCGGCAACGAGCCACTTGGCGATGGCGATCTTTTGCTGGTTACCGCCGGAAAAGGCGCCGGCGCGGGTCCACATGGCGCGGCCGTCGACCTCGACCGTGCCGAAAGCCTTGCTCACGGCCTCATTTTCGGCGGCGCCATTGATCAAGCCTCCGGCGCTGAACCGGTCGATGACTGGCAGGGACGCATTGATCTTTCCGCTGAGCTTGAGGAACAGCCCTTCGGTCTTGCGATCCTCGGGAACGAGTCCCATGCCGATGTTGGGCCGTATGGCTTCCGCGGGCGAAGTGATGCGGACTGGCTGGCCATCGATCATGGTCGTGCCCCTGGCGATCTCGATCATGCCGAAAAGCGCCAGGAACAAATCGTTCTGGCCCATGCCTTGGAGGCCCGCTATCCCGAGGATCTCGCCACGGTGCAGATCGAAGGACACATCTTGCAGCTTGCGGCCGGCCCGGAGATTGCGGACACCCAGAACCGGCGTGTCGAGCGGGGCCGCATCCGCAGGGCGCGGCGGAAAAGTCTGGGTGATCGAACGGCCGATGATCTTCTCGATCACGTCGGCGTCGCTGATGTCGTTCACCGCGCCCGTGACGATATGCTTGCCGTTGCGCAGGATGGTGAGATTGTCGCAGAAGGCCCGCACCTCGCGCATGCGGTGCGAAATGAAGACGATGGTGCGTCCTTCATGGCGCAGGCGGCTGATGATCTCTCCCAGCCATTCGACGTCACGTCCCGCCAGCGTGGAAGTCGGCTCATCGAGCAACAGAATCCCCGGCTTGCGGTAGATTGCGCGGGCGATCTCGAGCTTCTGCTGGATGGCCAGATCGAGACTTCCGACCTCGGCGTCGAGATCGACCGAAAAGCCGAGGTCGGCGAGATGGGCGATGATCGCCTCGCGGGCCCGACGCCGCCGGATGAGGCCCGTGAAACCCAGCGGCGCATAGGGCAGCATCATGTTGTCGAGAACGCTGAGATCGCGCACCATGGTCATTTCCTGGAACGCCGTCTGGATGCCGTGGCGATGGGAAGCCCGGGGCGACGCCAGCGTGGCGTGCTCACCTGCGATCACGAAGCGCCCGGCATCGGGCTGCAGCAACCCGGACAGCAGCTTGACGATGGTCGACTTGCCGGCGCCATTCTCGCCCAGCAGCGCGTGAACGCTGCCGTGGGCTATGTCGAAGCTCACATCGTCAACCGCGATGGTAGCGCCAAAGGCTTTGCGAATACCGACGACGGACACCGCCGCGGTACCAGTGCCGGCCTGCATCGGTCTCTCCCAGTCCAGGCTTGAGGAGCGCGTGAAGATGGGAGGCGGGGCGGACACTCGCCACTCCGCCTCCCTGCAGCCGTATCAGGGTTCCGGCTGGCCAACGAGAGCGGCGGCCAGGCCGATTTCCGGAGTCTCCTCCGAGAAGATCGAAGCGAACCAGCCGGGGTTCGACACCAGCGAAGGCAAGAAGGCGTTGCAGCCGGCCTTCATCTCGTCCCATGTGCCTTCCTGGCAGAGCTTGATGGTTTCGCTGGTCACGATCGGCAGTGGCAGCACGGTCTTCTTCGGCACGTCCTTGCCTTCGAGAGCCTGCACCGCCAGTTTCAGCGCCAGCGCTCCCGAGTAGGGCGGCGAGGCGTAGGAAATGCGCGGCGCACCGAGTGGCGCGTAGGGCTCGGAAGCCCCTTCGACCTCGGTACCGACCGGCAACATCTGGATGCGGCCGCCGTTGGCGCCTTCACCGGCGCAGGGGATCAGTTCTTCGGGCTTCTTGCCGGCTTCGAGCTGCATCGCATTGGCCGTGTAGCAGCCGACCTGTAGCCAGAGGCCATCGATCTGGTCCCAGTTGCGGGTTGCCAGGATCTTCGAGAGCTCAGTGCGGGACACGGCCTGACTCCACATGCCGACCGCTTCGCCGACGATCTTGATGTCGGGATATTTGGCAAAGACCTCCTTGGCCGCCTTGGTGCGCAGATTGTCGACCGATGTTCCGGGGACACCGGTCAGAACCACGATGTCACCCTTACCGCCGAGCTTGTCGGCAAGCCACTGGGCCGTCACGCGGCCAGCTTCTTCCTGGTCGATCGAAATATTGTAGGCGCAGGGCTCGGTGATCTCGGCATCATACGCGAAGACCTTGACGCCCTTGTCGCAGGCGTTCTTGACCACCTGGTTGAGAGCCGTGGGCGAGATCGGGAAGACCACGATGGCTTCCGCGCCAGCCTGAACCATCGCGTTGATCTGCTGAATCTGACGCTGGGCGTTGGGTCCTGCGACCTGCACCTGCAGGTCGACCTTGTCGGCCAGGCTCTTGTGCGCAGCCATGGCCTTGACCATGTTCGCCGCTTCGGCCTGCCAGTCATTGCCGATGTAGCTCATGCTCAGGAAGATCTTGTGCTTGTCGGCGGCTTCGGCGCTGCCGACCGTTGCGAGGGCCGCGAGGGCCATCGCACTGCAGGCAAGTTTCATTCTCGAAAACAAAGACATCCTGACGTCCTCCCATGTGTCTTAGCGCTAAGCGGATGGCGTTGCGATCCGGCTCAAAAGCCCTCTCGATATCCGCGTCCAACTTTGTTATCTTCGTTTTGATCAAAGATCAATGATTAACGGCGAAACATTGATTCATGTGCACAAAGGTGCAACCACATCGGCATGAATTCCGGGGGTGGATTCGATGAATGGCTTTGCCCGTGGCGGCCCAGAACTGAAGATTGCCAAGCTGTCGAAGGACACGTTGCAGGATCGTGTCTACCGGCAATTGTCGGACATGATCCTCGATGGCGGCATCGCGCCCGGTCAGTTGGTCAAGTTGCAGGCGATTGCCGATGCCTTCGGGGTCAGCCCCATGCCGGTGCGCGAGGCCCTCAGGCGGCTGACGGCAGAGAACGCGCTTACCGTCGTTTATGGACGCTCGATTGGCATCCCGCCGCTCAGCCGGGCGAAACTTGCCGATCTCAAGGACGTGCGCATCGAAGTCGAGACGATCGCGGCAGGTTGGGCAGCCCAGCGCGTCACCCCTGCAGCCCTGTCGAATCTCGCCACACACCTCGATGAACTCAGATCCGCGAACGCACGCGGAGACGTGAAGGCCTTCCTGCGTGCCAATCACAATTTCCACTTCACCATATACGACGCGGCCGGATCGCGCACGCTGCTCTCGATCATCGAGAATCTCTGGCTCCAGGTCAGCCCGTATTTCAATCTTCTGCACGACTCGGGAAATTACAATTCGGCCAATGAACAGCATCTCGCAATGTACGAGGCGCTGAAGAGCCGGAGCGCGCAATCGCTGAAGACCGCGGTGAGAGAGGATATCGAGGCCGCTTATCGCGTCCTCGAGACCCTCCTCGACTAGCGGTCAGCCGGCGGCTCGGCGCCGTCAGGCCAGCTTCAAAACCGCGCGGCCGACGATGGCGCCCTTGCGCATCTGGTCGAAAACCTCGTTGATCTCTTCCAGCGCCACGGTCCTGATCCGCGCCTTGACCAGGCCACGTGCTGCGAAGGCCACCGCCTCCTCGAGATCCTGGCGGGTTCCGACGTTCGATCCACGTACGGACAGTTCCCAGTTGGTGATGGCCGCGATCGAAGTGCGGATTTCATCCGCCTTGCCGCCGGGGAGGCCAATATAGACAACGGTACCGGCAGGGCGGAGCATCAGTATCGCCTGTTCGAAGGCCCGGGTCGCCACGGCAGTGACAATTGCGGCATGGGTTCCGCCGATCTTCTCTTGTATCGCCGCCGGCGCATCGGTCTCCGATCCGTTGACCAGCACTTCGGCGCCGAGTGACCTGGCGAGTTCGAGCTTTTCGTTCGACACGTCCACGGCCGCTACACGCAATCCCATGGCCATGGCATATTGAATGGCGATATGGCCAAGGCCCCCAATGCCGATGACCGCAACCCATTGGCCCGGCCTGGCGCCCGTGCGCTTCAATCCCCGATAGGTCGTCACGCCGGCGCACAGGATGGGTGCCAGCGCATAAGGGTCGGCATCGTCCGGCAGGCGGCCAACGAAAGCCGCGGGCGCCACCATGTATTCGGCATAGCCGCCGGGCTTGGTGTAACCGGTCGCTTCCGCCGACTTGCAGATCGTCTCCATGCCGGCAAGACAGAATTCACAGGTGCCGCACGCGGAATACATCCATGGCACGCCGACATGGTCGCCCGGCTTGAAGCCGGAAACGCCCTCTCCCAGTCCGGCCACTCGCCCGGCGACCTCGTGACCCGGAATCAGCGGAATGACCGGCGGTGGCGTCCAGTCACCATCGACGGCATGGAGATCGCTGTGACAGACACCGCAGGCGGTCACCTTGATCAGAAGTTCTCCGGGGCCGGGTTCCGGTCGCGGAACCTGGGCAATCTCGAGCCGGGTCTTGAGTTGTCGGAGAACGGCGGCTTTCATGGTTGCGGTCATAACGGATCTCCTTCATTCATTGTCATGATAGGGAGCTATCATTGATTGTCGCCATATCCCCAAAGCGATAAGGTCTGGCCATGACCACTCGGCATCTGCTGTTGGAACAATGGAGCAAGGGCCTCGCAACCTTGAGCGATGCGGTCGGCAAGCCGCAGTTCGCGGCCGTGCTGCTCGACGCCGTCAAACGGCTAGTCGATTTCGATTTCGTCATGGCCTTTGCCTATCGCGGCAAGGATCCGCCGGTCATCCTGGACGATACGCTTGATCGCGCGCGGCACCGGGTGATCGCAACGGATTATGTTGCTGGTCCTTTCCTTCTCGATCCATTCTACCAGATGGTCAGCAACGGCTGCCGGGCGGGATGCCATCAGCTGCTCGACATTGCACCCGACCATTTCCGCCGGAGCGAATATTTCCGCGAGCATTACAGCCGGACAGGTATCGGCGAAGAACTCGGCTGCTTCTTTCCGATGGACGAAGGCTACACCGGGGTTACGTCCTTCGCCCGCTGGACCTGGTCGCCACCGCTAACGCGCAGTGACCTCGAGATCCTGCAGGCCATCGAGCCGGCCGTGAGTGCATTTTCGCGGCACCATTGGCAGCTCAAGAGCCTGACCCGACCAAGCCCAATTCCGGCCCCCACCGTTGCCCATATCGGCTTCAGGATGCTCTCGGCCCGCGAGCGGGAGATCGTGACCATGATCCTCCAGGGCCATTCGACACAATCAATAGCCCTGCAACTCGACATCAGCCCTGGCACGGTCAAGATTCACCGCAAGAACATCTACCGCAAACTCAAAATCTCGACGCAGGGTGAGTTGTTCGCGGCGTTTCTCGGCGGTCTGGCCTTGCCCACGCTTTCCTATTCCCCCGGGGATATTCCGGAACCGGGCGATATCGCCCAATCTTTATCACCACCAAGGACGATCGGAGAAAGAACATGAAGAAGAGCTGGTACAGCGATCTGCCAAAGTTCTATCAGAATCAAATCAGGGCCATGGGTCTGGACGACGCAGGGCTTGCCCGCCGCCGCCTGCTCAAGGGCGCCGCGGGCGCCGCTGGCGTGGCCATGCTCGGCGGCTATTCCCGGCAGGCCGCCGCCGCAACCCAGATGACCTACATGTGCTGGGAAGGCTACAACGATCCGCGCATCATCGATCCATTCAACAAGGCCAATGACACGGAGATCAGCTTCGACCTGATCGTCGACAGCCCCGGTGGCTTCGCCAAGCTTCAGGCCGGCGCGTCGCGCGAAGTGGACATTGTGTCGAGCGACATGCCGTGGATCACGCGCATGGGGCCGGCCGGGCTCGCCATGGAGCTCAATCCCGACGAATATGCCGATGTTTACGCCACCTTCTACGATCAGTTCAAACCGCCCTTCGAGCCCCTTATCAGCGATGGCAAGACCATCGGCGTGGCGACGCGCTGGGGCTGGGTCGGACCTTGCGTGAACACCGACGTGACCAAGCCCGAGGTGTGGAAGACCTATGATCCGGTGTTCGATCCCGCCAACAAGGGCAAGATCTGCGTGATGGACTGGGGCGACTGGCCGATCCTGCCGATGGCCCTGCACGCCGGCATCAACCCGTACGACGAGCTGGACCAGGCGGCGCTGGACGAGGTTCGCAAGGTCCTGCGCGCGATGTTCAAGAATACCCGGACGCTCGTCGGTGATCTCACCCAGGCCCAGAAAGGCCTGCTCGATGGATCGCTCCTCGGTTGCATCGGCGCCGGTTCCTATCTGACGTCCGCCGTGCGCAAGCAGGGGCACAAGAACATCATGGCTCTGGTGCCAGAACCCAAGAATGGCTTGAAGCAGGGAATCATCTGGGTTGAAGCCACGGCGATCCTGAAGGAGACCGACCAGCCCGAGATCGCCCAGAAGCTGCTGAAGCACGTGGTCTCGAAGGATTCAGGCCACATCCTGTCGCTGCTCGATTCGACCTGCAACGTCGTCACCAACAAGGCGGTCGAAGAGCTCTACACGCCTGAGGAGAAGGACATCCTGCAAGTCGATTACATGTGGCATGCCTGGGACAATTCCCAGATGCACCGGATCGCGCCCAACATCGACGAGATGCTGGCGATCTGGCAAGAGGAACTCGCCGCCGCAGAGTAACGGAACGGCCGGAGCAGCATGATAGCCGCTCCGGCATTCACATTCGTATGCCGGGACCGATGACCAATCCTCCGATCCTCGACATCCACGACATCCACAAGACCTATGGAAGCTATGAGGCGCTGAAAGGTGTTTCGCTTAGCGTGAAGCAGGGCGAATTCATCGCGCTGGTCGGCCCATCGGGATGTGGCAAGACCACGCTGCTGAAGCAGATCGCAGGCTTCGAGACCGCGACAACCGGCACGATCAGCATCGAGGGTCGGGACATGGCCGGCGTTCCCGCCGCCCTTCGTCCGACCAGCATGGTGTTTCAGAAGCTTGCATTGTTTCCCCACATGACGGTGGCCCAGAACATCGGCTTTCCCTTGCGGCTGCGGAAGGTTCCGGCCGGGGAAATCGCTCAGAGGGTGGACGAGATGATCACCCTGATGGAACTGAAACCCATTTATCTCGATCGGTTTCCGAGGGCGCTCTCCGGCGGCGAGCAGCAGCGCGTGGCGCTGGCCCGTTCGATGATATCCTCGCCAAAGCTCCTGCTTCTCGACGAACCCCTCTCGGCTCTCGACGTTAAGCTCAAGAAGGCGTTGCAGGCCGAACTCAAGCGTCTGCACCGGTCGGTCGGTGTCACCTTCGTTCATGTCACCCACGACCTCGAGGAGGCGATGATGCTGGCCGATCGCATCTGCGTGATGCGGGCTGGTCGCATCCTGCAGCTCGGCGAACCGTCAGACATCTACTACCGCCCGGCAGACCCATTCGTTGCGGGCTTCATCGGCGAAACCAATCTGTTGCCGGTGGAGATCGCCGCGCGCACCACTGGCAGCGTGAGCTATCGCAGTCTTGAAATTTCCGACCACACGGGGACGCTCCCTGCCACATTGGTCGCGCAGGACCTGGCGGTTGGCCCGGCGCTGATGATGGTTCGCCCCGAATTGATCCGTCGGCTGAGGAATGACGAGAAGGCCGACTGCGAGATCGACGCGCGCGTCACCGAGGTATTCACCAAGGGCGGCACGGTCCAGTACCGCGCGCGGACCACGGGTGGCCAGGATCTCGCGGTGGAGATTCAGGGCACCTCTAAGCTGCCGATGCAGCTTGACGAAGATGTCCGGCTTGGCTGGGACAAGAAGGACCTCTGGGTACTCGGTCCGGGAGATGAATGATGGGTCCGGCCAACGAGAAGAGCTGGCGCGATCCGGAACTCCTGCTGAAGGCGCTGCCGAGCGTCATCCTTCAGACGACCTGCTTCCTGGCGCCGCTGGTCATGACCTTCATTCTCACTTTCCAGCGCACCCGCGATTTCCAGTTGCGCTGGACATGGGATCTCACGACCTGGACCGATGTGTTCAGCAAGCCGCACTACTGGACGATACTGGGGCATACGCTTTTCATGGCGCTCGCCTGCGTCGCCATCTGCATGGTTCTCGCCTTCCCCATCGCCTACGGTCTGGCAACCCGCTTCAAGGCCTATGAGAACGAAATCAAGATTCTCATCACCTTCGCCTTCATCACCGACGCCACGCTGAAGACCTTCGGCTGGGTTCTGTTTCTCGACAAGAAGGGTGCCGCCAACTACCTGCTCGGACTGGCCGGGTTTCCGCCCGAAACAGTGTCCTTCCTGTTCACCGACTGGGCGACCATGCTGGGCATGGTCTACAACCTCCTGCCCTTCGCCATCTTCACGCTCTATCTGTCCATCGATGCCATCGACCGATCGCTCATCCTGGCTGCCTATGACGCAGGCGCCAGCAAGCTCCGCGCCCATTGGGAGGTGACGCTGCCGCTCTGCAAGCCCGGCATCTGGGCCGGCAGCGTGTTGATCTTTCTCCTCGGTGTCGGCGTCTTTCTCGAACCCAAGGTTCTCGGCGGCGGCAAGTCGCCAATGTCGGCCGAACTGATCCGCCAGACCTTCGAAACCCGCGTGAACTGGCCGCTGGGCGCCGCGCTCACGCTGGTGCTGATGGTGGTGGCCGTGTTCGTGGTGCTTCTGTTCACCCGTTTGCTTGGCATGAAGCGTACAGGGTTTTCGACATGAATCACCGGGTGGAATCGGCGCTAATCGATATCGTGCTCTACGGCGTCATGGGGCTCATGCTGCTGTTCTTCTATGTGCCGATCTTCACGCTGATCGGCTTCTCGTTTCAGGAGGGGCGCTATCTCACCCTTCCCTTCGAGGGCTTTTCCTTCAAATGGTACGGCGATCTGATGCGCAATGGCGCCGCCCTGACCGCGCTGTGGAACTCGACACTGATCGGCCTTGCCGCCACGCTTGCTGCCACGGTCTTTGGCTCGGCCGCAGCGGTTGTCGCGGTGCGCTACCGATTCCGCGGCAAGTCGGCCTTCCAGGCCATAGCCGGAGCCCCACTCGCATTCCCGCAGTTGCTGCTCGGCATCGTGTTGCTGCTATGGTTCTCGGTGCTGGGCAAGTGGCTTGGTTTCAATACTGGCATGATCACCGCCATCATTGGACACGTCGTCTATATCGCGCCTTTCGCCATGGTCATCGTGGCAGTACAGGTCTACAATTTCGATCCCCTGCTGGAAGACGCAGCACGGGACTGCGGAGCGACAACGTGGGAAGTCTACCGCTATGTGACCATTCCCCTCCTCTGGCCGGGCATCTTTTCGGCGGCGATCTTCGCCTTCCTGCTCAGTTGGGGCAATTTCTACATCACCTACAGCCTGGCGGGATCGACGAGGACCATACCGACCTTCATCTTCAGCGGCATAGCCGTGGGCTCCTCGCCGCTCTATCCGGCAATCGCCACGATCGTCTTCATACCGGGTCTGCTGCTGGTGGCCGCCGCGGCCCGACTGAGGCGCAAGCAGGGCAATGCTGCTTAGGATTGGCGGCAAGCTGTATGGCAACCGCCGCAGCTTGAATTGCGGCATACTCTTCCCGCCACCACGCTTCGGAATTCGCGTTTGCAATCGCAAGGGAGCCAGTGGCACCCTATTGAAACTGCAGTCATGAGGATGAAGCCATGAGCCAGACACCGACGATCGAGATTTTTCTCGCCAAGTGGATCGACGCCTTCAACCGCCACGATCTCGACAGCCACATGGAACTCTACCTCGAGGATGCGACGCTCTTCGGCTCGGTGGATGAACTGCAGATTGGACGCGACAAGATCCGCAGCTATTTCAGCCGCCGCGGCCCCGAGGTGAGAGTGGAGTCCTATCCGATGCCGCGCGTCGCCATGCTGGCGCCGGACATCGCGGTCACCGCCGGCCATGTCGAGTTCGCCGATGGCACGCAGCCCATGCCCTATCGGGTAACCTGGGTGCTGGTCAGGCGCGATGGAAACTGGCGCATCGCGCAGCATCACGGATCACGCCGCCTGGAATCCTGACAGTCCCGCAAGGCGAGCCGGGCGGCGGTGAGGCGGCTCAGGCCAGCGGCCCGGTCTGAAACAGTTGCACCCGCAGGCCACCATGCAGCACCGTCCTGCCGGGAGGTGCAAAGGGCAAGGCGGTCGCCTTCGCCAAGGCGGGTTCACTGGTGATGAGGCCGACGCGCCAGCCGGAGAAGCCCTTGAGCAGCGTCTGGCCGAGCGCGGCGTGAAGGGCAAGCAGCGGCTTCCTGTCACCGATCCGCGTGCCATAGGGTGGATTGACGATCACCAGCCCGGACGGTCCGGCGGGTGGAGTAATCGCACTGACCGGCTGTTGCCGGAATTCGGTGAACTCCGCTACGCCTGCTCGTCTTGCATTGGCCACGCTTGCCGCGATCGCCCCGGCGTCACGGTCGCTGCCGAAAAAGCGCAGGACGGGCCGCTTGCCACGCTGCCTTTGCCGCAGGTGCTGCCAGGCCTCGGACTCAAAGCTCTTGAGAAGTTCGAATGCGAAGCTACGCGATCGTCCGGGGTTCAATCCGGCGGCGATCTCGGCCGCCTCGATGACGAACGTCCCCGAGCCACACATGGGGTCGACGACCGGTTCACGTCCATCATATCCGCACTGATAGAGAAAGAGTGCGGCCATGGTCTCGCGCATCGGCGCCCTGCCAACAGCGACTTTATGGCCGCGCTTGTGGAGCGACTCCCCCGAGGTGTCGATGCTGATGGTGCAGAGATCATCCTCTATGCGCGCCTTGATGCAAACTGCTGCCTCGTCGGCGATTTTCACGCCCAGTTCCTCGCGGAGTGCGGCCTCGATCCGCTGGGCTGCCGCACCGGCATGGTAGATTTTCGACTTGCTGCAGGTGACCTCGACGCGGACAGGCACGTCGGCCCGGAGAACGCGGCTCCAGGGAAATTTCCGCGCGCGCTTGTCGAGCTGGGCCAGGTGAAAGACCCGGAAGGCGCCGATCCGCGCCAGTACATGCCCCGCTCCCCTTACCTCAAGGTTCGCTCGCCACACCTCCGGCCAGCCGCCCGAGGTCAGGACTCCGCCGACGGTCACCTTGGGATTGCGGAATTTCCGGGCGCGCAGCTCCGCGCCGAGCGCGGCCTCGAGACCTGGCGGCGCGGTCAGGAAGATTTCGAAGTCCTGTGGCGAGTCCATGGCGCCCACATATCCGGAAAAGCCTGGGTCATCGACAGTTTTCATCGATCCAGCCGCCCTTCGTGGAGCCCCGCCGCCGATCTGCTGCGCTGCCGGTCATGCTGTTGGGCATTCCTTTCGCAAGTTTTCTGCGGCTTGCCGCACGACATCCGAGATCTGCAAGAGCTGCTTGCTGAGCGGGCTTGTCTTGCGCCAGATCATGCCGATAGTTCGCGAGGGCTCCGGGCTGCTGAAGCGCGCGACCGACACCGCGGCCGAACGGGTCTCCACCGCGACAGCCATCTCGGGGATGAGTGTCACGCCGATGCCGGCGTTGACCATCTGAACCAGGGTCGACAGGGAACTGCCCTCGAGCATTTCCCGCGGCATGGCGGAGTTCATCTTGCAGAAGGCCAGGGCCTGGTCACGGAAGCAGTGCCCTTCCTCGAGCAGCAGCAACCGCATTTCGCGCAGCATCTCGACACTGGGTACCGGTTTGCCCTCATCCTCGCCCGGCCGTACCAGCACGAAATCCTCGGCGAACAGGTCAACCTCGACGAAGGCGGGTTCGGACACCGGCAGCGCAACAATGGCCGCGTCCAGGCGGCCGTCCGCCAGTTCCTGGATGAGTTTCACCGTCAGGGTTTCGCGAACATGGATGTCGAGACCGTCGTACCTCTCGGTCAGGCCGCTGATGATCCTCGGCAAGAGGTAGGGCGCTATGGTCGGGATGACGCCAATCCGGATCAATCCGGCGAGGTGATCCTTCGAGGCCCTGGCGAGATCCTCGAGTTCGTCGACGGCCCCCAGAATGGCCCGCACCCGAAGGGCAAATTCCTGGCCGAAAGAGGTCAGGCGAACCTGCCGGGGTCCGCGCTCGAAAAGCACCGCTCCCAATTGCTCCTCCAGCTGCTTGATCTGGAGGGAGAGTGCCGGTTGCGAAATCGCGCAGCCTCCCGCAGCGCGGCCGAAATGGCCATGGCGTACCAAGGCTTCGAAATAGCGGAACTGTTTGAGAGTCAGGTTTGTCATAAATCAAACTTATCGTAATAATCAGAAAATTCAACTTAACCTAATGGATTGGGACTGATAGATAGTCTAGTGTCGATTGAGACGTGGCCAGCTTGGCTATCGCCTGGCGCAAGGCATGCCTTTGGTGTGCCACTTGCAGTACCCGGAGCGTGTAGAAAGCTGGTGGCCTCACAGATCAACCCATTCAGCGAGGATCGGAGAGAATTATGGACAGAAATGATGGCGGAACCGCCGGCGGGTGCCCGGTCATGCACACGACCGCTGGCGCGAGGTCCAACCGGGACTGGTGGCCGAACCAGCTGAACCTCAAGATACTTCATCAGAATTCGGCCCTCTCCAATCCCATGGGTGAGGCATTCAGCTACGCCGAGCAGTTCAAGTCGCTCGATCTCAAGGCCCTGAAGCAGGACATCTACGACCTGATGAAGACATCGCAGGATTGGTGGCCGGCGGATTGGGGTCACTACGGCCCCCTGTTCATTCGCATGGCGTGGCACAGCGCCGGCACCTACCGCACCGGAGATGGCCGCGGCGGCGCCGGAGCCGGCCAGCAGCGTTTCGCGCCGCTCAACAGCTGGCCGGATAACGCCAATCTGGACAAGGCCCGCAGGCTGCTTTGGCCAGTGAAGCAGAAATACGGCAACAAGATCTCCTGGGCGGACCTCATGGTCCTGGCTGGCAATTGCGCGCTCGAATCCATGGGCTTCAAAACCTTCGGATTTGGCGGTGGCCGCGCCGATGTGTGGGAGCCGGAAGAAGATGTCTATTGGGGCGCCGAGGACACCTGGCTTGGAGACAAGCGCTATTCCGGTGACCGGCAACTCGACAATCCGCTCGCTGCGGTGCAGATGGGTCTCATCTATGTGAATCCGGAAGGCCCCAACGGCAACCCTGATCCGGTCGCTGCCGCCAAGGACATTCGCGAGACCTTCGCGCGCATGGCCATGAACGATGAGGAAACGGTCGCACTCATTGCCGGTGGACACACCTTCGGCAAGACCCATGGCGCCGGCCCGGCCTCGCATGTCGGCCCGGAACCCGAAGGAGCCCCCATCGAGGCGCAGGGCCTGGGCTGGCTCAGCAGCTATGGCAGCGGCAAGGCAGGCGATTCGATCACCAGCGGCCTGGAGGTCGTCTGGACCACGACGCCGACCAAGTGGAGCAACAACTTCTTCTGGAACCTGTTCGGCTACGAATGGGAACTGACAAAGAGCCCGGCGGGCGCCCATCAGTGGACTCCGAAGTATGGCATGGGTGCGGGCACGGTGCCGGATGCCCATGATCCCTCCAAGCGTCACGCGCCGTCCATGCTGACCACCGACCTGGCGCTCCGCTTCGACCCGGACTACGAGAAGATCTCGCGGCGGTTCCTGGAGAACCCGGACCAGTTCGCGGATGCTTTTGCCCGCGCCTGGTTCAAGCTTACCCACCGCGACATGGGACCGAAGGTCCGTTATCTCGGTCCGGAAGTTCCGGCTGAAGATCTGATCTGGCAGGATCCGATGCCGGCGGTCGACCACCCGCTGATCGATGCAAAGGATGCCGCGGAACTCAAGGACAAGGTGCTGTCGTCGGGCCTGTCGATTTCTGATCTCGTGTCGACGGCATGGGCTTCGGCCTCGACCTTCCGTGGTTCCGACAAGCGCGGCGGCGCCAATGGCGCGCGCATCCGTCTCAGCCCGCAGAAGGATTGGGAGGTCAATCAGCCTGCCAAGCTGGCCAAGACGCTGCAGAGCCTTGAGGAGATCCAGAAGGCCTTCAATTCAGCGCAGTCCGGCGGAAAGAAGGTCTCGCTTGCTGACCTCATCGTGCTGGCGGGTTGCGCAGCAGTGGAAAAGGCCGCCAAGAACGCCGGCCATGATGTGGCGGTTCCGTTCGCGCCCGGCCGCACCGATGCTTCGCAGGAGCAGACCGATGCCGAGTCCTTCGCGGTGCTCGAGCCGGTCGCCGACGGATTCCGCAACTACCTCAAGAAGCAATATTCCATCTCGGCGGAAGAACTGCTCGTCGACAAGGCTCAGTTGCTGACGCTCACCGCACCCGAAATGACGGTGCTGGTCGGCGGCATGCGGGTCCTGAATGCAAATGCGGGTCAGAGCCAGCATGGTGTCTTCACCAAGCGGCCGGAAAGCCTCAGCAACGACTTCTTCGTGAACCTGCTCGACATGGGCACGGTGTGGAAGCCGGCGTCGAGCGCCGCTGACGTTTTCGAGGGACGCGACCGGGCAAGCGGCGAGGTGAAGTGGACGGCAACCCGCGTCGACCTCGTCTTCGGCTCGAACTCGCAACTGCGCGCGTTGGCCGAAGTCTACGCTCAGAACGACTCCCAGGAGAAGTTCGTGCGCGATTTCGTGGCAGCCTGGACCAAGGTCATGGACGCAGACCGTTTCGATCTGGCCTGATTACATCAGCGACAAACGCGAATGCGGCTGATAGTCAGCCGCATTCCCATTTTTTCCGACATGCCTTGCCGGTGCCGGTTTCCACGTGATGGGCGCCCGCTTAAAAAATATAGTGCAGGCGATCGAACTCCCTGCGGAAACGCGACGTTTCCGCCAGGAGCCGTTCGGGCGATCCGTCACGCAGCGCCGATGTGATCAACCGCGCCAGGCGTTCCACATGCCGGGTTCCCACGCCCCAGCGCACGAGTTCCGGCGTGCCAATCCTCAGGCCGTTCATGTCGCCGTCGACCGGCGCCAATGGCAGGCCTATGCCGCAGGCAAGGAAGCCCACCTTGCGGAGGGTCTTCGAGGCCGCTTGCCCGCCGCCGAAATCTGCAGCGGCAATGGCGAACTGGTGCGAGGCCGTCATGCCCCGGTCTCTGGCGAAGACCGGCAGGCCGGCGGCGGCGAGCGCTGCGGCGAGGGCCTTGGAGACGGCGATCATCTCCGCCGCATAGGCCTGGCCGAACTCCCGCCAGTCGAGCAGCGCAATCGCCAGGGCCGCGGATTTGGCGGCGTCGAAATTTGCCGTCATCCCAGGGAATGCGATGGCGTCCAGGCGCTTGGCCAGGCCCGCGTCATTGGTCACAATCAGGCCTCCGGCAGGGCCACCAAGGCTCTTGTAGGTGCTCATGGTCATCAGGTGCGCGCCTGCGGCAAGAGGGTCGGCCCAGGCCTTGCCCGCAATGATGCCGCATTGATGGGCCGCGTCGAAC
>JAGRLX010000094.1 GCA_020441605.1 Alphaproteobacteria bacterium
GCCAAGATCGCCATGGGCTATCGCGGTTACGGACTGCCGATCGGTGAAGTCATTTCCGAAGGCAACGTTGGCCTGATGCAGGCAGTCAAGAAATTCGAGCCCGACAAGGGCTTTCGGCTGGCGACCTACGCCATGTGGTGGATCAAGGCCTCGATCCAGGAATTCGTCCTGCGCTCGTGGTCGCTGGTCAAGATGGGCACAACCGCCAACCAGAAGAAGCTGTTCTTCAATCTCCGCAAGGTGAAGAGCCAGATCGAAGCCCTAGAAGACGGTGATCTCAAGCCCGATCAGGTGAAAACGATCGCCAAGCGGCTCGGTGTGACCGAGGAAGACGTGGTGTCGATGAACCGGCGGCTGTCTGGCGATACCTCGCTCAACACCCAGATTCGCGAAGATGGCGAAGGCGAATGGCAGGACTGGCTGGTCGACGACAGCGACAGCCCGGAAGAAATGCTTGCCGAGAGCGAGGAGAGCGAAATGCGGATGGGGCTGCTGCGCGACTCGCTCAGCAAGCTCACCGACCGCGAGCGCCGGGTCTTCGAGGCCCGCCGACTGCAGGATGAGCCCGTGACCCTGGAAGATCTCTCCCAGGAATTCGGTGTCTCGCGCGAACGGATCCGCCAGATCGAGGTGCGGGCTTTCGAAAAGGTCCAGAAGGCGGTCAAGAATGCGTCGCAGCGCCTTCTCGCGCCCAAGACCCTGCCAGCGCCCGGCGCGGCCTGAGCTACTGAAACAAGCCCTTCTGGCGCGGTGTGGCCCAAAAGATCTGCACCGCCCAGATGGTCGTTCCCCGTTGGATCACCCCGGTTGAAACAAAGGCATAGTCGCGGCTGGCCAGCGCCTTGCGGTGCGACCGGCTCTTGACCCATTGACTGAACAGGCTCCGGGCCTTCTTGGCATCGACGGGCGTCTTCTGTGAGTCCCGCGCGGCATTCTCGCCCATCGCCGGAAAGCGGGTGATGTCGTCAACGAAGACCCGCATGCGGCTGTCGAAATCATGCCCGGTACTGGCCCGGTGGCCGATGAAGTCATGTAGCATCATGTCGGCCGCATGCGCCCGGGCCGCAATCTGGAAGTCACTGGAAGGGATCAATGGCCGACGGCCCTGGTCTTTCCGATATGCATTGGCCAACTGCGCCAGAACGTCTTCAAGATCCGGCCGGAATTTCGAACCATCCGGGGGCGACCTGTTGAGCGCCGTGGCATAGTCGAGATAGGGGCCAGCCTGGGCCGGCAATGCCAGGCCTGCAGCGGCTGCGACAATCAGGCCCAAGACGAGAAAACACCCGAGATAACGGCGCAATCGTTTCAATTTGTGGGTCCTCCGTCAGAACTTCTTAACGATGGTTGCGTCAATCCAGCCTCACGACAGCCAGTTTTACTTTTATTTGCAGGAGATCGTCTAATCTCAGGATGGGGTCATTTTTGTGATGGGTGGATGCTTGTGAACCGGTTCAGGATCAGTCGACGCTGGAGAGCGCAGCTGGCTCCCGTGGCTGGCGTCCTTCTGCTGTGCGTCTTGATCGGGCTTCTGGGATACACATTCATCACTGCGACCACCCGCCAGCTTCTCGAAGCCGAAGCGAGAATGGATGCCAGCCAATGGCCGAAGAACATCCTCCACCATGTCTCGGATGTCGAAGCAATCCTTTCTGGCCAGTCACCATCCGCGGCTACGCTGGACTATCTGGAGCACGCCCGTGCGGCCAGCCGAATCGTATCGCTGAAAATCTTTGACGCCGACGGTGTTCTCAAACTCCAATCGCCTGACAATTCAACTGACAAGCCGGAGAGTGTGCCGCAACAAATCGCCAGCGCGACCCTCGGCGGCACCCTCACGGCCAGGGCGAGCGCGACCCGGCTGGTCGAGGTGGAAACCGAGAATGGCTGGGCCTACCATGCGTCCAGCGTTGTCCCGATCTTCGACGGCACCCGAATCTTTGGGTGGCTCGCAATCGATATCGACCAGACGGGCCGGCACACCCTCCTCTCAGTGATGGCAACCAAGATTTCGATCAGCGTCAGCTTGCTGCTGATGGCCGTGTCAGTTTTCGGCTTCTGGCAACGCAACCGGCACCGCACATGGGCCGAACGCAAGCTTGAGCGGCTGGCGGAACGCGATCAGCTCACCGGGCTCAGAAACCGGGCGGCCTTCCTCAAGCAAACCGAGCGCAAGATCTCGGGCTCCAGCAAAGAGCCCCACGGCGCCCTGATCCTCTGCGAAGCCGGCGGTGCGGCCGGTATCGCCCACCAATTCGGCCAAGAGGCCGAGGATCATCTGATACTCACAACAGCCGCACGCCTCGCCGACAAGGTCGGGGAGCGCGGCAGCATCGCCAAGATCGGCCGCATGAGCTTCGCCATCTTCGTCGATGAGGCCAGCGACCCGATGGATGTTCTGACGCTCGCCAAGGAAGTGACGTTGAAGCTCGGCGAAGACGTCCATTGGGGCGACCAGTTGCTGGTCTTCCAGGCCAACGCGGGAATCGCCTTGGCGTCAAGCGATGGCACGAGCGCCGAAGCGCTGTTGCGCAGCGCCGAACTGGCCCTTGAGTCAGCCCGGCAGCAAGGCGCACCTGGCTACGGGTTCTTCAATCCGGACATCGCCAAGGACACCAAACGCCGGGCCGCCGTCCAGCGCGCCGTGGCGGCGGCGACCGCCAACCAGTCGTTCCGTCTCGATTACCAGCCCGTCTACAGCTTCCGGACGGGGGAATTGAGCGGATTCGAAGCCCTGATCCGCCTTCACGACGACGAACTCGGCTTTGTCTCGCCGGCCGAATTCATCCCCGTTGCCGAACAGTCCGGACTGATCAACACCATTGGAGCTTGGTGCCTGGCGGAGGCCTGCCGAACCGCCGCCGAGTGGCCCGCCCATCTGGTCGTTGCCGTCAACCTGTCACCATCACAATTCCTCAGCGGTTCCCTGATCAATGATGTGCGCCAGGCGCTCGAGGCGGCGCGGTTTCCCGCCTATCGCTTAGAGGTGGAAATCACCGAAGGCACACTGATGAACGACAGCGAGTTGGTCCTGGGCCAGCTTCGCCTTCTCCGCGACATGGGCGTGGCCGTTGCCCTCGACGACTTCGGCACCGGCTATTCCAGTCTCGGCTATCTGTGGAAATTCCCCTTCTCCAAGCTGAAGATCGATCGCAGCTTTGTCCAGGCGCTGGACGAAAGCGCCAGCGCCAAAGGCATCCTCCGCTCGATCGTCAAGCTCGGCCACGGCCTCGGCCTGACCGTCACTGCCGAGGGCATCGAGACCACCAAGCAGTTCAACACCCTTCGCGATCTGGGCTGCGATCTCGCCCAGGGCTATCTGCTGGACCGCCCTGCCCGGGTTGCCGACCTGGCGGCCATCATTCTGCGCAATTTCGCCAACGGCCTGAACTCGCGCCGCGGCCGCGACAGCCAGGCCGCCCGACAGCCGGCTGCTTGATCGGAAGCGACACTCCACAACTCGACGTGAACCACGCGCCGATGCTCTAACCATTTCGATTTTCAGTCTTTCAATTGCTGCGGCGCCAGTCTAGGTTCCGCGCCAACTTCGGCACGGACCCATGCGAAAACTCAACCCTCTCAAAGCTATCAAGCACGCCCTGAAATCGCTGCGGGACTACCCCGGCATGGTGATGCGGATCGGTTTGTTCTGGATCCCGGTGCTGTTCATCCTCGGCTTGGCTGAATGGCTGACCAGCCCGGCTGATCTGAGCCAGCCCCCTGAGGGTGCGGCCATCTTCCTGCAAACTTTCTCAGCCGTCGTGGGTCTGATCGCTTTCTGCTCCATGGCTGTCAGCTGGCACCTCTTCATCCTCCGCGATGATGTCGGTTCGCCCGCACGCATCGACAGTCGGGTCTGGCGCTACGCCGGAAATTCTATGCTGATCATGCTGATGATTCTGGCGCCCGTGCTGCTGATCGCAACCGTCACGGCGGTGCTGCCGGCCGTCCTGTCGATCATCTTCATCCCCCTGGCGCTGGTCGCCGGCACGGCTGCCACGCGCCTGTCGATCAAGCTGCCGGCCGTGGCCCTTGGCCGAACTGATTTTGGCTTTCGCGATGCCTGGTCCGCAAGCGAGGGCAATTTCTGGCAGATTGCAGGAGTTTTCGCGCTCAATGCGGCCATCGTTTTGTCGGCAGGCTTCGCCTTCATGGCGATCGTCTGGGCCGCCAGTCAGGTCTCTTCCCACCTTGCGGCAGTCGTGGCGCTTCTGATCGGCGCTGTCTTCCAGCTGCTCTACACGGTCTTCAACGCCAGCATCTTCACGTCGCTCTATGGCTTCTTCGTCGAAAAGCGCAATTTCTGACACTGCCCGGAAAGCCGCATCCGCACGAATGAAGCGTAGCCATTGATCGAGATCAATGGCGCGCGCCCTGCGGCGGCTCAAACTCCAGCTTTCACTCTCGAGGGGGGATTGTCATGAACAATGCGGAAGCCACACTACCAGTACCCAGCCACGAGCCGGACGCGGAAGGGGTCCTGAAGCCCAAACTGCCCAAGCCTGAGCGGGCAACACCACAGCAACTTCGGCAGGACCCCGACGCCATCCGGCGGGCTTTCGAGACCGGCGAATTTCCTTATAAGACGAGGATCGGCACCAAGCTCTACGAAGAACAGATGGCGGAACTCCAGGTCGAGCTTCTGAAGGTCCAGAACTGGGTGAAGGAAACCGGCGAGCGGATCATCGTGATCTTCGAGGGGCGTGACGCCGCCGGGAAGGGCGGCACCATCAAGCGTTTCATGGAACACCTCAATCCGCGCGGCGCCCGGGTGGTGGCGCTCGAAAAGCCCACCGAGCGCGAGCGGGGTCAATGGTATTTCCAGCGCTACATCGAAAATCTTCCGGCCGCAGGCGAAATCGTCTTCTTCGACCGGTCGTGGTACAACCGCGCCGGGGTCGAGCGGGT
>JAGRLX010000095.1:0-3891 GCA_020441605.1 Alphaproteobacteria bacterium
GCCCAGCCCCGAACGCTTGATCGTCTTCAGGAAAATCTTGGGGATGATCATGTCGGTGTCGATATTGACGATATTGAGGGGAGCGGCAACACCGGTCAGCGTTTCGAATTTCTGCATGGGACTTCTCCTTAGGCGGATGCGGGCAGGTCGACGCCAAGGGTCTCGTCGGCGCCGATCATCAAGTTCAGGTTCTGGACCGCGGCGCCGGAGGCACCCTTGCCCAGATTGTCGTAGATCGCCATCAGCAGCAGGTGGCCGGTGGCATCGTTGCCGAAGACGTGGAGCCGCATGCGGTTGGTGTTGTTGAGCACCTCCGGGCTGATATCGGCCGAACGTTCGACGGCGACGAAGGGCGCCACCTCGATGAAGGCACTACCCTCATAGGCTGCGGCAAGGCAGGCATGGATCGCAGCGGCGGACGCCTTCTTCATCAGCAGCTGGGAAAACAGCGGGATGCAGGCCAGCATGCCCTGGGCATAATTGCCAACCGCCGGCTGGAAGACCGGCGGATGGGCGAGGCCGGCGTAATGCTGCATCTCGGGAAGATGCTTGTGGGCGAAGGTCAATCCATAGGGCAGGTAGGGAACCGTGGCCGTGCCCTTTGCCTCATAGTCCTCGATCATCTTGCGGCCGCCGCCCGAATAGCCGGAAACGGCATTGTAGGTGATCGGATAGTCGGCCGACATGATGCCTGCCGCAACCAATGGCCGGGCGAGGGCGATCAGCCCTTGTGGATAGCAGCCCGGATTGGCCACCCGGCTGCTGGCGGCGAGGCGCGCCCGGTGGTGGGCCGAAATCTCAGCCATGCCGTAGGTCCAGCCTTCAGCAACCCGGAAGGCGGTGGAAGCGTCGATGACCCGCGTCTTCGATGACGGATCGATCAGGGCCACGGCTTCGCGCGCCGCGTCGTCGGGCAGGCACAGGATGGCCACGTCGACGGAATTGAGCAATTCGCGCCGGGCCTCGGGATCCTTGCGGCGGGCGGGATCGATCGACACCAATGTGACGTCGGAACGTCCGGCGAGCCGGTCACGGATCTGGAGGCCGGTGGTTCCGGCTTCCCCATCGATAAAGATGCTGGTCATGGCGGCGCTTCATACAGGGGGCCGGGAGCAGGCGCAACATGAACGGCGGATAAATGCAGACCTCAGAAATGGTTCAGCAGGGGGGCGGTAGAACGGCTTTCATCAACGGTGATCGACACCGAAAAGGCAACATTCCAAAGGACCCGCACCCATGATCCGCAAGTCTCTCATCGCCCTAACCGCCGCAGGCGCCGTAGGCCTGGCCTTTGCGCCCGCCGCCGAAGCCAAGCACAAGGTTCACTTCAACGTCGGCTTCGATGTCGGCGGCGGCGGAATCTATGTGGGCCCGCCCGGCTATTACGACGACGATTACTACTTCGGCGGTGACTGCCAGTATGTGAAGGTCAAGCACAAGAGGTGGAACAAGGCCCACACGAAGAAGTTCGTTTATTTTACCACGGAACTTGTCTGCTACTGACCCATTCATATTGCAGATTTCCGGATCCCCATCCCCTGCAAACCCCACCCGGAAACCCGCTGACCTGAAGCCGGCCGTGCTCCCTCCCTCCACGGCCGGCTACTTCTTTTTTGAATGCTTAACAGTATCATGTATCTAGGTGGGAACGCGCGATGTGCCCCTCGCTCACCAGGGGGGCGCGACGGGCAGGTGATTTTCACCTGACCGCCGGCTGATCTAGATCCTGCGCGGCGCCAGGCCCCGCGGTGGCTCGCGGCCTTCCAGCGCGGCGCGGATCGCAAACCAGCGCGGGTCGGCAAAATAGTCCGTGCATTGACCAGACTGGTCGCAGGTGACGGCGGCACCGGTCTCGCTGTTGCGGCAACCGGTCGTCCCCGGCCCGGCCAGGCTTTCGCCCCTTGCGCCCAGAGCTTTGCAGGCCATGGCAACGTCTGCTGGCGTCTGCGGGCTTTTTGTTGGCGCGGTTCCGGCGAGTGCCGGAACGGCAATGACAGCGAGCAGGGCTGTGGTGGCAAGAAGGGTCTTGAACATTCTCGTGGCTCCCTTGTTAAGGTGGTAAGCCACAGATAGCGTGGACCGCCTGAATGGGAGCGCAACGGCCCTGTCAGCGCCGTTTCAGGCTCATGTCAGATATGTGGCGAAGAGGTAGATGGCGAGGCCGAGGGCGAGGAGCGGTCCCAGGATGCGGGCAATGCGCTTGCCCAGTTTCTCGATCGGGTCGTCGTTGCCGCCATCGACCTGTCCGTCATGAAACAGTTTCTCGCGCTCGCGTTCCACCCGTTGGAGGTTGCGGCGGGCCTGATCTTCGCGGCTTTCGGGTTCGCGGTTCATCCGGCGTGACGCTCGATTTCCTCGATATCGGCGTCCGACAGGCCGAAGTGATGGCCGATCTCGTGGACGAGAACGTGGGTGACGATGGCGCCGAGGGCCTCGTCGTGTTCGGCCCAGTAGTCGAGGATCGGGCGGCGGTAGAGGAACACCATGTTGGGCAGGCGACCGGTATCAGCCACGGCCTGGTCCTGGGCAAGGCCGACGCCGTGGAATAGGCCGAGAAGATCGAAGGGCTCGGCGTTCATTGCGGTGAGCACGTCGTCGTCCGGGAAGTCGTCGACCCGGATGACCACCTCGCCACAAACAGCGCGAAATTCCGCTGGAAGCCCGGCAAAGGCCTCCGCGGCGAGATCGTCGATATCGGATAGAGAAGGAGCGAAAAGGCGCGCGAGCTGCCGGTTCGCCATGCCGCCTACTGGCAGAGCAGGATGCAGTGCCCGGTCTTGTCGGTCATGGCCTGGACTGTGGTCAACCCTGCCATGGCGCCAGTGACCAGGGTCAGAAGAACAAGACCAAGAAACACGCGGCGGAGAAATTTGGCATCCGCCTGAACTGAAGAACCCACGATATACCCCCGTAAGAATGTGGCGGTTGGATTAACTTGAGACTCACCATACCGCCGCAGCGATGACATAAGACTTAATGAATCGTTCAGCAACAGTTAATGATGTGCATCACAGTCACTACGTGCACATGGCATTAATTGTTCCATCACCGGGCGCCGGAGCCTCCGGCGAGGGGCCAATACGGCCCGCGCCGAGACCGAACAAGCAGGTGCGGTTCCCAGCCGGGCTTCTCCGTAGTTCTTTCTGCGGGCCTTAGAGCGAGCGCACGTCCACGAAGCGTCCGGCGAGTGCGGCCGCCGCGGCCATTTCGGGTGACACCAGATGGGTGCGGCCCCGATAACCCTGCCGGCCCTCGAAATTGCGATTCGAGGTGGACGCGCAGCGCTGGCCGGGCTTCAGCTGGTCCGGGTTCATGCCGAGGCACATGGAGCATCCGGGTTCGCGCCATTCGAAGCCGGCGGCCTTGAAGATCTTGTCCAGGCCTTCCGATTCCGCCTGGGCCTTCACCAGGCCGGAGCCCGGCACGATCATGGCATAGGCGAGGCGGCCCGAGACTTTCTTGCCCTCGACGACCCTGGCGACTGTGCGCAGGTCCTCGATGCGGCCATTGGTACAGGATCCGATCCAGACGACATCGAGTTCGACGTCGGTCATGCGGGTGCCGGGCTTGAGGTCCATGTACTGGAGGGCGCGCCACTTGGACTGGCGCTTGCCTTCATCGGCGATGTCGTCCGGGTTGGGCACGACACCGGCGATCGAGACCACGTCCTCGGGGCTGGTGCCCCAGGAGACGATGGGCGGCAAGTTGTTGGCATCGAGTGTGACCACGCGGTCGAACGCCGCCCCTTCGTCGGTGCGGAGCGTGTGCCAGTAACGCCGAGCCTTGTCCCAGTCCTCGCCCTTGGGCGCCATGGGACGGCCTTCGAAATAGGAAATGGCCTTCTCGTCGGGAGCGATCATGCCGGCACGGGCGCCGCCCTCGATGGTCATG
>JAGRLX010000095.1:3903-4203 GCA_020441605.1 Alphaproteobacteria bacterium
GCCTTCCATGGTGAGATCGCGGATCGCCTCGCCGGCGAACTCAATCACCGAGCCAGTGCCGCCAGCGGTGCCGATCTCGCCGATGACGGCGAGGATGATGTCCTTGGCGGTGGAGTGCTTCGGCAGTTTGCCGTCCACCCGCACCAGCATGTTCTTGGCTTTCTTCTGGATCAGCGTCTGGGTTGCAAGCACATGCTCGACTTCCGAGGTGCCGATGCCGTGCGCCAGCGCGCCGAAGGCGCCATGGGTGGAGGTGTGGCTGTCGCCGCAGACAATGGTCATCCCCGGCAGCGTGAAGCC
>JAGRLX010000096.1 GCA_020441605.1 Alphaproteobacteria bacterium
GCGGGGCCGTCCACACCATCAGTCACAAGGAACAGGTTCTTTGGGGTTGGACTAAGGTTTCAGGGTAATAATACCCGAGAAAGATCAGTGTGTAGAATATTCAATCGTGCTTTTTCCTCAACAAACGAAAAAACAGATTGCCTTTTCACTCGAGAATCAGCTGATATGTAAATCACCACCACGGAACTAAAACATCTATCGGAAGGGATCTGGGGTAATATTACCCTACGTCCTGCAGTGCAAGCCTCGGTCAGACTTGGCCGAACAACAATCGTGGTGGTTAGATGAATCAACCAATTCGAACGCGCTCTGAAGTCATTGATCGCATCATTCCAGCCCTGCAGCATGTTGAGGTGCACCGCAGGCATATTGATGATCTCAAGCCCAATCCGCGCAATGCCCGAACGCATTCGCGCAAGCAGATCCGCAAGATCGCAGACAGCATCAAACGGCTGGGCTTTCTGAACCCGGTTATGATCGATGAGACGGGAACGCTTCTTGCCGGCCATGGCCGGATCGAGGCGGCGAGGTTGCTCGGGCTGCAGCGCGTCCCCTGCATTCAGGTCGAGCACCTGACCGAGGCGCAGAAGCGTGCCTATGTCATCGCCGACAACAAGCTTGCACAACTCGCCGATTGGGACCGCGACCGCCTCGCGGTCGAATTGATCGAGCTTGGGTCTCTCGACATCGAGATCGAGGCGACCGGGTTCGAGGTCGGCGAGATCGACATTCTCATCGGCGAGCATCACGACAAACAGGAAGATCCCGATGACGGGTTTGAGGATCTGCCAGCCCTCGACCGCGATAGTGCGGCCATCACACGACCCGGCGATCTGTGGATCCTGGGTGCGCACAGGCTGCTCTGTGGCAGCGCGCTGGAAGCAGAGGCGTATCAGCGCCTGTTCGAAGGTGAGCTCGCCGATGCGGTGTTCACCGACCCGCCCTACAACGTGCCGATTGCAGGACATGTCCAGGCCCGCCGGAATGGCACTCATCCCGACTTCGTCCAGGCCTCTGGAGAAATGAGTTCCGAGGCGTTCACGGGGTTCCTGTCGGACGCGTCTGGATTGGCCGTGGCCGCTTCGAGGTCTGGAGCGGTGCATTTCTGCTGCATGGACTGGCGCCATGTCAGCGAGGCGATCGCCGCGGGACGCCAGCACTACGACGCGCTTCTCAACATCTGCGTCTGGGACAAGGGCACTGGTGGCATGGGGTCGCTCTACCGCAGCCAGCATGAACTGGTTCTGGTCTGGCGCGTGCCGGGCGCCTCGCACTGCAACAACGTCGAACTGGGGCGGCACGGCCGCAACAGGACCAATGTCTGGCGCTACAAGGGGCTCGCCGGCTTCGGCAAGGACCGCGACGCGTTGCTGGCGCAGCATCCGACCATAAAGCCGGTGACGATGGTCATCGATGCGCTGAGGGACGTCACCGCGGTCGGGGACAGGGTTCTCGATCAATTCGTGGGTTCGGGCACCACGCTGCTGGCTGCGGAAGCCTGCGGCCGGGTCGGTCATGGCATCGAGATCGATCCGCACTATTGCGATGTGGCGATCCATCGCTGGCAGCAGCGAACCGGGCGCAAGGCCGTGCTGGCCAGCACCGGCGAACCCTTCGACATCGTCAGCGAGTTGCGCTCCGGCCCATCGGGCAGCGCCTCGGGCGAACACCACGGCAGGTGCTCGCCCGCGAGCGACTTGCCCGCGAGCGGCTTGCTCGCGAGTGACCTGCTCGGCAGTGAGGATTGCTCCGATGCGTGATGCGGAAAACGGCAAAGAAGATCCGGACGATGCGAATATGCCGGGTCGTGATGCGCAACTGCCCGAGGAGCCCTACCAGGTAGGGTATGGCAAGCCGCCCCTGCACAGCCGGTTCAAGCCCGGCCAATCCGGCAACCCGAAAGGGCGTGGCAAGGGCACGAAGAACTTGAAGACAATTCTGCAGGAGGTCGCGTTCGATAGGAAGATCAAGGTGACCCGCGACGGCAAGTCCATGTCGATGACGCCCCTTGAGGTAACCATCGAACAGATGCTTGCCAAGGCGATGAAGGGCGACCTGAAGGCAGCCGACCGCTTGCTGAGCCTTCTTGCACAGCATGGCTTGATCACAGATGCGCAGGCAGCTGATGCCCAACTGGAAATGGATGCCATAGAGAGCGAGATCCTCACGCAAGCGATTGACCGCGCTGCGCGGCTTGTCCCGCCCGCTCCGCCCCCGGACTTGGCCGGGCCCGTTGTCGGCAACGCCTCGTGCGATCCCGACAAGCCAGAACGGGAGGGGCGAACCGGCAATGACTGACACCCGATCCGGCTCCGCAGATCTGAACCTCGATGAATTGCTGCCGCCCGAACATCGCAGGCCGGCACTCCTGGCGGCTGCCCGCCTGGACTTGGTGACCTTTGTTCAACTGGCTCAACTGACGCTCAAGCCAGGCGATCCGATACAGCCCACCTGGCACGTCGACGCGATCGCTCATCATCTCGAGCAGGTCAGGTTGGGCGCCAGCAAGCGCCTGCTGATCACGCTGCCACCACGATCGCTCAAGTCGACGATCGCGTCCCTTGCCTGGCCAGCATTCCTGCTCGGCCATGATCCGCGGCTACGCATCCTTGCCATCAGCTATGGCCAGCCTCTCGCCAGCGAGTTCCATCGCGATTTCCGGGTCCTGGTCAGTTCACCAAGGTATCGCCAGATCTTCCCGAAAACGCGCTTCACCCGCCTGACCGAAGACGATGCACGCACCGACAAGGGCGGCTTCCGGCAGGCGGTCGCCATGGGCGGTTCGCTCACCGGCCGCGGGGCCGACCTCATCATCGTCGATGATCCGCTCAAGGCCGACGATGCGCTGTCGGACAAGCGGCGAGCGGCCGCCAACGAGTGGTACAGGAGCACGCTCCTGACGCGGCTCGACAACAAGCAGCAGGGCGCGATCGTCGTCGTGATGCAGCGGTTGCACATGGACGACCTCGCCGGGCAGCTCCTTCGTTCCGGCGACTGGGAACATCTCAGTCTGCCGGCGATCGCGGAACGCGACGAGGACATCGCGATTGGCCCAGGCCGGTATCACCACAGCAAGGTGGGTGATGTCCTCAATGAATCCCGGGAACCCAGGGTAACGCTGGATCGGCTGCGTACCGACATGGGTACGTACGCGTTCTCGGCTCAGTACCAGCAAGCACCGATCCCGGTCGAGGGCGAACTGCTGAAGTGGAGCTGGTTCACGCAGGTTCCGGCGGAGGGCGCGCAAAATCGCGGCCTGGTCATCCAGAGCTGGGACGTGGCGTTCACCGATGGCATGAATGCAGACTGGACGGTGGGCATCACCGCGGTAAAGGTCGGGCGGACCTACCATGTCATCGACATCTTCCGCGCCCGGCTCAGCTATCCCGACCTCAAACCCAGGGTCATTCAGCTTGCGCGCCGCTTCGGTTGTCGATCACCGATCATCGAGGACGCAGGCATTGGCACCGCGCTCATCCAGGATCTCCGCCGCGGCGGCCTCAGTGTGCTCGCATACAAGCCAAGGGGCGACAAGGTCACGCGTGCCGCGCAGGCAAGCGGTCTGTTCAGCCAGGGTCTCGTCACCATGCCGGCCAACCATCCCGAACTGCGTGCCGTCGAGGAGGAGATCAAGACCTTCCCGAATGGTGCCCATGACGACATCGTGGATGCCCTCGTCCAGATGGTCGATTGGGATCACAGATCAACAGCGACGATCAGGGATTTCGTGGCGTGATGAGCGGATCTGCGCAAGAAGTCTGGAAGGATTGGCAATCCGCAACATCCCGCCCGCCGAAGCGGAAGCGAACTACTACGCGGCCCTTGAGGCCATCAGAATGGCCGCGCAGGACTCAAGCAATCCGGCCTCCGGCAAACCCAGTGCGGTTCAAGATAGTATATTAACGGCGTGTTAATTCAAAAAATGTATAATGAAAACAGATGTAGATTTAGTGGGTTAATTCTCGAAAAAATTTTTGGAGATTCATCTTATGAAACACTTATCAAAATTGTCTATATTATTCATATCATTTATTGGATTCATATTTGCGGGAAGCGTATTGATAAGGGCCGAAAATTTTGGATCAATAAATAATAAAATTGGACTTACAATAAATTTGTTAAATGAAAATTCAGATATTATAGAAAAATTAGAGTTGACAAATGAAATAATTCATCAGTTCAAGATCCATACAATAACTTCATCAAACCCATTCTTAAAAGGTATTCATAAGTTTGATGGGATTCTTCTTTCGGATATATTGGATTATGTATCGGCAAGCGGAGATACCATTGTAGCTTACGCCTTAGATGAATACACAGTAGATATTCCAGCCGAGGATGTGCGCAATTATCCGGTCTTGGTCGCGACAACAATGGACGGAAAGCTCTTGGACGTACGCGACAAGGGGCCTTTTTGGATTATCTATCCCGTCGATCAGTACGACGAACTTCGTTCCGAGGAATACAGCTCGCGCTCGATCTGGCAATTGCGGCAACTGACGGTCAAATGAAGCGTGCAAAACCCACCAATTTGCTTGCGCGAGCATTCGGTGTATCCGCGGTCGCATTCCTGATACTCGTCGGGATCGCAGTATATTTTCTATCTGAAAACGAAAGGGCGCTGACCCAGGAAACTTATGATGAATCTGGTATCGCATCAATGCAGATCCGAATTCATTACGAAAGTCTGCTCCGCGCGATTGCCGTTAACGAGTCCAACCCGACAGATAAGTCAATATCTGATGTCCCCCTACAGTACGGCATATTGGCGGCGCGCGTTATCGGATTGCGCGACCGCCCGGGTTACGAAAATCTGATCGACAGCGAATTGCTTTCGATACAGAAGGAAATCTCCGGCGCTTTGCAAAATGAAGAGGCGGTAATCGATGCCATCGTAAAAGGCGATCTCGCGCTGATAGCACCGCTCTTTGAACGTTTAGAGCAGTTACGCCCCCAGATTGCTCGCTTGGCGCATAGACCGGTCCAGATTGCCTCAGAGCTCCGATCGAAAGCCCGCGCAAACCTATCGCGCATAGCAAAATGGCTGACGATTGTGATCTGTATGCTCATCATCTCCGGTACTGGCTTCGCGGCCATCATCTGGCGTCAGATGCGGGAAGTCACCATGAGGCAGTCACTCGTCGAAAAGAGCCGGGACAAGTTGCGGAAGGCCAAGCGGAAGTTGGAGGAAATCGCCTATTATGATGGTCTCACGGGGCTCGGTAACCGGGCCAGTTGCCAAAAAGAACTTGTTGACCGGCTTGGCGTACCCGGTCACAGAGATCCGATAGCCTTCATCCAAATCGACCTAGATAAATTCAAACGCGTAAACGACACCCTCGGTCATGCAGCAGGCGACAAGTTGCTAAGTGTCCTCGGAGACCGGTTGCGTTGCTTTTCCGATTCCCTCGGTGGCCTAACCGTCTATCGCTGGGGCGGTGATGAATTTGTGGCGATACTGGATCGAACCAACGATACGGATATCGCGCTGGTCTGCCACGAACTGACCGACATAATCTCCGTCCCGTTCGAATGGGGGCACACCGTGATACGCCCTGCTGTTAGTTTTGGCGTTTCTCTCTGCCCTGAAGACACTAGGGATATCGAGGAGCTTGTGGTCTATGCGGACTTGGCACTCTATGAGGCCAAGAAAATGGGGCGTGGCAATTTTCAGTTCTTTACAGCAGAGCTGAAGCATAGAATCGACAAGGAAGCAGATGTAGAAGAAGAACTGCGCAATGCACTTAAGCGCAGTGAACTGGAACTGCATTTTCAACCGCAAGTCAGCACTCTTACCGGCAAGGTCACCGGTGTCGAAGCGTTGTTGCGTTGGAACCATCCTCAACGTGGCCTGGTAAGCCCGGGCGAGTTCATCGGTGTTGCCGATAATTCCAAACTGGCTCCTGCGATTGGCCGCAGAGTATTTGATCTCGCTATGCAGGCGGCCCGAGAGTGGATAGATGAAGGCATTGAATTCGGCAGGCTGGCCGTCAATCTATCGCCTCAACACTTGCGGCAAGGCTCGCTTGTCGACGATTTCTGCGCTTCAATGCATTGTCACTCAATCCCGCCCTCTGTCCTTTGTGTGGAACTATTGGAATCCATTCTTTTGGATGACGCAGACGCAAACGTCTCCCAGACAATGCAGGAACTCCGTAACCGAGGGGTGAATGTAGAACTCGACGACTTCGGCACTGGCTATGCGTCCCTTTCGCATCTTTCTACAATGCCCATCAATGGTCTGAAAGTGGACCAATCGTTCATTCGACGGATGCACAATGACCCCAAGCACATGAATATCGTGTCAAGCCTAGTCGCAATGGCCAAGCTGATTGGTTTGGATGTCGTGTGCGAGGGAGTCGAAACCCGCGAACACATGGAATCAATTAAGCCGCTCGGAAATTGTTCAATTCAGGGTTATTATATAGCTAGACCGATGGGATTTGCGGCCATGACCGAATGGCTAGAGCGGTCGCAGACCGAGAACTGTATTGATATCCCAACGGCAAGGCTAATCAGGAAGAGCGGCTAGTGGGCTATGCTCTGACCCTACTGACGTGAGAGGTGAATGTCCTGCTGCCGGTTTTTCGGACACGCGGTTAGGCTAACATAGCTCGCTCCTCGTACTCGACGGGCCTCACATGGCCCAGTGTCGAGTGCCGTCGCCGGGGATTGTAGAAGCGCTCGATGTAATCGAACACCGACGTGCCCCCGGGAAATTCCCCAGCCGGTTGGTCCAAAATCGGGTCACACGTCAAAATGCGGCTAGAACGAACTCCAAGCTGGAAAAGGTCAGGGGGGCAACGCCAGGGCATCCGACCCGGCGCCGCTGCGATGGAAGGTTTCCTTACAAACCGATTAGCGGCATTCCGCATCCGGCTGCCATTCGTGTCGTGTAAGGCGCCAGAAATTCCTGCAAGCCATTGAAATCATTAAAACTCGTGAGTCTGGCATCGGGCTTGCTTTGAGTCCTCTCATCTGACGGACGGAATCCATCCGGCCGATACGGAAAACGGGAGGGAATGCGCAGCATGACGGAAACATTCTACGAAGTGATGCGCCGGCAGGGGATCACGCGGCGGAGCTTCCTGAAGTTCTGCAGTCTGACGGCCGCCGCGTTGGGCCTAGGGCCCAGTTTTGCGCCGAAGATCGCCTATGCGATGGAATCCAAGCCGCGCATTCCGGTGATCTGGCTGCACGGGCTTGAGTGTACCTGCTGTTCGGAGAGCTTCATCCGCTCCGCCCATCCGCTCGCCAAGGACGTCATCCTGTCGATGATCTCGCTCGACTATGACGACACCATCATGGCCGCGGCCGGTCACCAGGCCGAGGCAATCGTCGACGAGACGATCGCCAAGTATGACGGCAACTTCATTCTCGCCTGCGAGGGGAACCCGCCGCTGAACCAGGAAGGCATGAGCTGCATCATCGCCGGCAAGCCCTACCTGGAGCAGTTGAAGAAGGCGGCCGCCCACTGCAAGGCAATCATCTCGTGGGGCTCCTGCGCCTCGTGGGGTTGCGTCCAGGCGGCGCGCCCGAACCCGACCCAGGCAACGCCCATCCACAAGGTGCCGGGCCTGGCGCCCAAGCCGATCATCAAGGTGCCGGGCTGTCCGCCCATCGCCGAGGTGATGACCGCGGTCATCACCTACATCCTGACTTTCGAGCGTTTTCCAGAGCTCGACCGCCAGGGGCGGCCGAAGATGTTCTATTCGCAGCGCATCCACGACAAGTGCTACCGCCGGCCGCACTTCGACGCCGGCCAGTTCGTGGAGCACTTCGATGACGAGGGCGCGCGCAAGGGCTACTGCCTCTACAAGGTCGGCTGCAAGGGACCGACCACCTACAACGCCTGCTCGACGGTGCGCTGGAACGGCGGCCTGTCGTTTCCCATCCAGTCGGGCCATCCGTGCTTCGGCTGCTCGGAGGACGACTTCTGGGACAAGGGCAGCTTCTATGACCGCCTGACCGACATTCACGGATTCGGCGTGGAGGCAAGCGCCGACAAGATCGGCGGAACGGCGGCAGCTGTCGTCGGTGCGGCGGCTGCCGCGCATGCGGCAATAAGCGCGGTCAAGCGCGCCCGCCAAAAGGGAGGTGAGGGCTGATGGCCACGATGCAGACACCCAACGGTTTCGATCTCGACACGTCGGGCCAACGCGTTGTCGTCGATCCGGTGACCCGGATCGAGGGACACATGCGCTGCGAGGTCAATGTCGACGAGAACAACATGATCCGCAACGCGGTCTCCACCGGCACCATGTGGCGCGGGCTGGAGGTTATCCTCAAGGGGCGCGATCCGCGCGATGCCTGGGCTTTCACCCAGCGCATCTGCGGCGTGTGCACCGGCACCCACGCGCTCACCTCGGTGCGCGCTGTGGAGGATGCGCTTGGCATCGAGATCCCGGAAAACGCGAACTCGATCCGCAACATCATGCAGCTGTCGCTGCAGGTGCACGACCACCTCGTGCACTTCTACCACCTGCACGCGCTCGACTGGGTCAACCCGGTCAATGC
>JAGRLX010000097.1 GCA_020441605.1 Alphaproteobacteria bacterium
TTAAGATGCGGGGGCAAGGTCAGCCGTTGCTGCAGCGCTTAGCGCAAGAAATATCGGCCACCGGTACTGGTACGGCAATGGAATCCACAAGCAAACTGCCTTTCGTTCGTCTCCGTCACAAGTTCTACCGATCACGGAGCATCTCACGAACTCGGTCATTGGTCTTCCCATGGCGCCAGACATGACCCTCAATGATATTCAGCGCGTGGTAGAGGCAATTGCTTCGGTTGTAGACCATTCATCAAGCGGTCACGTGTCAAACAGGATAGCAATGAAGATATGACAGGGACGACATATCCCGCTACCTACTGCCTCAAGATAGGTCCAGCCCAGATATAGCAATGCAAATTCATGACTCATTCTGATCCAAGCGCGATTGAAGATCGTCAGTTTCGCCGTCCTGACGTGTCGAGCGAAGACTGGTTTGATGAGGCCTATTATGTGAGCTGCTATCGAGAGCTCATCGGGGCAGGCATGTCTCCGAAGGAGCATTTTCTGAAACATGGTCTTCATCTTGGCTTGAAGCCAACAGCTCGCTTTGATCCATTGGCCTATCGGATTTTGCGACCTGACGTTCAGATTGACGAGCTCGCACAGCGGATCAGTTCCGGCGAGGTTTCAGACACACCTGGGTTCAAGCAACTCTTTCCGTCCGTTCCACGCCTACCCTACTACATGCCGAAACGGCGAATACCGAAAGACGACGCGGAAAACATTGCGGATCCGGCCCAATACGGTCTCGAATACATCTTCCAGTTCCAGGTGAATGGCCGCGACTTCCAGCTTGTAGCACCAAGAGCCCAGATGCTTCTGGATCGACTGACTTACGACAGGCCATTTGCCTTTGCACGCATTTCCCAGGGAGACTGGGACTGTTTTCATGCGTTCTTCTATTACCGCGACAAGCTGTACCCTCTGCTTGCACAGGGCGGCTTTAGCGAAGCAGATATCGATCGTCTGGCGCTTCGCTATTGCGACGAAGTAATCGGCCATTACGAGAATTTCGTTGAAAATTTCACTACCGAGTTGATGCATGATCTGAAGGGGAAGGAACATAGCCCCAGCTTCATGAGGGCAGTCTCCTTCAAGGGCTATCCCACGTTCGACGAGCGGCTTTTTGAATGGTCGTCCGATTCCGACTTGGATCCTACCGAAATCAAACGTCTCCACGCTTTCTCGCAGTTCTTCGACACGGAGGAGATCCTGTACGATGCCACGCTGTGGAAGCGATGGCTCATCGCCGGACAACTCGGTGCGCTGCCAGCGCTTGCCCGTGAACGTCCGGTCATTCTTATGGGCGCCGAACGTGTGGCAAGCCTTGGCGAGCGATGGCAGTTGCCCTGGTTCCACCACATCGCCATCCCCCCCACGGCATCGCAGCCGCGGCGATACGAATTGCTGGACCTTTGCCGTACGCGGCTTGCCGAAGCAAAGTGGCAGGCTGCCAAGTACCAAACGAAGAGACCACTGTTCATTCTTCAGGGTTCGTCGTTCGCCTATTGGTTCATGGTCAGGATGTTCGCAACCGATCCCGATGTCTTTTACATCGATCTCGGCCAGGCACTTCATCCCTGGTTCTATGATGTTAAGAGCATTCCTCTCGGAAACTGGGGACGCATTTTTTCAGCAACGATTCTTCAGGGCAACGGGCTCGAGCCATACTATAGAGATCGTGGGATTGCAGACCCAATCGCCCACTCGCTCTTTGGCGATCCTGATGTTCCTCCGCTTCCGAAATAACAGAATGCGAATGATCCCGGGTTGTCGAGTTTCAACAAGAGAATGATCATCATCGGTGGAAACGGCTTTCTGGGGCGGCATCTGTGCCGACATCTGCACGAACTCGGGCGCACGGCGACCATCGTCTCACGAACCAGCGATCGCGAGTTTCTCGACAATTACGCACCAGAAATGCGCTTGATGACTGCGGTCGACTTCGCAAGCCATCTTGAGCGCGAAGTTGCCTCTGCCCAGACTCTGGTCCACCTCGCCTCAACCTCGGTTCCAGCCACCTATGTGCGACAACCCTGGTTGGAGTTGACGACCAACGTCGCACCAGCGTTCGAAATCCTTGCGCGTGCTGTAGCCGTCAACCCCGGCATTCGGCTGGTGTTTCTGTCCTCGGGTGGAACGATCTACGGAACCGGCCATAATTCCCCTATAGGCGAAGATATGCCGGCGCAGCCCATCTCGCCCTATGGCTATGGCAAGCTGGCGCTGGAGGAAGCGATCCGCTTCCTCGGCCGTTCTGCCAGCCTGAATTATGCAATCCTGCGGGTGTCCAATCCGGTGGGCTCATTTCAGATGCGTCCCGACCAGGGCATCGCGTCGGTTGCCTGGCGCGCAGCCAGGTCCGGCGAAGTTTTGACTCTCTTCAACGGCGGCGAACAGATCCGCGATTTCATAGATGCCGACGACGTCGCGAGGGCCATCGTCGCGGCAGCCGACGGAAAGGAATATCGCGCCGTCACTTGGAACGTCGGGTCAGGCGTCGGAACACGGGTGACCGCCCTCCTCGATCTGATTGAAAGCCTGTCGGGATTGTCCATCCGTCGCAAACTGCAACCGGGTCGCGCGACTGACGTAAGTTACTCTGTCCTCGATTGCTCGCGCGTTCTGCAAGATCTCGGCTGGCAGGCGAGGATCCCCCTGGAAGAGTCAGTCCACAAGCTCATCAGCGATAAGACTATAGGCACATAGACTGTCGACCGGTCAGTTACTTGGCATTTTGCCGGAAGCGCCAGATGGCGGCAATGAACTGGAACAAGAGGTCCTCTGTCAGCAGCTCCGCGTTCGACACCTCCGGATATCCGGAGAAATCACCGTCGAAAAGTGTCGGCCGGTCGAGCTCGGGAAAAAAGTCCCGGCGCACCGCAGCATTTCCTTCCGCGAAAGCCGCCGCAAAGCGTATCGCTTCCTCGCGCGCCGGCCGATAGGGCGGCCCTTGACCCACATTGCGGATCGCAGCGAAGATCGGGCCTCGCTCCTTGTTGATCTGGCCGTTGCTGACCAATGGAAATATCGCGTTGAACCGGAGCAGAAAGGCCGCCTGTATCGCCGAGAGCGACGTATTGAGGCGCGGCATTGAACTGGGCCTGAGCCCCAGGTTTGCTGTAGCATAGAAATCCTCAACGACATTGCCAGAGATCAACCGCTCTGCTTCATACAGCCTGACTGTAAGCTTCGATCGACCAGCCGCCGCCGCATAGACTCCCAACATGCGCTGAAAATCGAAATAATACGGCAACTCGCTTGGCCAGATCGCGGGAAACACTGCCCCTGCTCCACCCAGCTTCAACACGGTTGAATGCAGGCTGACGGCAAGCCGATCCTGTCGACGCAGATAGACAATGACCTCGATGTCATCAGCAATCGGCGCAAAGAAACCAAGAAGTCGGCCAACCATGCTGGGGCTGCGCAGCCGGCTATGGCAATGTTCGTTGGATATGATCAACCTATCAAAACGTCCAGTGGCCAATTCCGCAGTCAGGGCTTTCACCAGACGCTCCCGGTACTCGTCATGGGAACAGGCCTGCCGCCCGAGTTCGAGCATTTGGAGCTCGTCGCCGGGATTGGTGTCCATGGCCGCGACGGCAATCTCCATATGGTTCTCGCTCCCGAAAAGCCGCGGATAGAGATTACCTCGTGTTCCCAATACATCGCGATCCTTCGCCAGCGAACGCTGGATCGAGGTCGTGCCGGTCTTTTCGGTCCCAATGTGCAAGATCAGTTTCAAATATCCAAATCCTATCCGTCATATATGAGCAATGTGCCGCCCTAGAACTTGACCGGCTGCGCGCCGACATCACTTCCTCATGATCAGTGCCGATTGGAATGGCAGCAGGTCCTGGATGATCTCGAAACTCTTGAACGCAGGCTTCCAGCGGCTGTTCACATAGTTCGACGTCAGAAACACTAGCGAAGAGTAGGATTGCTTCGAACGCCATCGCACCACGAGCCGATCCTCGGACAAGGGCTTACCAAAACGGGACTTGTCGAAATCCGGGTGGTTTGCGAGCGGCGCATAAACCGGCCAGGTTTTATTCACGTGCTCGAACTTGTCGACATAGGCTGTCACAAACAACATGCCGCCCGGCTTCAGAATGCGCCGGAGCTCGTACAACCAGGTTTCATCGAATGTCTCAATGTGTGAGAAGACCGAGTAAGCCGTAATGACGTCGAAATAGTTGTCCTCGATGGGCAGATGGGGCATCGATGTACTTTGAAATGCCCGAATTCGTCCGCCAAAGACATCGACTACGAAATTGATGTGTTCTCGATTGATGTCGCAGAGGTAGCACTGCTCGATCCCGTGGACAAAAGCCATGTGGCGCGCCACGCGGCCGGACGCACCACCAAAATCCAGGAACCGCTGCGGTCGTGGCCCACCGGATTCCTCGTGAATCCGAATGACGTCCGTACTGTCTCTTAAACCGCTCAACCAGTATTCGAAATGGCCATCGCCATAGTATCCCTCCCGCGCCTTGGGCGACGGTAACGGATATTGATCCCGCGACAATGCGGGCTCCCAGTCAAGATTGGCAAAGCGTCGATTGCTGACCACGCACCGGTGCGCCGCGGCCGGAGCAATTCGCCTGCGGATGTGATCGCTATCGGGAAAAAGCGAGACCTGGCGCTCCCAAATCACCTCATGCCGGGCTGCCTTTGCTGCTCCGGGCAAGCCATCTGCCGCCACCCTCTGGTCTTGAGCCGGTTGATCCTCGATCATGCTGGAGCCTTTGCAGAACACCGGCGATCAATCTCCAAGGGCCAAACAACAGCTTCCGCCCTATTTACCAAACTCATCTGCGATCCGGGACGACTACGCTTGAAGTGTATCGTGTCCAGTACCGGCTTGTGCGGAATCCCTTTCGCGTGGGTAAGACAGCTCCAATGCCAGTCTTCATGGCCAAAGCCCAAATCAAGATCGTTCGGTTTGAACGGATTTTCGCGATATATCGCGGTTCGCGCAAAGGACATGGCATCCCAGTAGTTGGACCACCGCAGAAACGTGGGGTCGAAGAATGGCCCCTCGCTGTCCACATGCCACCACAAGGTTTTCTTCTGTCCGAAGATCACGTTACACATCGAGTGCGCCACGGCATCTGGACGCTGCTCCACCAGGTCCCATGCGGCAGCCAACCAATTGAACGACCAGAGATCATCACCGTCGAGAAAGGTGCAGCACTGCCCTTCCGCGAGAGCAACGCCCTGGTTGCGGCTCTGACCCGGGTCGCCCTCGTCGACGTCGACGAACCTGATTGGCGAATCCCGCAGGCCGGCCAATCCATTGCGCAGAACATCTTCAGTATCGCTATCAGGACGGTCCAGGACGACAATTACCTCGCACCGCAAGCCACGCTCCTGGACGTATTCGATCGCGGCACAGGCACTGCGGGCTGTTGCTCCGGCAATAACGCCTTCCCGATGGCCCGTGATGATGGCCGTAATGTCAATCATTCCACGCCCTCGCCCACAATCGTCTCCAGGTTCGCAAGATAGCGCTTCCTGTTATGCCGCTCTTTGGCCCTTTCACGAAGTGCCACAGCCCGGCGCCGGCGCTCGTCAGGCGCCGAGAGCATGTGCCTAAGCACTTCCACATAATCATTGACACCTGCATCAGGGCCAACCGGCCAGCCGGTCGTATCATCGATCAGTTCCGGCACACCACCCACCGCACTCGCAACAATCGGCATACCCATGAGAGCGCATTCGATCAAAATCGTGGGCATGCCGTCCCAAGTCGAGGTGTAGAGCCAGCCATCGCAGGCAGTGAGCGGAAGCTCGTCGTAGTGTTTGAACGTTCCATGGAGGTGCAGATTGGCAGGCAAATCATTGGTTGAGGGCGGCTGATCGAGCACAGCCTTTCCCCAACATTCGAAATCTACGTCTGGCATGGCCGTAGCAATGGCAACCAGCAAGTCGAAGCGCTTCTGGCGGTCAAAGCGTCCGGCCCAGATCACGACCGGACGACGGCGAGAAGATGCTGAAGCAATTTGCGCATCGACAAGCGGCTCGTGCCGGAATTCGCGCATGCCAGGCGTGCAAAGAACATGCATTTGGGCTGACTGCGACGGGCCCAGCGCAAATCTTTCGATCAGGATGTTCCTGAGATAGTCGCTATCGAGAAGTGCGCCGGCCAGATGGCGAAGAACAGGGGCAAAAAACCACACCGGGTAACCCGTCTCCACTCCCCTTGCGGTTTGATCACTGCAGAAATAGTAACTGTAGAGGCGTGTGAAGAGCTTGAGCCGCGCGCCATATTTCTCAAAGGTGTCGAAAGCGGCCCGGCTGTTCACATTGAAGACATTTTCTGGCGCGAGATATCGCAACACCTCGTAGAATATCCTCTGCTTCTGAGGCGCCTGCAATCTCGACAAATGGTCGGACAAGTCTACGCTGGCAACATCCGGTGGAAACCAGTCCGGACGCTCCCAGTCCGGCTGGTCGGTTCGCAGCACCAGGACACTCTGCCCAAGTTCGGCCAGGCTCCGGCAAAGCACGCCGGCAACGAAATCGGCGCCACCAAGCTTGCCGAATGGGATGAGCACAAGACTCTTGAACCTTGTCTTCGGCAACATTTTGATGAGTGTGCGCAGAACGATATGCCCCTCTTCGTGGAAGGGCGGGTGGAGCGAGTTGGTCAATTCCTCGACTTCGCCGACAAGTGGGTCGATGGCGCGCGCACGGGACATGATTTCGCTGAACTGCGTGGATCTGCGAAAGCGCCGCATATTCATGATTGCGGACAGCGCGGGTTCATTGCCTGCGGCAAATCTCACGACGTCTTCGACCGTTCCCTGGCCGGCATCACTCGCTCTGCCAGGCGATTGCTTCAGTATGCGCAAATTTCGGTCGAACTGGAGATTTTGCCTGATACCATAAAGCAGCCAATGCTCGAATAACCAGCCTTCATAGCTCTTCAGGTCTGGATTGAGCGCAAGATAGTCGGTCTCGCAGAATAAAGGTGTGGGGACGATCTTATTGGCAACGCCATAGCCCAACCAGTGCTGAAAGGCGGATTCCGTAGACGGCAGTTGCACGCCATATTCGGCAAGTTGCTCCAGGTAATGGATCTCATGGAACAGCGGACCAGGCGCAACGCCACGAACATAGTCGGTGATCAGGTAGCGCGCGAAGAGTTCGGCAGCCGAGAGCGAGGCATCCAGATCGTTGGATTTTCGATAGTGCTCGGCATCGAACAATGGAACGACCAGTTTGGCCAGTGGAGTATTGTGCAGAAAGGCGGTGTCGACGCCCAAGGCCTCCAGCATGGTGCTGACTCGTCCGGTCCAGACATCATCGCCTATGAGTTGGCCGGGAGTTACTGCCTTGCTGCGCCGCGCTGAATCCGGTGGACGACCACTCAGGCCACGAAGCCGTCCCTCCCGCAGGTAATGCAGGAAGGGGCAGGTGTCTGCATCCTTCAAACCTGGTACCTGCGCAATGTAGTGGCGAGAATCGAAGTCGGGAGCAGGCTCAAGGCCACGGCGCCACCCGAAAAGAAGATAGTGGGTTAAGGGATCGTGACGGATTGCGTCTTCTCCCGCCTGCTTGACATAGAACGGACGGTCGAATGCTTCAAGCATGGTCCATTGCCCTGGAATCACCGGGATTTCCATGTCCGGTCTGGCCCCAGCACCCAGCACCGGCGGGAAAAAGCTGTTCTTGCTGGCGGCCGGTGTCACGGCCGCAAGAATCACGCCGAGTTCGCGCTTTTCCTTCTCCGTTGTCGCTTGTGGCTCGGAGCTCAGGATTCGCAGGCATGTGCTTTTTCCGGATTCCAAGGTCAGATTGACGATGGTCTTGCCGCCAGGAGCAATCCTGGCGGACTTCAGCATTTTGCCATCTGTGATGGCGATGTCCTTGTGCGCCGGTTGGCCATCCGGACGCGGCAGGAAGAAGTGTAGATCGATCGAACCAGGCGGGTCTTCGATGCAGATGACGGCATCCAGTCCCAGCCACAGGTCAGGATAGCAATTTTTCACGAACTGCACTTTGGTCACGGAACTTCCCTTGCCAGAAAGGCACAAATCTACATTGAACCCGTTAACCTTCCCAAAATGATCGAATCGGAGTGCTGCAAATGCTCCTCCACAAAATCCGCCGAACACCGAGAACTTGCATCGGCACATAGACGGCCGGCACCAGCCACGTCCCGACAACTGTAAATGCAGTGAAACTAAGTACTTAGGTCACACAAGGCAAGTTGTTCAAACGCATGTCACAAATGTGGCCGCTGACATTCCTCGGCAGCGACATTCCGGGTCTCCCGGCTGTCAATTCCTCTCGCCCTCGGTCAGCAGCCACCCACGAGACATTGTATTGTATCGGCAGCACGTGTAATTCCCGATCTGCGCGCCGCCTGCCTTTCGAAGCGGCGCCGAACACAATAGTTGTCTCATGGAGTGGTTGTCGTGGCGGTTCGGGTGGCACTTGTCGGAGCGGGCGTCATGGGCGCCGATCATGGGCGAATCATCGGGACACAGATGTCTGGCGCCATTCTCCAGGTGGTGTGCGACGCAGACCGCGAGCGTGCCCGGACCGTTGCCGATGCCACGGGTGCCATCAGCATATCGAGTGATCCGCGCGCGGTGATCGCCGACAAATCGGTGGATGCCATCTTGATCGCCAGCCCCGACGCGACCCATGGCGAACTGACGATCGCCGCCATTGCCGCAGGCAAACCGGTCCTTTGCGAAAAGCCCCTTGCGCCAACGTCCGCCGAATGCCTCAAGGTTCTCGACGCAGAAACCGCCTCCGGACGCAGGCTGGTGCAGGTCGGCTTCATGCGCCGATTTGACCCTGCCTATGTTGAAATGAAGGCAGTGCTGTCGCGGGGCGACCTTGGACCCCCACTCATGTTCCACTGTTTCCATCGCAATGTTTCAGCGCCATCGTGGTTCACGTCGGAAATGGCCATTACCAATTCGGCTCCTCACGAATTCGATATAGCCCGCTGGATGCTCGATACCGACTATTCATCAATCAGCGTATTCCAACCCCGCAGCGCCGATGCCGCCAAGCCCGGAGCCCCTGTCCTCATGGTCGTCGAAACGACCGCAGGGCAACTGGTCAATATTGAGGTCAACAACAATGCCACCTATGGTTACGACGTAAGGGGAGAACTGGTTGGCGAAAATGGGTCGGTTTCGCTGCGGTCGCCCACCCACAGCGAAGTCAACCTCAACCTGATGCAGGCAGTGAATTACCCCAAGGACTGGCGTCCACGCTTTGCCGAAGCCTACCGGATTCAAAATCAGGCCTGGATCAATTCGATTGCGACCGGCGTGGCCGTCGGCGCAAGCGCCTGGGATGGCTATGCCGCCACATTGATTGCGGAAGCAGGCGTCCATTCCCTCGCGACCGCTGCGCCGGTCAAGGTTGCGCCCATTTCCAGACCCGATCTTTACCGTTAACCCTGCCACTACGGCATGCCGATCTATGGGCAGCCACTTGTCCCTTGCCTGAAACCACGCGAGATGGTGTCAGGGCCTTTACTCTAGAGCTGGCCAAATTGGTTCACCAGGACGTTTTTCTCAAGACTGCCGGTCAGCATACCAGGACAAGAAGTGATCGATTGCCAGATCAAGGTTCTTGGTCGCCTGATCGCTGATTCCTTCCTTCACCTCATCGAAATCATATCCTGCAATCGCCATCACAAAGGCCTCGGGAAGCTTGCCGAAAAGCGATCTGGTCAGAGCCATCAATCCAGCCGGTGTAAGGCTATGGCTCATCAAGCTTTCCGGATCACTGGTCCCCACGCTCTCGAAAGTGAATGGAACATCCGTGAGAACTGATGCATCGGCAAAGACAACGCACTCCACCTCGCTCACAGCAAGCGCATGGTCGACCGTGAGCTGATAATCCACGATGCAGGTCAGCCCGCAAAGCGGTTTGCATGACAACTTTTGAGCGAATTTAGGTCCGAGGCCATCGTCGCCCCGACCCGGATTACCATAGCCAATCAGCAGTACCCGTGCCGATTTCAATTGGTCCTGAACCGCTTTTCGAGCAGCGCACCATCAGCATCGATCAGCTCGACATGAAGCGGCATCTGTCCCAGGGAGTGCGTGGCGCAAGACAAACAGGGATCATATGCCCGGATTGCCACCTCGATGTGATTGAGCATGCCTTCAGTGATGTGCTCCTTGCCCGACAGATGCCTCATCGCGACATCCTTCACAGCCCTGTTCATGCCTTCGTTGTTATGGGTCGTCGACACAATGAGATTGCAGTAAGTGACCTGGTCGTTTCGGTCGACACGATAGTGGTGAATAAGGTTGCCGCGAGGTGCCTCGATAACCCCGATCCCCTCTTCGCGCCGTTCGCCGGTCGCCCGAAGATCTGTTCCCTGCAAGTCCGAATCGTGGAGCAGTTGGCGGATTTTTTCCACACAGTGCACCACTTCGATCATGCGCGCCCAGTGATTGGCCAGGATCGAATTGTTCGGCGCACCCTTGGTGAGCAGCATCAACTCCCTGCGAGCTTCGTCGGCCAAGGGCGTGTCGATGAAGCTGGCGGTATTCATGCGCGCCAGTGGTCCGACTCGATACCATCCTTCATCCGGCCCAAGCTTCTTGATGAAGGGAAACTTCATATAGGACCAGGAGCGGACGTCCTCGACGAGGATTTCGTGGTATCTGGAATAGTCGAGGCCATCGAAGATCGTCTTGCCTTCCGCGGTGAGCGCCCGAAGCTTGCCGTGATAAAGGTCCAGCGCACCATCCCCCTCACGGGCCAAGGACATGTAGTTGGAAGGAAAGGATGCAAAGCCCCCCACCATCGCGGCATGTTCCAGAGTGTAGTCCCGGGCAAGCGCCAGCGCATCGCAAGCCCATCGCTCCATGTCGTCGATGTCACGCAGGAACGCATCGCGCTCGCTGACCGGCAAATTGCGATTGATGCCGCCCGGTATGGCCCCGGTGCCATGGATCTTCTTGCCGGCTGTGGCTTCGATGATCTCCTGGCCAAACTTGCGCATCAAGATCGCACGCCTGCCAAGCTCCGGTTGCTCCTTCAGAACTTCGAAAATATTGCGTTTTTCGGCAGGTGCGCCAAATCCGAACAGAAGATCGGGAGCCGCAAGATGAAAGAAATGCAGGACATGGCTCTGCATCACCTGGCCATAATGCATCAGGCGTCGCATTTTCTCGGCCGTCGGCGGCAATTGGTCAACGCCGCAGATAACATCCATTGCCTTTGCCGCAGCGAGGTGATGGCTCACCGGGCAGATGCCGC
>JAGRLX010000098.1:0-2575 GCA_020441605.1 Alphaproteobacteria bacterium
GAGACCATGATCAACCGCGTCTATCACCTCGACCGCGGCTTCGAGACGCTGGAAGAGAAGCTGTCGGCCTGTGGCGCCGATGTCGTGAGAATCGCCGGGAGCTGAGTGCATGCTCAAGCTTGCAGCCCTCGATGCCGAAGACCTGGGTGTGATCTCTGCCCATATGCAGGATGCCATCCTGCGCATCGGCGATATCGTCTATACGCCCGCGAGGCGGCAATTTGTGCTGGTCGCAAACCGCTACGCCTGGGATGATGACAAGCAGCGCCGGCGCTGCCGCAGCGGCCTGCATTTCGACCGGGTCCAGCAGGTTCAGTCGCGCAATATCCGCATGACCGACAAGGACGCGGTCCTGTCGCTGCTGTCGATCGCCTACGAGGAGAAGGAGCCCCCGTCCGGTGTGGTCGAGTTCACCTTCTCGGGAGGGGGCAGCCTGCGCCTGCATGTCGAATGCATCGAGGCCCAGTTGAATGATCTGGGGCCGGCCTGGAGCACCGCGCGCCGACCGTCCCATGGCGACACCGAAGATCCTGCCCCCTAGCCGCAGACGCTGCCGCAGGTCTATTGTCCGGCAATGACCGAGAAACGAAAGAACCGGCTGACCGCAGTCGAACTCGATTCCTCGATCGGCGCCGGCCCTTCACCCGAGGCTGAACATGAGCGCCGTGTCGCCATCTACGATCTGGTAGAAGACAACAGCTTCGCCCTGATCTCCCATCCCGACGGCCCCTATCGCCTGCGGTTGTCGACCGCCGACGGACGCCTGATCTTCGACGTTCTCAACGACCGCGAGGAACGCCTTTCCCTGATCGGGCTGTCGATGTCGCCTTTTCGCCGGATCGTGAAAGACTACTTCATGATCTGTGAAAGCTACTACCAGGCCATCCGGACCGCCACGCCGACCCAGATCGAGACCATCGACATGGCCCGGCGGGGTTTGCACAATGAGGGCAGCGAACTGTTGCGCGAGCGCCTCAATGGAAAGGTGGACGTGGACTTCGATACGGCGCGGCGCCTGTTCACGCTTGTCTGCGTCCTGCACTGGCGGGGGTAACCCATCACATGCCGGGCGACCTTCCCAGTGCCGTCCTGTTTGCCTGTACCCAGAATGTTATCCGTTCGGTCATGGCGGCCGCGATCATGAAGCATTTCTATGGCCACCGGGTCTATGTAGCCTCCTGCGGCGTCAGGCCAGGCCAGCCCGATCCCTTCGTCGCTGCGGTGATGGACGAGATGGGGATCAACATCGGCAAGCACCGGCCGCAAGGCTTCGACGATCTCGAGGACTCAAGCTTCGACATGGTGATCTCGCTGTCGCCCGAAGCTCACCACCGTGCCCTGGAACTGACCCGCACCATGGCCATCGAAGCCGAATACTGGCCGACGATGGACCCTTCGATCACCGCGGGCAGCCGCGAGCAGATACTCGACAGCTACCGCGATGTCCGCGACAATCTGACCAGGAAGATCCGCCAACGCTTCGGCAATGTCGCGGCGCGTGGCGTCTAGCCAAGAGGCATCGGAATATGCGGCTCAAATCGACGGAACGGGCGGTTCTGATCTTCACCCTGCTCTACGTGGCCGGGTTCATGGCCTATTTCATGGTGATCGGCAACCGCGAGTTCCTCGGCTACCTGGCGACCATGGTCGGGCTGATCGCGCTCATCGCCTGGGGTCATCACAAGGTGCGCTTTCCACTGCCGCTCCTTTGGGCGTTCACCGGCTGGGGCCTGGCCCACATGGCGGGTGGCGGCATCCCGGTCAATGGAGCAGTGCTCTACAATCTCCCGCTTCTGCCCATCGCTGGCCAGGGTGAACTCGCCATCCTCAAATACGACCAACTGGTCCATTTCTATGGGTTTGGGATTACGGCGTGGCTGCTCTGGCATGTTCTGGTCAGCCAGTATCCGGAGATGCGCGGCACCAAGACGCTCCATGTCTTCGCCGCGCTTTCCAGCATCGGCCTCGGCGCGGTCAACGAGATCGTCGAGTTCAGCGCCGTGATGCTCGTCGCCAACACAAACGTCGGCGGCTACTTCAATACGGCGCTCGATCTGGTGTTCAATGCTGCGGGTGCGGTAACCGCGACGCTGGTTTGCGCCCTCTGGCCTGCGCCGGAAGCCTTGCACAGGATGCCGCGCACGGAGTAGCAGGTGAGCCCGGTCCGGCGCCATGCTGCGGCCCGAACAAGGAGTTTCCATGGCCAGCCGCCCCAACATCCTCATTCTGATGGTCGACCAGCTCAACGGCACGCTGTTTCCCGACGGACCTGCGCCCTGGCTTCATGCGCCAAACCTGAAGGCGCTTGCAGCGCGGTCCGTGCGCTTCGCCAACAGCTATACCGGCTCGCCCCTCTGCGCGCCTGGCCGGGCAAGCTTCATGAGCGGTCAACTGCCCTCGCGCACCCGGGTCTATGACAATGCTGCGGAATTTGCTTCCGACATTCCCACCTTTGCCCATCACCTGCGGCGCGCCGGCTATCAGACGTGTCTCTCCGGCAAGATGCATTTCGTCGGACCGGATCAGCTGCATGGTTTCGAGCAGCGGCTGACCACCGACATCTATCCGGCCGATT
>JAGRLX010000098.1:2599-22154 GCA_020441605.1 Alphaproteobacteria bacterium
GGCGAGCGCATCGACTGGTGGTATCACAATCTGGGCTCGGTCACCGGCGCCGGCGTGGCTGAGATCACCAACCAGCTCGAATACGACGACGAGGTGGCCCATCATTCCATCGCCAAGATCTATGACCTGTCGCGCGGCGCTGACGACCGGCCCTGGTGCCTCACGGTGAGCTTCACCCATCCGCACGACCCTTACGTGGCGCGGCGCAAGTATTGGGACCTCTATGAGACTTGCGCGCATCTTCTGCCGGAAGGCGATGCAATTGCCTATGACGACCAGGACCCGCATTCCAAGCGTCTCATGGATTCCTGCGACTGGCGGGCCTTCGACATCACCGACGAGCAGATTAAGCGGGCGCGGCGCGGCTATTTCGCCAACATCTCCTATATCGACGACAAGATCGGCGAGATTCTCGCAGCCCTCGACGCAGCGCGCCAGGAAGCCATCGTGGTCTTCGTCTCCGACCATGGCGACATGCTTGGCGAGCGTGGCCTGTGGTTCAAGATGAACTTCTTCGAGGGCTCGGCGCGGGTGCCCCTGATGGTGGCGGCCCCTGGGCTTTCGCCGCACCTGGTCACCACCCCCGTATCCACCATCGATGTGACGCCAACGCTCTGCGAACTGGCGGGTGTCTCCATGGACGAGGTCATGCCGTGGACCGATGGCGAGAGCCTGGTGGCGCTGGCCAGGGGCGCGACCCGCAGCGCCCCGGTCGCCATGGAATATGCCGCGGAAGGCTCCTGGGCGCCGCTCGTCGCCTTGCGCAAGGGGCCGTGGAAATATGTCTGTTGTGCGATCGACACAGATCAACTTTTCAATCTCGACGCCGATCCCGCCGAACGCCACAACCGCGTGGGCGATCCAGCAGCGCGTCCGGTGCTGGACGAGTTGCGTGCCATGGCCAGTGCCCGCTGGGACCTCGGCCAGTTCGACGCCGCGGTGCGCGCCAGCCAGGCCCGGCGCTGGGTGGTTTACGAGGCGCTGCGCAACGGCGCCTATTTCCCTTGGGATTACCAGCCACTGCAGAAGGCCAGCGAGCGCTACATGCGCAATCACATGGACCTCAATATCCTGGAGGAAAGCAAACGCTTCCCACGCGGCGAGTGAGACTGTTGCGGTTGCCCCGCGGCTCGCCCACAATGGGCCCGACGCCACAACTTCCGAGAGGGTGATCCGATGATCAGCAATCCCATTCCCTGGCCCGATGGCGCGCGCTGCGCCTGCGCCATCACCTTCGACATGGATGCGGATTCGCTGATCCATGTCTCGCGCCCGCATGACAGCCATGACCGTCTCTATCCGATAACCATGGGCCGCTATGGGCCGACGGTCGCCATTCCCCGGATTCTCGAGACCTACCGCAGGTTCGGGCTGAAGCAGTCGTTCTTCATTCCCTCGTGGTGCATCGAGACCTATCCCGATGCGGTCGAAGCCATTCTCAAGGACGGTCACGAGATCGGCCAGCATGGCTATATCCATGAAGACCCGATCGAGACCAGGGGCGAGGCCCAGGCGGCCGCTTTTGCCCGGGCGCTTGACGTCCACATGAAGCACATTGGCAGGAAGCCGCGCGGCTACCGGGCGCCGGTCTACAACATTACCCAGCAGGTGATCGATCTGCTTGTCGCCAATGGCTTCGTCTACGATTCGTCGCTGATGGCCGACGATATCCCCTATCTGATGAAGACGCCGGTGGGCGACGTGTGGGAGGCTCCCGTGCACTGGGGTACCGACGACTGGCCGCCCTTCGCCCACTATGCCGAGATCGACTATCTGATGCCGGTCAAGGCGCCCTCGGAAGGCCTCCGGGCCTTCTGGGAGGAATTTGAGGCCGCCTACGAGGCCGGCGGCTTCTGGATGGGCATCTGGCATCCCTTCCTGACCGGACGGCTGGCGCGCTGGCGCCAGGTCGAGCACTGGCTCGAGGAAACACTGAAAACCAAGAAGGTGTGGTTCGCGCCGCTGGAAGAGATCATTGCCCATGTGGCAAAGGTCAGCGCCTCTGGCGGCTATGCGCCGCGGATCGAAAAGCTACCTTATTATGCAGGCCCTCAGGGCTGATGGAGATCCCCGCATGAGCAAGTTCAACCAGCCGCTGGGCGGCAACGAGATGGCCCGTTTCGCAGGACCGGCCAGCATGATGCGGCTGCCGGCGCAGAAGACCGCGGAGGGGCTTGATGCCTGCTTCGTCGGCGTGCCCATAGACATCGGCGCCTCCAACCGGTCGGGCACGCGCCACGGGCCGCGCCAGATCCGGGCTGAATCCTGCATGATCCGGCCCTACAACATGGCAACCCGGGCCAAGCCCTTCGAGTCGCTCCAGGTGGCCGATATCGGCGATGTCGCCATCAATACCTTCGATCTCAAGAAGACGGTCGGTATCATCGAGGCAGCCTACGACGACATCCTGTCGCATGGCTGTATTCCGCTGACGCTGGGCGGCGATCATACCCTCACGCTGCCGATCCTCAGGGCCATGAAGAAGGTTCACGGGCCGGTGGCGATGATTCATGTCGATGCCCACGCCGACATCAACGACGAGATGTTCGGCGAGAAGATCGCCCATGGCACCCCGTTCCGCCGGGCTGTCGAGGAAGGCCTGCTGGCTTGTGACAAGGTCTTTCAGATCGGCCTGCGGGGGTCGGGCTATTCACCCGACGACTTCGATTGGCCGCGGCAGCAGGGCTTCACCGTGATCGAAGCGGAGAAGTGCTGGTACAAGTCGCTGGCCCCGCTGATGGAAGAGGTGCGGACCAAGATCGGCGACCACCCGGTCTACCTCACCTATGACATCGACAGCCTCGATCCGGCCTTTGCACCGGGAACCGGCACCGTCGAAGTGGGTGGGCTCAGCACCTGGCAGGCATTGGAAATCATTCGCGGCTGCCGCGGCCTCAATCTGGTGGGTGGCGATCTGGTTGAGGTGTCGCCGCCATTCGATCCGTCGGGTAATACCGCCCTGATCGGGGCCAATTTCCTTTACGAGATGCTGTGCGTTCTGCCCGGCGTTGCCTACGGCGCCTGAATCGATCCGCCACCATCAATCCGGCGCTCAGCGCAGCGGGCAAACAGTTTCCACCATTGGCCCGGCTGTTGCGCTAGGTTCCGCAGAAGGTGCGATAGGCTGCGCGCCCCGGCTCCGGCGGTTCGGCATAGTCCGACCTGTCTGGCTGGTCGTCGTAGGGCCGCGAGAGCACGTCGAGGAGCGCGTCGAAGGGGCCCAGGTCCGCGTCGTTCACTGCAGCTTCCAGGGCTTGTTCAACCCGGTGGTTGCGGGGAATGAAGGCCGGATTGGCGCCCTTCATGACAACACTTCGCTGTTGCGGCGTAAGGGCCTCCCTGTTGCCACGCGCCTGCCAGCGGGCAAGCCAGGCATCGAAACCCGCGAGATCGAGGAACATGCCGCGCAGGGTTTCAAGGTCTCGCGCATCGCTCAGCCGGCGGAAGGTCAAGGTAAAGTCGGCGCGCGAGCGCTGCATCATGTCAAGCAGGTCCTGGATCAGGACTTCGTCTTCCGCCTCGTCGGTCACCAGGCCAAGCTTGCGCCGCATCCCTGACTGCCAATGGCCGGTGAAGATGTCGGCGAACCCCTGTATCCGCGCCGTTGCGATGGCGACGGCCTTGTCACCATCCGCGTCAATCAGCGGCAAGAGGGTTTCGGCAAGCCGGGCAAGGTTCCACTGGGCAATCGAGGCCTGGTTGCCATAGGCATAGCGGCCGAACTCATCGATCGAACTGAATACCGTCTGCGGGTCGAATTCATCCATGAAGGCGCAGGGGCCGAAATCGATGGTCTCGCCGGAGACTGCCATGTTGTCGGTGTTCATCACGCCATGGATGAATCCAACCAGCATCCACCGTGCCACCAGCGCGGCCTGGCGCTCGATGATGCTGTCCAGCATCGCCAGGTATGGTGAGGGCCCACTGCGCAGCTCGGGATAGTGGCGCGCGATCACATGGTCGGCGAGCTGGCGCAGCTTGTCGATCTCTCCACGGACAGCAAAGAACTGGAAGGTGCCGACGCGGATGTGGCTTCGCGCCACGCGGGTGAGGACGGCACCCGGCAGGATCCGTTCGCGATAGACCTGCTCGCCGGTCACCACGGCGGCCAGGGCCCGCGTTGCCGGAATGCCGAGGGCATGCATAGCCTCGCTCACCAGGTATTCGCGCAGCACTGGCCCTAGCGCGGCCCGGCCGTCGCCGCGGCGCGAGAACGGCGTGGGCCCGGATCCCTTGAGCTGAATGTCGCGGCGGATGCCGTCGCGCCCGATCACTTCGCCGAGAAGGATGGCGCGGCCATCACCGAGTTGCGGCACGAAGTGGCCGAACTGGTGGCCAGCATAGGCCATGGCGATGGGATCGGCGCCGGCGGGCAACCGGTTGCCGGAAAAAATCGCAGCCGCCATTTCGGGTTCCAGGCGGGCGACATCGATGCCCAGTTCCTCGGCAAGGGCAGCGTTGAACTTCACCGTCACCGGCCTGGCTACCGGCGTCGGCGGAACTCGCGCATAGAACCCGTCAAGCTCGCGGGCATAACTGTTGTCGAATGCGAAGGGCATCTTCGTTCACCGAAAAGAAGCATAGCGCGTCAGGGCTGGAAGTGAAATGCTCCACCCCTCAGACCACGCACCGGGTCAAGTGTCCGGGAACCTGTAGTCCCTGAACTGCTCGCGCAACGTGAGCTTGGAAATCTTGCCTGTGGCCGTGTGCGGGATCTCGCTGACGAAGACGACATCGTCCGGCATCCACCATTTGGCGATCTGGCCTTCGAGATGGGCCAGCACGGCGGATTTCGTCACAGTCGCGCCGGGCTTGACAACTACCACCAGCAGTGGCCGCTCATCCCACTTGGGATGGGGCAAACCGATGGCCGCGGCTTCCTGCACGCCGGAACACCCCAGCGCGAGGTTTTCCAGATCGATCGAGGATATCCACTCGCCACCCGACTTTATCACATCCTTGGAACGATCAGTGACGTTCATGTAGCCGAATTCATCGATGGTGGCGACGTCTCCGGTATCGAACCAGCCGTCGGCATCGAAGGCCGAAGCACCCTCGCCCTTGAAATAACAGCGGGCTACGGCCGGGCCCCTCACTTTCAACCTGCCGAAGGTCGTGCCATCGTGTGGCAGGGTTTTGCCTTCATCATCCGTGATCTTCATGTCGACCATGAAGGGCGGACGGCCCTGCTTGAGCTTGAGGCGCCACCACTGGTCATCGGACAGACGCAGGGCGGCCCCCGACCGGGTCGAGAGCGAGCCGATGGGGCTCATCTCGGTCATGCCCCAGGCATGGATGACATCGGTGCCATAATTATCGACAAAGGCCTTCATGACCGCCTCCGGACAGGCCGAGCCGCCGATGATCACCCGTTCGAGATGAGGCAGCTTCAGATCCGGGTTCTGTTCGAGATACTGCAACAGCATCAGCCAGACGGTGGGCACGGCCGCGGTGATCGTCACCCGGCCCGTATCGAGCATCTCGTAGATCGATGCACCATCGAGTTTGGGTCCCGGCATGACCATGGCGGCGCCCGACAAGGGACCGGAATAGGCAATCGACCAGGCATTGGCATGGAACATGGGCACCACCGGCATCATCCGGTCGCGGCTCGAGACGGCGAAAGCATCTCCCAGCGCGCACATCATGCCGTGGAGCACGTTGGACCGGTGCGAATAGACAACGCCTTTCGGGTTCCCGGTGGTTCCGGACGTGTAACACATGCCGCAGGCCGTGTTCTCGTCGAACTCGGGCCATTGGAATTCTGGGTCGCCCAAGGCGATCAGATCTTCGTAGCATAGCGGGTTTCGCAGCGTGGTGCCGACCGGCATGTGGTCGGCGTCGGTCATAATGACGAAGCCCTTCACGTCCGGCAGGCGATCCTGCAACTTCTCGAATAGAGAAACAAAGCTCAGATCGATGAAGATCCACTCATCTTCGGCGTGGTTGACAATGTATTCGAGCTGGTCGGCAAAGAGCCGCGGGTTGAGCGTGTGGACAATCGCGCCCGCACCCATGATCGCGTACCAGATCTCGAGGTGGCGCCAGGTATTCCAGGCCATGGTGCCGACTACGGTCCCCAGCTTGACCCGCAGGCGCTGCTGGGCCGCGCTGGCGAGAGACCGGGCACGGCGGTCGAGTTGTGCATAGGTGGTACAATGGATCGGGCCTTCGACGCTGCGCGAGACGATTTCAGTCGTCCCATGCCAACGCGCCGCATGGTCGAGCACGCGATGCACGAGCAGTGGAAATTCCTGCATCAGTCCGAGCATTCGTCTTCTCCCAAATTGCGCCCTGCAGAACGTCTCTTGTGGCCCCGGCTTTAGCCAGAAGCCGAGTTGAGCGCTAGTTCACGCGCGGGTCAATTGGCGTGATGGCGCCAAGGCCCAGGACTTCCTCGATCAACCTGGCGCCAGCCAAAAGACGCGCCTCGGCGCGGCAAGGTGCCACGATCTGCAATCCAACCGGCAGCCCGTCAGCGGTGAAGCCACAGGGGATCGAGATCGCCGGGCAGCAGCACAGCGTTATGGCATGGACGATCATCAGCCAGTCGACGTAGCTTTCTAGTTTCACGCCGTCGCATTCGACCACATAGCGCTGCTCCACCGGAAAGGGTGGCACGATGGTGGTGGGGCAGAGTAGCAAATCATAGGTGTCGAAGAACCGGTGCATCCGGGCGAACATGGCACCGCGCTGGGACTCGGCCCTGGCGATGTCCTCGCCAGACAGCCGCAAGCCCTTCTCGATATTCCAGACCACTTCCGGCTTGATCAGGTCACGATGCTTCTCGAGCAGAGGCCCCATGTTGGCATAGGACAGCGCACGCAGGACTTGGGCGCAGTCGCGGGTTTCGCTCAGATCTGGATGAGCCTCCTCGACGATGACCCCCGCTTCATCAAAGCGCCGGGCTGCAGTCATGACAATGTTACCGACCTCGCGGTCGACAGGCGGCAGACCGAGATCGCGCGAGATCGCCACGCGCTTGGGTTTCCAGCCCGAACGTGCCGCAGCCAGATAGGACGTACCATCAGACGGAAGGGAGACCGGGTCCTCCGGCTCCTCGCCCACCATGGCATCGAAGAACAATGCCAGGTCCTCGACATTGCGCGCCATCGGACCTTCGACCACCAGGGTGCCGTCGATCTTGGAAAAAACCGATGCCGCCACCCGGCCGGGGGACGGGCGCATGCCGACCACGCCGCAGAAGCTGGCAGGATTGCGCAGGGAACCGCCAAGATCCGAGCCATGGGCCACCCAGGCCGTGCCGGTGGCCAGGGCTGCGGCTGCGCCGCCGGACGAACCAGATGCGGACAATCGTGTGTTCCAGGGATTGCGGGTGGCCCCGAAGACCTCGTTGAAAGTATTGGCCCCGGCGCCGAACTCGGGCGAGTTGGACATGGCATAGATGACCCCGCCGCGCTCTTCGATGTGGCGCACGACGATGTCCGAAGTCTCGGCGATCCGGTCCCTGTAGATCGGTGAGCATTGCGTCGAACGCACCCCCGCCACGTCGACGAGGTCCTTGATCGGCACCGGCAATCCGGCAAGAGGCCCGCGCTCCGCGACAGGCTTGCGCATCAGGGCTTCGGCACTTGTGCGCGCCCGGTCAAAACATCGTGTCGGCAGCGCGTTGACGGTTCCGTCAACCTTGGCAACCCTGTCCTCCAGGGCGTCGAGACAATCAAGAGGCGAAATTTCGCCGCTTTGCAGCCGTTCAACGATTTCCGTTGCGGCCATGCGGATCAGTTCTGGCATAGGGGAATCCTTGTTGCGTTGCCGAATTGAATCCGTTTGCCGCGCACCCGTCAACAGGCGTAAAAGCCGCCCCAACCACAAGAGGAGAACATCATGAATGCACCGGTTTCAGCCCCAGGCATGAACAAGCAGTGGGTCGAGCGCCGTGCCAAGGCCGTCTCCCGCGGCATCAGCGCGGGTGCTCCGGTCATTGCGGCACGCGCCGAGAATTCCGAGATCTGGGACATCGAAGGCAACCGTTACATCGATTTCGGCGGTGGAATCGCGGTGGTCAATACCGGCCATCGCCATCCGTTGGTGATGAAGCGCGTCTATGAGCAACTCGAGGCCTTCACCCACACCTGCGCCATGGTCATGCCCTATGCGCCGTTCATCGAGGTGTGCGAGAAGCTCAACGCAGTTGCGCCCATATCAGGCGAGAAGAAGTCGGCGCTGGTGACCACCGGCGCCGAGGCGGTCGAGAATGCCGTCAAGTTCGCCCGCGCCTATACCGGCCGCTCGGACGTCATCGCCTTCAACGGCGGCTTCCATGGCCGTACGCTGCTCGGCATGTCGCTCACCGGCAAGGTCGTGCCGTACAAGGCGAAGTTCGGGCCGATGGCGCCAGGCGTGTGGCATGTACCTTTCCCGGTCGCCCATAAGGGCGTGAGCGTGGAGGATTCGATCCATGCCATCGAGTGGCTGTTCAAGGCCGATGTCGAGCCCACACGGGTCGCCGCCATCATCATCGAGCCGGTCCAGGGCGAGGGCGGCTTTTATGTGGCCCCCAAGGAGCTGATGGTCCGTCTGCGGAAGATCTGCGACGAGCATGGCATCCTGCTGATCGCCGACGAGATCCAGTCCGGCTTCGGCCGTACAGGCAAGTTCTTCGCCATGGAGCACTATGGCGTCGAACCGGATCTCATGACCGCAGCCAAGTCGCTGGCCGGCGGCTTCCCGCTCGCCGCCGTCGTCGGCCGCGCCAAGATCATGGATGCGCCGGACCCGGGTGGCATCGGCGGCACCTATGCCGGCAATCCCATCGCCTGCGCCGCAGCCCTCGGTGTCTTCGATGCCTTCGAACAGGAAGGCCTCCTGGAGAAGGCCGAGGCCCAGGGCAAGCTCATCATGGAGCGCATGCAGTCGATCAAGGCCAAGGGCAAGGGCATGCCGATCGGCGACATTCGCGGGCTCGGCGCCATGTGCGCCTTCGAACTGGTCACCAAGCACAGTGGCAACGAACCCGATGCGGCAGGCGCCAAGGCGCTGGCAGCGAAGTGCCTTGAGCGCGGCCTCCTCATCCTCACCTGCGGGGTCTATGCCGATACGGTGCGCATGCTGACGCCGCTCACCGCCTCGGAGATGATTCTCAAGGAAGGCCTCGACATCCTCGAGAGCGCCATTCTCGGCAATTGATGCACTCGCCCCTCCTGCCGCGCTGGCAGGAGGGGCATGATCGACTGGTCTGCCGCCATGGCTTTACCGTCACGAATGGTAATAAGCGGACAGTTTCATCGGCAATGAACCGCACGCCAGCACACTTGGCCCGACTGCGGACAACCTATCGAGAGCTTAGGGTGGACATAGGATTTCCCGCGGTCGAATCCCACGACACGGGTTATTTACTGCTGGCATCACGGTCAGGAGTTTGAGCCAAGCATCTGGCCGTTCCTTCCTGTATCCGCGTGCCGCGCGTTAGTTTCCGGGCACGATCACCACCTTCGAGGCGGCTCCCTTCTGCACCACCTCGAAGGCCGCTTGCGCTTCCGCCAAGGGCATGCGGTGGCTTATGAGGCGTTCAAGGCCCTCGTAGGTCCGACCGCTGAGGATTGCCATGGCGCGGCGCAATCCGTCGGGCGTCGCCGAATAGCTGGACACGAGATTGATCTCACGCACCCAGATGTCCCACATGGGCATCGTGAGTTCCGTACCAGGCTTGCCGCCGAAGATGACGATGGTGCCACCATCGCGCACCGCGTCCATCGCCAGTTGGACCGTCGCCGCAGTGACGACGGTGAGGACGACGCAGTCGACACCCCTGCCGGCGCTGGCACCCTTGCATATGGCCGCCACGTCGTCGGTGCCGGGAACGCCGCCGGCCGCGGCGCCCCATGCCTGCGCCAGCTCGATGCGTTCGGCCCGCATGTCGGCGATGACCGTCGTCACCGCCCGGTCACGGAGCAACGGCACGAACAGCATGCCCACGGCACCCGCGCCCACCACAAGACAGCTGTCACCCTCGATGAGACTGACGCGATCGAGCGCCCGCAGGCAACAGGCCATGGGCTCCATGAACACGGCACGGTCCATGGGCATGTGATCGGGAATGGCGAAGACCGTGTTGTTGACATGCAGGACCGGAATGCGGATCAATTCAGCAAACCCGCCGGGGTCGATGTTCGAGCGCTTGAACAGGGCATCCATCGTCTCGCTGCCGCGCCGCGCGTAATGGGTGGCATAGTCGGGCACGTGATGGGCGAGCGCCACCCGCTGGCCCTGCGCAAATTTGCTGACTCCCTGGCCCAACTCATGCACGGTGCCCACGACCTCATGCCCCAGCTTTTGAGGCTTTGGGTAGGCACCGAACACCTTTGCCGTGTCGGTGCCGCAGATACCGCACATGGCAAGACGCACTACGATCTCGCCGGGACCCGCCTTCGGCGGCTGGATCTCGGCAAGGGTGACCGTGTCCTGGGTAATGCAAGTGAGGTAGTTCATGCGTTCTCGTCTCGTGGCCTTCGCCGCACCATCACCCGTCCCGGTCGGTGTTTCAAGAGCCGCCAGCCCGGGCCGCGCCTGATGCAGGTCGGTCATGTCTGTTCAACAAAGGCTTTCGGCTGCTATAAACGCCGCTTCGCAGGAGGAAACAGACAATGCCGCTTTCAAATATGGCCGTGCGCGACATCGAGACCGTCATCCATCCCTACACCAACCTAGCTCGCCATCGCGAAGTGGGGCCGACGATCCTCAACGAGGGCCGGGGCATCTATCTCTATGACGACAAGGGCAAGCGCTACATCGAGGGACTCGCGGGCCTGTGGTGCACGGCACTGGGCTATGGCAACGAGGAAATCGTCGAGGCCGCGGCCAAGGCCATGCGCAAGGTTTCCTACACCCACGCGTTCAGCGGCAAGTCCCACGACGGCGTGATTGAACTCTCCGAGAAGCTCAAGGAAATCTCGCCAGTTCCCGCCTCCAAGGTGCTCTTTGGCACCTCGGGCTCGGAAGCCAACGACATGCAGATCAAGCTGTCTTGGTATTACAACAATGCCCGCGGAAAGCCGCAGAAGAAGAAGATCATCAGCCGCATGCGCGCCTATCATGGCGTCACCATCGCGTCAGCCTCGCTGACCGGGCTGCCCTGGGTGCACAACGATTTCGACCTGCCGATCGCCCGGGTGGTCCACACGTCATGCCCGCACTATTATCGCTTCGGCCAGGACGGCGAGACCGAGGAGCAGTTCTCTGCCCGCATGGCGCAGGACCTCGAGGATCTTATCGATCGCGAGGGTCCGGACACGATCGCCGCCTTCATCGCCGAACCGGTAATGGGTGCCGGCGGCGTGATCGTGCCGCCCAAGGGCTATTTCGAGAAGATCAATCCGATCCTGGCCAAGCATGACATCCGCTTCATCGCCGACGAGGTGATTTGCGGCTTCGGGCGTACCGGCAACTGGTTTGGCGCCGAGACCTTCGGCATGAAGGCGCAGTCGATCTCGATGGCCAAGGCGATCACGTCCGCCTATTTCCCGATGTCGGCGCTGACGATCGAGGAAGACCTCTATCAGGCCATGCTTGAAGAAAGCCGCAAGCTCGGCACCTTCGGCCATGGCTACACCTATACTGCCCATCCCGTCGGTTGCGCCGTGGCGCTCAAGACCATCGAGATCTACCAGCGCGACAAGATCATGGAACACGCCGCCGCGGTGTCACCACTCTTCCAGAAGCGACTGCACAAGCTGGGCGAACATCCGCTGGTCGGAGAGACGCGCGGCGTGGGCCTCATCGGCGCCATTGAACTGGTGGCCGACAAGAAGACCAAGCGCAGCTTCGATCCGAAGCGGCAGCTCGGAGCGACGACCATCAACGTCATGCAGGATCTCGGCGTGATCCTCCGCAACATCCAGGATTCGGTCGCTTTCTGTCCGCCGCTGGTCATCAGCGCCGATGAAATCAACGAGATGTTCGACCTGGTCGAGAAGGGCCTGGACCAGATGGAAGCGTGGGTGCGCAAGGAGGGAGCGCGCGAGGCATGATCGAAACTGAAGACAAGCTCCGCGCCAAGTTCAAGGCGGTCCATCCACTGGCGCTGAAAAAATCGCGGCCGGCGATCGACAAGCATTCGCGCCAGTTCATTTCGATGTCGCCCTTCGTGGTGGTGTCGACGGCGGACGCCAACGGCAAGGCGGATCTCTCGCCCCGCGGTGATCCACCCGGCTTCGTCCACATTGTCGACGAGAACACCATCCTGATCCCGGACCGACCCGGCAACAACCGCCTCGATACGATGGCCAATATCATGGCCAATCCGAATGTCGGCTGCCTGTTCTTCATCCCGGGCTTCGAGGATACACTGAGACTGAACGGCACGGCGCGTATCACGGAGGATGCAAACCTCCTGAAACACTGTGTCGTGGAAGGCAAGCAGCCGAAGGTCGGTATCCTCATCACCGTCGAGGAAGTCTTCATGCACTGCGCCAAGGCGCTGAAGCGCTCCAAGCTGTGGTCGGACGACTATCGCCAGGACCGCGGCCAAATGCCCTCGATCGCCCGCATCATCATGGACCAGACGAGCGACACTGGCGTCGATGAGGCCGAAGCCCGCAAGGCCGACGCCGCGGTCGAGGAACAATACCGGACGGAACTTTACTGACCATTGCCCGGTGAGCGGAACGGGATCAAGCGTCCCGCTCATCGCGGCATCAGGGAGAACAGTCCAGACGCGAACTCATCAGCGCCAGCGTTGGGCGCGGAATTCCCATGGAGTGACCTTGCCATCCTTGTCGGTGTCGGCCGCTTCGAAGCGGGCCTTGCCGGCGGCGAAGAATTCGGCCTTCGACACCGTGCCGTTCTTGTCGGCATCCATGGCGGGAAAGCGTGCCTTCTTGCGCTCCTGCATCATCTTCTCGCGCTCGGGGTTCTGACCGCGCTGCGGACCCATGCGCACTGCCATGTATTCTTCTTCAGTCAATTCGCCGTCGTCGTCGGCATCCATCGCGGCAAAGACCGCCTCGACCTGAGCCGCCGCCTCGTCGTCGCTGATCACCCCATCGTCGTTGCTGTCGATGGCAGCCATGCGCGACATGAAGCCGGGACCGCCCATGTAGCCGGGGCCACCCAGAAAGCCGGGTCCATAATCCTCGCCCATCATCCGGCCATGGCCGGGTCCCATGCCCCAGCCCCACATGTGCCAGCCCCAACTATCATCATCGGCGAATGCCGGAATGGTTGCGCTGCCAAGCGCCAAGCCCAGAACCACTGTCGTCACGAGTGTCCGCCTCATCTTCCTTCTCCTTGCCGCAGTTGTTTGAAAACCTGAAGGCGCGAGGAAACATGCATCCCGCAGTGCAGCTAACTATCTCCCATCTACCCCGACTGGGTTTTGATCTCGGTCAATGAAGTGACGGTTGAACCTGTTCAGTGTCTGCCGCCATGGACACTCAACTTCTTCCTTTCGCCCTGCAGGACGTACCCCGCTACACGAGCTATCCGACAGCGGTGCAATTCCAGCCCGATTTCGCCGGATCGACCGCAGATGACTGGTTGACGGGCCTCTCGCCCGAAGCTTCACTGTCGGTCTACGTGCATATCCCGTTCTGCCGGCAGTTGTGCTGGTATTGCGGCTGCCACACTTCGGTGCCGAACAGTTATGACCGGGCAGCGCGCTACGTCGACTTCCTGGTGCGCGACCTGCGCCGCAACGCTGGCCTGTTGCCGGGTCGCAAAGGGCGGGTCAAGCACATCCATTTCGGCGGGGGGACGCCGACCTATCTCGACGACATGCACATTGCCGAGATTCTCGAGGCGATCGACAAAGGCTATGGCCTGGCTGCGGGCGCAGAGGTCGCACTCGAGTCCGATCCGCGCACTCTCACCAAGGAACGGGCCAGGGTGCTGGCATCCATGGGGTTCAACCGCATCAGCTTCGGCGTCCAGGATTTCGCCGCTCCGGTGCAGATGAAGATCAATCGGCTGCAGACATTCGGGCTAGTCGCCACGGCCACCGAGTTCCTGCGCGCGGCGGGATTCCAGTCAGTGAATTTCGACCTAATGTACGGCCTGCCGGCCCAGACCGTTGCAAGCGTCACCAGGACCGCCCGGCAGGCCGCAGAACTGGCGCCGGACCGCATCGCGGTCTTTGGCTATGCCCATGTGCCGTGGTTCAAGAAGCACCAGAAGATGATCGCCGACCAGGATCTTCCGGGCGTCGCCGAGCGCTACCGTCAGGCCACCGCCATCGATAGCGAACTCTGCGCGGCGGGATATGCTGCAATCGGGCTCGACCATTTCGCACTCGCCCATGACGAGTTGACCGCTGCCGCCGCCAAGGGAATGTTGCGCCGGAACTTCCAGGGCTACACGACCGACGTCTCGGATGCGCTCTTGTCCTTCGGCGCCTCGGCCATTGGTGAATTTCCGCAAGGCTTCGTGCAGGCGGCACGGGATACGCTGCAATGGTCGGAGGCGATCGAACGCAACCAGAGCCCGGTCACGCGTGGTCTTGCGACCACAGCGGAGGATCGCATGCGTTCGGAAATCATCGAACGGCTGATGTGCGATCTCACGGTCGACTATGCCCGGATTGCGGCCCGCCATGGCATGACGGCGGATCTCATGGCCGACGTGCCAGGGCGGCTGGAAGCAGCATGCGCAGCCGGACTGGCCAGCATCGAGGGTACGCGGATTACGGTACCTCCGAGACATCGCCTGCTCCTGCGCACCGTCGCAACCGTCTTCGACGCCCACTTCGTGGCCGCACCCAACCGGCACGCCAAAGCGGTCTGATCAGAGTCCCTGCAGCGCCTGTTCGAGGTCGGCAATCAGGTCGTCGGCATGTTCGATGCCGATCGAAAGGCGCACCAGATTGTCGGGCACTGGGCTCGCCGGTCCCTCCACCGTCTTGCGATGCTCTGCGAGACTTTCAACGCCGCCGAGCGAGGTTGCCGGAACGATGACCTTGAGCCGCGTGCACAGGCGCCGGGCAGGTTCAAATCCCCCCTTCACCAGCAGCGACATCATGCCGCCGAAGCCGTCGGTCATCTGCCGGCGTGCAACCTGATGGCCGGGGTGGGTAGCAAGACCCGGATAGAGCACACCGTCCAGCCGGGGGTGATGTTCGAAGTGTCTGGCGAGGGCCATGGCGTTGGCAGAAGCCTGCCGGTAGCGAACAAAGACGGTGCGCAGGCCACGCATCAGGAGAAAGCATTCGAAGGGTGGCAGGGGGGCGCCCATCTTGGTGCGGAGCGCCGCAACCTGCCGCCAGCGGTCGCTCACTTCACGGGTGACGAGCACGCCGGCAAGCACGTCGGAATGACCATTCAGATATTTGGTTGCCGAATGAAAGACCAGATCGGCACCAAGGCTCAGCGGCTGGGTGGTGACAGCGGCCGTAGCCGTGGCATCGACTGCCAGAATTGCCCCTGCGCAGTGGGCCGCCTCAGCCGCGGCGGCAATGTCGATGACATCCCAGGTCGGGTTGAGCGGCGTCTCGATCCACAGGAGATCGGTTCGGCCGGGCCGCAAGGCCGCCTGCAGCCCGCCCGGTTGCCGTGGGTCGAAGAGGGTGAGTTCGATGCGGCCAAGACCCGCCAGGCGCTGAAGCCAATCACGGGTGCCATAATACATCACATCGGGGGCCACGACATGGGCGCCCTGCGGAATGGTTTCGGTCAGGGTCGTGATCGCGGCCATGCCAGAGGCGAAGAGAAGCGCGGCCGGCCCCCGTTCCAGGGCGGCGATGGCTTCCTCCGCCTGCCACAGCGTCGGGTTGCCGTTGCGGATGTAGTTTTCCCTCAGCTTGGGCGCATAAGTCTCGTCGCGGGCGTAGGTGGAGGACAGATAGATCGGCGGGACGACCGCTCCGGTCGCTTCATCGACCGCCCGCAGTGCATGGGCGGCGATGGTCTCCGGACGCAGCCCTATGTTAGACATGCTGTCCCCCGTTAATGTGAAGCTCGGCGCCATTCACGTAGCTCGAACTCTCTGTACACAGAAAATAGATCGCCTTGGCGACCTCTTCTGGCTGCCCGAGGCGGCGCTGGGGAATCTGCGCCACAAGCTTCTCGGTGCCCGGCGACAGGATCGAGGTTTCGATCTCACCTGGCGAAATGGCATTGACGCGCACGCCATGGGGACCGAAGTCGGCTGCCATCTCGCGGGTCAGGGCGGCAAGAGCCGCTTTCGAAGTGGAATAGGCGGCACCGGCAAAAGGGTGCACCCGCGATCCGGCGATCGAGGTGACATTGACGACAGCCCCCCTAGCGGCGACCAGTTCGTCCATGAGGCCGCGGGCCAGCATGATTGGCGCGAAGAAATTGATCTGGAAAACCGTCTTCCAGTCCTGCTCGTCGGTTTCGATGGTGTTGAGGCGGCCGCCACCGGGCTTCTTGGGGCTGATTGCGGCGTTGTTGACCAGTGCGTGGAGTTTCGAACCCTGCGCCTTCAACTTGTCCTTCATCACGGCGATCGCGGCATGCGTGTCGGCGGAGGAGGCCAGGTCGACGGTGATGTGGTCCTCGGGGCCTGCATCCCAGGGACAATCCTCGGGGAACGGCTGACGCGAACAGGTGATCACCCGCCATCCGGCGGTGGAGAAGCGTTTCACCGTGGCATGTCCGATCCCGCGCGAGGCGCCGGTCAGAATCAGGGTCTTGCGGCTCGAGTCGGGGGTCTGGGTCATGACAAGAGCCTATAAGCGAAAGCCCGCGCCCGATAAAGACATGTCACGTCAAGCTCAACACGTCTCATCCGATCGGCCGGCACGGGAGATCCTGCTCAGGGATAGAGCCGGGTCTTGGTCCAGTCGCTGGTCTGGTTGGCGCGGCGGAAGACCACCCGGTCATGCAGGCGGAAGGGCCGGTCGTGCCAGAATTCGATCGACAGCGGCTTGACCCGGAACCCGGACCAATAAGGCGGGCGCGGCACCTCGCCGATGGCATAGCGCGCGGCGTTCATGGCGACCGCGGTTTCGAGTGCGAAACGGCTCTCGAGCGGGCGCGATTGCTGAGAAGCCCAGGCCCCGATGCGGCTGTCACGCGGACGCGAGGCGAAGTAGGCGTCGGCCTCCTGCTTGGTGACCTCCTCGACCAGCCCCCGCACCCGGACCTGGCGGCGCAGTGACTTCCAGTGAAAGCCCAGGGCCGCCTTCATGGTGCCAAGTATCTCCTGGCCCTTCTGGCTTTCGAAATTGGTGTAGAACACAAAGCCTCGATCGTCGAAACCCTTGAGCAGCACCATGCGGACATTGGGCAGGCCTTCCTCGTCGGCGGTCGCCAGCGCCATGGCATTGGGATCATTCGGCTCCGATTGCTCGGCTTCCTTCAGCCAGTCGGCAAACAGGCCAAAGGGGTCGTTGCGCTCGGCAAAGCCCATGGAAGCCGTCAGTTTCGAAATATCGCTCAGGCTCATGATCTCTTAACCATAGGGGATAGCGGCCCCAGTCTGTCCACAATTCATCCGCCTTTATGCCACTGCGGCGGCATAGGCTCAAAGCCCATGCATAGACCATCAGGCATGCGAAGTCGCGGGGGATTGACATGAACCATAGGACCATCGCCATCGTCACGGCCGTTGCGCTGACACTGGGCGGATGCGCTGCCGACAGCGGTCCGCGAGAGACATCTGGCGCCGTCATCGGCGGTGTCGCGGGCGGGTTGCTCGGCAATACCATCGGCCACGGCAACGGCCGGGCCGCGGCAACCATCATCGGCGCGGCGCTGGGTGCCGTGGTTGGGGCCGAGATCGGCCGCAGCCTCGACGAACGCGACAGGGAATATGCCTATCTCGCTGCCGACCGGGGCCTGCGCAGCAACCGGGTCGAATATTGGAAGAATCCCCAATCCGGGCATCGCGGCGAATTCCGGCCCAGACGCAGCTTCGAGCGCGATGGCGGCATGTGCCGCGACTTCGAACATACCATCTGGGTGCGCGGCGAACCCGAACTGATCGAGGGAACTGCCTGCGAAATGGCCGATGGCAGCTGGCGGGTAGTCAGCTGAGGCCCGCCGATCATCTCTTGACGGCTTTCTCTTTCCAGTAGACCTGCTATCGCGTTTGTGCCAATTAACCGGCCTTTGAGGCCCGCCAGCGGGCGTTCATTTTCATGGGAACAAAAATGAGCGATAACAAAGGTTTGATGGCAGGCAAGCGCGGGCTCATCATGGGCGTTGCCAACAACCGGTCGATCGCCTGGGGCATAGCCAAGGCTTGCGCCGCACAGGGCGCCGAACTGGCCTTCACTTATCAGGGTGATGCACTGAAGAAACGGGTCGAGCCATTGGCAAGCGAGATCGGTTCGAAAATCGTGCTCCCCTGTGACGTCACCGATATGGCCTCGATGGATGCGACTTTCGATGCCTTGGCCAGCGACTGGGGCTCGCTTGACTTCGTGGTCCATGCCATCGCGTTTTCAGACAAGGACGAGCTCACCGGCCGCTATGTGGATACCACGGCGGACAATTTCACCAAGACCATGTTCATCAGCTGCTATTCCTTCACCGCTGTTGCCCAGCGGGCCGAAAAGCTCATGACCAATGGCGGCTCGCTTCTGACACTCACCTACTATGGCGCCGAAAAGTGGATGCCGCACTATAATGTCATGGGGGTCGCCAAGGCCGCGCTCGAGGCATCGGTGCGCTACATGGCTGCCGATCTTGGCCCGAAGGCAATCCGGGTGAATGCCATTTCGGCCGGACCGATCAAGACTCTTGCCGCCTCGGGGATCGGCGACTTCCGCTACATCCTGCGCTGGAACGAATACAATTCGCCGCTCCGCCGGACGGTGACCACGGACGAGGTGGGCGATTCGGGTTTCTACCTCCTCTCGGATCTCAGCCGCGGGGTGACGGGCGAAATCCTCCATGTCGACGCCGGCTACCACATCGTGGGCATGAAGAATCCCGAGGCTCCCGACATTACGGTGAATGGCGGCGGTGAATAGGTCCCATCCTCCGGTCTACTTCATCCGCCATGGCGAGACCGATTGGAACCGCCAAGGCCTGATCCAGGGTTGGACCGACACCGATCTCAATGACCATGGCCACCGACAGGCTGCCGCGGTCGGGCGGCTGCTGGCGGACAGCCCTGAATTTTCGCCAGAATTCAACTTTGTCGTCAGTCCACTGCGGCGCGCAAGGCAAACCATGGGGCATGTTGCGGAGGCCCTGTCGCTCGACCACCAGCAAATTGCCGTTGAACCGGCGGTCCAGGAGCTGGGCTTCGGTGTATGGGAAGGCAAACCCTTCTGGGAGCTCAAGGATTCCCCGGTCTACCCGGCACATCCGGAAGACCGCTACCATTGGCGCCCGCAGGGTGGCGAGAGTTACGAAGACGGTCAGCAGCGCATGCGCCGCTGGCTCGACGGGCTCGACCGGCCAACCGTGGTCGTTTCCCATGGCGCCATCGGACGGTGCTTGGTGGCTGAACTCGCGGGCCTCGCCCGGCGCGACCTCGTGGAACTGATGATGCGCCAGGGTTGCTATTGCAGATTGCACAATGGCCGGGCCGACTGGTTTGACGCCGCCGTCGCGGCGGCCTAATCAAGACGCATGTCGCACAATACATTTGGTCATCTGTTCCGCGTCACGACCTTCGGCGAGAGCCA
>JAGRLX010000099.1 GCA_020441605.1 Alphaproteobacteria bacterium
GCGGCGATCCGGGCGGGTGGACACGCGGTTGTAGCTAAGTCGGTTAGAGTACCGGCCTGTCACGCCGGGGGTCGCGGGTTCGAGCCCCGTCAACCGCGCCACCGCTGCCCTTGAAAGAGCGCCTCCCTCGGGGGGCGCTTTTTTCGTTATTGGGGTCCAGTTCCGGGTGTGCCGCGCCCGGCTTTCTTCAGGGCATCTTTGAGGGCGGAGCGCAACCGTGCCCGTTCGTCCGGGGTGAGCTGGTCCAACAGGTCGTTGATCTGGTCCTTGGAGCCTTCGATGAATGCGATGGCTTTCTCGCCCAGCTCATAGTGGTTGCTGATATCCGTCCCGATGTCGCCGAGAACGCCGGTGGTGACACCACCGGCGAGACCGCCAACCAAGGCCGCCGTCAGAACGAGGTTCTTGGACCCGGAGACGGTTACGCTTTCGGCCTTGAGAGCCTGCTTGCCGCCGTCCTGCGCGATTTCGGCGACATGCTGAACCAGTGCGGCGCTGCGTTCGTCTATGAAGGCCGCATTGAGCGCAGCCTCGAATACCTCGAGCAACATATCGATGGTGACGCCTCGGCGGTCGAATGTGCCATGATCGTCATCAAGTTTGCGTGCCTCGGGGAAGCTGCGCACAAGTCCGGCGGCGATGCCGAGGAAGGTTTGGAGCGACGCGCGGGCTTCGTTTGTCAGGAGGTCAAGCGGGTCGCGCCCATCGCGGCGGCCCTGATCGTTTTCCTCAAGTTGGCTGCCAAGGGCGACGAGACTGCCCCAAAGCTCGATCGAGCGAATGGAGAGCGGACGGCTGTCATCGGCGAGAATGTCGGAAAATCGTTGGGTTTCCTCGGCAACGTCTTGCCGGAGGCCGCCCTGGTTGATGCGGTCGCCCAGTTTTAGCAGCAGGTGGGCCGCTCGGTCTGCCGCCATTTTGGCCAGTTGCGCCTGACGTGCATCGGTCGGCAGGTCCTGGACATAGAGGACGAGGCTGCCATGGATCGGAGAAAAGCGCCAACCCGCAAGGTCCTGAGCTTCCAGCAACGCGGTCACGGTGACCGGTTCTTCGTCGTCAAACAACATTTCCTGCTGGTCGGCAGGTGGGGGTTGCATTGCGTCGGGCAACGGTTCGGGCCAGGGCGGCAGGGTGGCGAGGTAGTCGAGGGTTTCGCGCAAACGCTCGTCGTGATCTTCGATCCGCGACAACGTTTTCAAGCGCTCGTCTCGTGCCGCGGCATTGCTTTCAAGGAACGACAAAGATATCCCGGCGCTTTCACTCAGATCGGACCACCATAAGACCGGCCTTAGGTCGGTAACAGGCGTGAAATCCAGCCAGATTTTTCTAATCCTTTTGTGGTTTTTGAGTGGGGCGAGGTCATCCACGTCAGTCCCATCTAACAATAGCACCTGCAACTCGGTAAGGTCCTGCAGCGGGGAAAGTTCGGCTACCTGAGTATGGTTAAGGAAAAGCGCCTTCAACCCTGTAAGGCCTTGAAGGGGAGTGAGATCGGAGACCAGCGTCTGATCGAGGTAAAGCTCCTGCAACCGGGTGAGTCCCTGCAGAGGGG
>JAGRLX010000442.1 GCA_020441605.1 Alphaproteobacteria bacterium
CATGCGCTGCGAACTCTCGCGGCTCAACTGCTGGCCAACAAGTGAGGCCGTAGCGTGAAGCAGTCGCGATTGATGTCGTTCGTCGAGTCGCTCACCAATGTCGCCGTTGGCTACGGCGTCGCGATTCTGACGCAAATCGTGGTGTTTCCCTTGTTTGGACTGTACACGACGCTGTCGCAGAACCTGACACTGGGCGCGCTGTTCACCGTGGTGAGCGTCGCCCGCTCGTTCGCCTTGCGGCGGGTGTTCGAAGCGATTCGGTTTCTCAATGATTAGGCACGCCAGTATTGGGCTGACCACTTGGCGGTTTCGAAGTTGTCGCACCGCAATTCAGATCCTATGGTCCTTCCGGGTTGGAGATGGTGGTTTGTTCTTATACCACCCAGAGATTTGGGATCGATACTGACGTGCTGAATGACCGAAACGAGGGGAACACCGACTCTGACTTGCTGCCGGACGGCCTCGAGGCTCTGCGGCGCGAGCTCGGCCTCGCAGACGTAATGCGGTTGATCGAAAGGACAGCCCGTTGGGTCGATCCGCAGACATTCAAGTATCTTCCCGTCTGGTATCCTGAACATGCGCGGCGTGGCCTCTTCTATAAGGGGAACTGGTCAGAGCCTCAGATGAATCGTAATCGACAAACGGGCGCGATCATCCATAAGTTCGAAGGAAACATCCACGCAAACAAGGCTCTCACTCTTGCGCTAGGATTTCGCGCTGTGGAGCGACCAAACTGGTCATGCTGCCATATCTGGGGCGTCGACGATGCCGCCTATCAGATAAGCAATGCCGTGGTGCAGGATCGGCGGTTCTTTTCCTGCGTGGCGAACATGGTTCTGTTGCCGACACCACTCAAGGCGTTCACCGACGTCATGACCGATGTGAAGATGATGCTGCGCGTCTGCGCATTCCATCTCTACGGCTGGACTTGCGACCATGAGGAGGTGGCGAGCGTCGCTAGTCAGGTCGGGAGCTGGTTTAGTTGGAACGCCTATCCGGAGAGCTGGCCTAAAGCTGACAGAGCTTCGGTTCCACTCGGAATGGCAAAGTTCTCGTCGCGCATCAAGGACGCAGCAGATCGCAGGAAGGCTGCGATTCGCACGGATCTTGTTTCCGCTGGCCCGCACTATCCTCGTGAAGAAGTCCGCAAAGTTCTCGATTACTGGAAGATTTCGCTGTGACATGGGCGTACCGCCGCCCTGGTGGGACGGCGATCCTGTTCGTGTCGGTGTCGTGCGCGTCAGGCAGCGGGCAACTTGTACACGCGCCCGCGCTCCTCATCCTTCTCGGAGGTGACTTCGAGCCCGAGCTTCTTCTTGAGCGCACCTGCCATGGCACCCCGTACCGTGTGGGCCTGCCAGCCGGTGGCTGCGACAATCTCGGCGATGTTGGCACCCTCGGGGCGCCTGAGCATGTCGATGAGCTGGGCCTGTTTCGTCCCCTCGCGGGTCTTGCGCGGGTGCGGGCTGTCGGGCGCAGAGGGCGCCGTGGGGGCGGTTTCGTTGTCCGTGGCGGGAATGGCTGCGCTGTCCGGCTCGTCGCGACCTGTGGCACCCGTGTCGCCGCTGGCGGGCGTGGTCTCGGGCTCGATCCCGAGGGCCGTGAAGGCGGTCTCGCTCGCCCGCAGTGTCAGTCGGCCGCGCTGTTCATCTTCGCGCCAGATTGTGTCGTCGCGTCCGGCCTCGACTTCCTCGATGAGGCCCTTGCCGAGGAGGCTGTTGAGGACCTTCGTGGCGGCGGCGCCGGGAAGCTTGGTAGCCAGGGGATAGACCGAGAGGGCAGAGCGCTGGCAGGCGGCAGAGAGAATGACGAGCTGGGTGTCGGAAAGGTTGGACATGGGGCAGTTCCCTGTGCTGATGAGGCCCGCGACCATCGTGAGCCTTCTACGGCCCCGACCCGCCGTCGCATAAGCTGTGGCGGGCAGGACTCCGAGGAACGCTTCGTACTATTCGGCGTGTTCGCCCTCCTTGAAAGCGCTGTCGGTGATGCGCTTCAGAAGTTCGGCGTAATGCGCCAGCGTGCCGACATGGCCCCAGTGCACATCGTCGGGGGAGACATCGAAGTGATCTGCGCTCAGTGTGTTGATGCGTTCGAGCATGGTGTCGATCTCGGCCTTGCGGGCGATGAAGGCGGCGAGAGCCGTGGAGTTGTCTGTCTTGCGGGGCATGCATCATCTCCTTGCTGGTGACGCCATACATGCTCTGTACACGGACGTAATCAACCGGAATTGCGGATCATCTTATTGCTTTCTGAAGCATCGCCATGGAGGGGATGAGCGAGCGCCAGTACGCGGCCCATGCCGGGCTGTCGCGCGGTGCCATCCAGAAGGCCAAGGCGGCGGGACGGCTGGTCCTTCATGGCGATGGTTCGATCAACGGCACGGCAAGCGATGCCCGGCGCAAGGCCGCGACCGATCCCGCGAAACAGCGCTCTTCTGGCGCCAGTCCACCCAAGCTGAAGCCCGTACCCGACGCCGCAGTGTCAGCGGTCAGCGACACGCTGCGCGACAATGGACTGCCGGCACCGGGAACGGGGAGCGGCACGACATTCCTGCAGGCCAGGACAGCCCATGAGGTGCTGAAGGCGCAGGAGCGCCGCCTGCGGCTCGACAAGATGAAGGGCGAGTTGATCGACCGCGGCAAGGCGACGGCGCTGGTGTTCAAGCTCGCCCGCGAGGAGCGTGACGCTTGGGTGAACTGGCCCGCCCGGGTGGCGGCCCTGATCGCGGCGGAACTCGCCGTCGATGCGGGCGCTGTACAGAAAGCCCTGGAAGCCCATGTCCGCGCCCATCTCGACGAGCTCATCGGCATCCGGCCGCAGTTCCGCTGAGGTTGCCGATCCCGGCCCCTTCGAGGGGGCGGACAGGATTGTTCATTCCTGGCGCCAGGGGCTCAAGCCCGATCCGCATCTCACCGTTTCGGAATGGGCCGATCGTCATCGGATCCTTGCCTCGCGCGCCTCCGCCGAGCCTGGCCGCTATCGCACCAGCCGCACGCCCTACATGCGGGCGATCATGGATGCGCTGTCGCCCGGCCATCCGGCCCAGCGCATCGTATTCATGAAGGCAGCTCAGGTCGGCGCAACCGAGGCGGGAAACAATTTTCTGGGCTTTGTCATCCACCAGGCGCCGGGTCCCATGCTTGCGGTGCAGCCGACGGTGGAACTCGCCAAGCGCAATTCCAGGCAGCGCATCGACACGCTGATCGAAGAAAGTACCGTGCTCCGCGAGCGGGTGAAGCCCGCCCGCTCGCGCGATGCCGGCAACACCATGCTGTCCAAGGAGTTCGCGGGC
>JAGRLX010000443.1 GCA_020441605.1 Alphaproteobacteria bacterium
TTGTCCGGCCTCAAATCGATCAACCAGGCGCTGACAAATGCACAGAATCGAAGTGATGCGGTGATGCGGCAGCACGGGCATTACTGATGACTTTGCCATTGAATTGAGTTGTGCTTGCAGATTGTCCAGAATGGATAGTTTTCTTTCATCCTGGATATCTTTGAGGGTTCTGCAGCTGCTCCGTTTGCCCTAGCAAAACGGCGTCGATCGCCGCATCTCCGTTTCAATGCTCCCGTGTTCCGGATGGAGCTTTCGGTTGCGCGGCGATCCAGAGTCGAGGAACTCAGGGAGGAAACGATGACGTTGAAACTGTTCCGTGCGCTTCTCATGACCGGTGTTCTTGCCGCCGGTTGGACAAGCGCCGCCAAAGCGCAAGAATGCAAGCCGGAAGACAAGAAGATCCTGACCGTTTGGGACCAGTTCGAGTATTACGGCATGACAGCCTCAGGCCCCGCCGTCGAGAAGATCCATGAAGCGTTCCAGAAGGAACATCCGTGTGTGGTGTTCTCGCGTTCGGTGTTTGGCGGCGGCTTCCCGATTCGCAACGCCGTTGAACTGGCGCTGACGTCAGGCGATGCCCCAGACGTGTTCTATTCTTGGCCATCGGGCGCTGGCCTAACCGCCTATGCCAAGGCCGGTTACTTGGCTGACCTTTCGCCCTATGCTGCGAAATTCAAGTGGTCCGACCGGCTGCCCGATTGGGCGATCGCCCGCAACACCTATCAGGGCAAGCAGTACGCCTACCCTTGGGAGCAGGACCTTGAATACGTTTACTACAACAAGGAAGCATTCAAGGAACTCGGAATTGACGTGCCGAAGTCCTTCGACGACGTACTCGCTTGGTGCGACAAGGCCAGCGCTGCGGGCAAGATCCCCATCTCTCTCGGCAATGGCGATCTTTGGCCCGCCGTCAACATGTGGACCGACGTGACCGCACTTCTTGGCGGCCGCCAAGTGGGTTTGAACCTGCTGCAGGACAAGCAGGACTGGAATTCCGCCGAACCGAAAGCCGCTCTCGAGGCCATCTTGAAGATGGTCGAGCATAAGTGCTTCAGCCCAGGCTACAATGGAACGTCCTACAACGACGCTCTGCTGCAGTTCTATTCCGGCCAGGCAACGGCCATCTGGACCGGAACTTGGGTGATCCAGGATGTTGTCCGCAACATGCCGGAGGACACGCTCGACATCTTCTATATGCCGCCCTTCGATGCCACCCATCCGCAGGCAACCCACATGTCGGAAGGTTCGGCCTGGTACGTCTGGTCGGGCTCCAAGGACAAGGATCTGGCCGCGGAATACATCAACTTCATGTCCGACCCGCGCTGGCTGGAGACTTGGATCAAAGATGGTTACACCATTCCGATCCAGAAGAAGCCAATCGACTTCGCCCAGTATGGAATTTCCGGCGTGATTTCGAAGGCCTTCAACACCGGCATGGCGATGGTTGACCGCAATGTGGATGCCTTTCACACCACCGCACCGCCGCGCGTGACCTTCGTCATGTACCACGACATTCAGGGAGTGCTGACCGGCGACACCAAGCCCGAAGACTTCCTGAAGAAACTCGACGAGCAGATGGAAGTGGCCAAGCAGGCCGGCGAAGTCTGGGCTCCATAACAAGACGTCAGAACCGGCCCATGCGTGCGCATCGGCCGGTTCATATCCCATTGCCTTGCGGCAGCGAGAATTGTTCCAATGATTGAGTCCCGCGGTAGAAAAAGTCCCTATCTGTTTCTGGCGCCCGCGATCGTCTATCTCGGGATTTGGATCTACTACCCGATCGCCAAGAACTTCTATCTGAGTTTCCTTGGCACCGAAGGCACTCAAGGGTCGGGCCTCCACTTCGTAGGTCTGCAGAATTACCGCCAACTCCTTAGTGATGAACTGTTCCACCGCGCACTCCTTCATAACCTGGTGTGGGTCTTGCTCAGCATCCTCGTTCCGGTGGTCATAGGGCTCGTCCTGGCGGTTCTCCTGGTCCACAAGCGCACCCGCCTGTTCTACTCAGCCATTTTCTTTCTTCCCGTAACCGTGGCGCCCATCATGGCTGCCGTGGTGTGGGGCTGGATCTACAATCCGACTTTCGGCGCGCTCAATCAGATGCTGACGCTGATCGGCCTTGGTTCCTTGGCGCAACCATGGCTCGGCGACGCGGCCACCGCCCTGGTCAGCGTCAACATGATCGGAAGCTGGGGTTACTATGGCTTTTGCACCCTGATCTTCCTGGCGGGCCTGCAGAACATCGATCCGGAAATCTTCGAAGCGGCGCGCATCGACGGCGCCAATGCACTGCAACAGTTCCGTTCGATCACCCTGCCCTTGCTCAAGCCCACCCTGATCTTCGTCCTCGTCTACACCACGATCGGATCGATGAAGTTTTTCGACATCATCTACGTGGCGACAAAGGGCGGGCCCGACAACTCAACGCAGATCGTAGCTGTCTACATGTTCGACCTCTTCATCCGCCGGGGAGACGTAAACTATGCCGCGGCCATGAGCGTGATCCTGACGGCAATCATTCTGGCGATGAGCCTTCTCGCTATCCGCAACATGACAAGAAAACCGTCATGAGTTTGGCGTTGCGAAGACAACTCACTCGCTCGGGCGCAGGCGTCGCATCGAGCGGAATTCTCGTCATATTTGTGCTGATATCACTGTTTCCCGTCTATCTGATGTTCATTACCTCACTAAAGTCGCAGGCTGAGCTCATCAGCAATGTCTTCGACCTTCCGCACAGCCCCAAGTGGGGCAATTACCATCTCGTGTTGATCCAGCGCGGCTACTACAGAGCCGTGATCAACAGCCTTATTTTTGCCGGCTCGGTGACGGTGCTTACCGTTCTCCTTTCGGTTCTTGCGGCTTTCGCCTTTGCGGTTTTCGACTTCGCGGGCAAGCGCGTGCTTTTCGTGCTGGTACTCGTCGGTCTGATGGTCTCCGAAGTCTCGATCCTCATCCCCATTTACAACCTGCTGAAGTCGATGAACCTGCTGAACACCTATGTTGGGATGATACTTCCGCAGATTGCCCTCGGCCTGTCATTCGGGATCTTCCTGATGACGACATTCTTCCGCGAAGTGCCGCGCGAGCTCATCGACGCCGCGCGCCTCGATGGCTGCACCGACTGGCAGCTCCTGACGAAGATCATGATTCCCGTCGGGCTGCCGGGCATCAATGCACTGGCAGTGATCGAATTTCTTTGGGCATGGAACAGCTTCTTTCTCCCTCTGGTGATCGCCACCAAACAGGAGCTGATGCCCCTCAGTGTTTCTGTCATCGACTTCATGGGACGCTTCACGTTCAACTATGAACTTGTCGCCACAACATGCGTCATCATGTTCGTACCAATTCTCATCCTCTATATTTTCACGCAACGCAGCTTCCGCCGCGGTGTGACCATGGGAGCCGTAAAATGACAGCGTCGTCCGCCAAACCCGGTCAAGTATCAGCTGGCCCCCGCGTCTCCATCCGACAGGTCGAAAAGAGTTTCGGCGGCACCAAAGTCCTCAAGGGCGTTGATCTCGAGATCAACAGCGGCGAATTCCTGATCCTGCTAGGGCCTTCGGGATGCGGAAAGACAACGCTTTTGCGCATCATTGCGGGTCTTGAGAAGGCAAATCGCGGGGAAATCTGGCTAGGCGGACTGGAGGTGAGCGCACTCGAGCCGAAGGAACGCAACGTCGCGATGGTGTTCCAGAACTATGCGCTCTATCCGCACATGAACGTTTATGACAATCAGGCCTTCTCGTTGCGGCTGCGCGGGATGTCCAATGACCGGATCAAGGGGCGCGTTGAGGATGCTGCGGCGATCCTCGGCCTGCAGACTCTCCAGGACCGTTTCCCGCGCCAACTTTCTGGCGGACAGAGGCAGCGAGTCTCAATGGGCCGGGCGATCGTCCGCTCGCCCGGCATCTTTTTGTTCGACGAGCCACTTTCGAACCTGGATGCAAAACTGCGCGTGCACATGCGCGGCGAAATCAAGGACCTCCACCACCGGTTGGGCACCACTTCAATCTATGTGACCCACGACCAGGTCGAGGCCATGACCATGGGCGACCGAATTGTCGTCATGAATCAGGGCGTCATCGAACAAATCGGCCATCCGCTGGACGTCTTCGACAAGCCGAAAAATCTGTTTGTGGCCGGTTTTGTAGGATCTCCGGCCATGAATCTTCTGACAGGAAAGATGGGCATAGCAGGCGATCATGCCGTGTTCCGGCGTTCGGATGAGCTTTCGGTACCAATGCCGCAAGCAGCCGCCAAATACAATGGCCGTGCCGTCACGCTCGGGATCAGGCCCCATCAACTCGGCATCGATTTGCGCGGCGGCTTCGAAGCCGAAGTCAGGGACATTCAGCCGACAGGTGTCGAGACAATTTTGCTCTGCCGTCTCGCCGGTCAGGATGTGCTGGTGCAGACCACCGAGCGGATTACCGGAAAGGCAGGCGATCGTATCCGGTTGTCGATGAACACCGGAAATCTCCACCTGTTCGATACGGCGAGCGGTGAGAGGCTCGAGGTTTGACAGGGTGGTAAAGGCAGCACACGTGACTGGAGCGAGAGTCAATGAGAAGATTTGAGGATTGTTCAATGCGTCACCGCATCGCCGTTGATGTCATCGACCCTCTCGGACTCGGGAGGCGTGCCGAACCAGTCGAATTCAGTCTCAACTTCGTGGTCTACCAGCCTGACCCCAATGGAATTGCCGTCATCGATGAGGCCGGTGTGCGCATCTCAAGCCAGATCGTCGCAGCCAGCGAAAATTCGGCCGGACGACTCGTTTTCGCAACTCTTTGCTTCATTGCGGAGATGCCCACCGGGGTCACAAGAAAGCGCTACCATGTGTACCTGGGCGACGAGCCTGCTACGGCGCCGGAAGACGGCGGCGGAATCGTGCGGCTCAAGACGGAGCTTTCTGATGGCTACAGGCGTCTTGATACCGGGGCTTACATACTCGAACTCTGCAGCGGCACGGCAAAAGGCGACGGCGGAAGCAAGTGGGGAATCCGGCATTTCGAGCATAAGGACCAGCGCATCAACCTTATCTCAGGGAACAAGAACGCATTTGGCGGTGTCTACGGTCCGTTTTTCACGCCGGAGAACGGTTTGGTCAATCCGCCCGCCCATGCGCTCGCCGAGATCGAACCGGTCACTGAAGGACCGGTCAAATGCCAATACCGCATGCGCGTGAAGGTACCGAACGGGTTGAGACCCGAGCTCAAGGACAAGACGATCGAGGTGTGGTGGAGCTTCTACCATCGTTCGCACTGGTTCGTGCGTACGTATATGGTCGATGACTACGAATCGACAGTCGATGGCAGGCCGGTCAAAAACCGCATCACCGTCGGCGATGAAATCGAAAGCGGCAAGAAGAACCTGCTTCTATCCACCTATCGTCACCATGATGGCACTGGCTACCGCGCCGGCGATCTCTATGCGGAAATTCTGCTCGAGAGATTGAAGGACCTCCGGTCGCGCAATCCTGCCGCGGTCAATGCCGCTATGGCGAAGCTGGGAATTGACCCAAAGGAGGATCCGGCAAGCTGGCATTGGGACAACTACTGGCGAATGTTCTGTGTGATTGAGGGTGCGCTGGAAGGGCCGGTTCTCGAAGAGGAAGTTGACCGCATCTGGCGTTCCGCCAACCAGATCGTCTGGTCGGACAAGAACCACAATTTGATGAAATTCACCGACGATGCCGTCGATGTGAATCGCGAGCCGCAACAGACCATCTTTCCTCTCAATGCGCAAAAAACCTGCGAGTACAGCCCACTAACCGGATTTTCCTTCGTGCGTTATCTGAACAGACCGGTACCTCGCATGCAGATCGTGCAGCGCTACGACAGCGGGTGGGTGAACTGGGGCACCAACGGCGAGAACGAATATCCCGAGCTGCCATCCGGCTCGACGATCTGGTCGGCCTATGGCCAGTTTCCGAACTGGCGCGCCGAGGCGGATTGCATGGAGCAACCCTTGGCGGTTGCCGTCGGCGGCATCGAAAAAATGTATTCACTCTAGTTTGCGAGAACAGTCATGAAACTCTCCTTCAACACCTGGGTCTATTCGAGCTTTCCGGTATGGGTTCCGTCCTACCCCCTCGACGAAACCATCAAGCGCATTGCCCGGATCGGATACGATGGTGTCGAGATCGGCGCCGCCAGCCCGCATGCCTATCCTGATTATGTAGGCAAGAACCGGCGCCGCGAGATCAGGAGCATGCTTGAATCAAGCGGCATTGCCTTGTCCAGCATGTTGCCCGCGCCGGGCGGCGGGCCGGGTTTCAACGCAGCTTCTCCCCTGCCTGAGGAACGCGCCAATACCATCGATCAATACATCAAGGTTGCGCAGCTCTGCTCGGATCTGGGTGGCAGCAGAATCCTGTATGTCGCCGGCTGGCAAGTTTTTGGAACGGCCATTGAACAGGCCTGGGACTGGAGCCGGGATGCGCTGAGTGTCATCGCCGAGGCAGCGACCGATATGGGCGTCACTGTAGTCGTCGAGCCCACCTCGGCTGACAGCAACTTGGTGGAAAGTTGCGACGGCGCCATTCGTATGATGCGTGAATGCGGCCGCAGGAATGTGAAGGTTATGTTTGATACCTATCATGCGCTTTATCGCAACGAAGTCCCCACTGACTATGTGTATCGGATGGGCAAGGACCTCGATCATGTGCATTTGGCGGATGCTGGCCGCGCCGCTCCCGGAGACGGGCGCGTGGATTACCAGGCACTTGTCGCGTCTCTAGTCGACGTGGGCTTCGATGGTTATCTCACGATGGAAATCGGCTTCGACCGGCGTGCGGTCGAGCCGGATATGATTGCGCGTAGGGCGTTCGAGTACATGAAACCGTTGGTTCGCTAACCAAGGTCAGATGCTAATGGAGGCCGCTTCATGAAAGCCGTGTTCTTGCCTGGAAACAAACAGGTGATCGTCCGCGACGTACCTGTTCCCGAACCTGGCGACGATGAAGTTCTTATCCAGGTGAAGGCATCCTGCATTTGTCGAAGCGACTTGAGTCTGTACTATGGCAACGCCGTTGTGGGCGGAGCGGCCGCCGGAAAATGCATCACTGGCCACGAGCCGGCAGGCGTAATCACCAAGATCGGCAGCGGCGTGAAGTCGTTCAAGCCCGGCGACCGGGTTGCGGCCTATCTCGCCATTGGATGCGGAGTCTGCTCTTTCTGCAGAATGGGAAACTATCATCTTTGCGCGAACTGGACTTGTCTTGGCTTTACAGCGCACGGCGGTAATGCCGAATTCATGACGCTCCCCGAGCGGAACTGCTTGCGTATTTCCGACTCGATGTCGTTTGTAGCCGCGGCCGTTTCGACGGATGCATTCGGTACCCTCTACAGCGCGGCGAAGAAGCTCATGATATCAGGCTCAAGCACCGTGGGTATTTGGGGTTTGGGGCCCATGGGAACCAGCGGCGTGCTAGTTGCGAAGGCGCTTGGCGCCCGGGTGGTCGCGCTTGATCTCATCGCCGCGCGGCGAAGTTTCGCGCAGGGCCTCGGCGCTGATCTGGTTCTTGACCCTTCCGATCCGGATACAACAGGAGCGATTGCCGAGTTTACCGGAGGTTCAGGCCTCAGCGCAGCCATTGATTGTTCCGGCAATCAGACCGCCCAGAATATGGCTCTGGACTCTACAATGCCTCTCGGCCGTGTCGCATTCGTGGGAGAAGCCCGCGAAACAACCATTAAGCCAAGTGACCAGCTTATTCGCAAACAATTGATGCTCATGGGTTCCTGGTACTTCGCTATCCACGAATACGATGAGATTGCGCGTCTGATCGAAGCAAAGAAGATCGACCTTGAGCGGCTTGCAACACACCGTTTCGCTCTCGACGACGCCGAGACGGCATTTCGGCTGTTCGACGAGCGGAAAACAGAGAAAGCCGTATTCACGATGAGCTGATCGGACAAGGCGGAAAGCTGTATCAGTGCTGCCGATGGACCGACTCCGCAGCCGATGCCATCGATATTCAGGAAGTCGGTTTGCGAGAAGTGGGAGCAAGAGCCGCATGAGCGCGCAAAGTTTGAGGTCGCTCAAGAGATTGCCGCTTGCGGCTTTCGGTACGGCCTCGGCCCGACCAGCGCCCCGCGCCTGGGACTCGCGCGCCATGTCGAAGATGGC
>JAGRLX010000100.1 GCA_020441605.1 Alphaproteobacteria bacterium
CGGCATGGCTGCCGCAGGCCGGGCAGACATGCGGGAAGACATAGGGTTGGGCCCCAGCCGGGCGCAACTCCGGCACAATGCCGAGGACTTGCGGAATGACATCGCCCGCCCGCTGCACGATCACCGTGTCACCCTCGCGGATATCTTTCCGCGCGATCTCGTCCTCGTTGTGGAGCGTCGCGTTGGTGACCACCACGCCGCCGACGGTGACCGGCTTGAGACGCGCGACCGGGGTGAGCGCTCCGGTGCGACCGACCTGGATGTCGATCTTCTCCAGGACCGTCGTCGCCTTCTCCGCCGAGAACTTGTGCGCAAGGCCCCAGCGGGGCGAGCGTGACACGAAGCCCAGACGCTGCTGCCAGTCGAGGCGATTAACCTTGTAGACGACACCATCGATGTCATAGCCGAGCAGCGCCCGCTGGCTCTCGATCAGGCGATAGTGCGCCATGAGTTCGTCAGGGCCGCGGCACAGCTTCATCAGCGGATTGACCGGCAGCCCCCAGGCGCCGAAGGTCTGGATCACCGCCATCTGGGTGTCGCCCGGAAGCTCCGGCGCCTCGCCCCAGGCATAGGCAAAGAATCGAAGCGGACGCGCTGCCGTAATCGCCGGATCGAGCTGCCGGAGCGAGCCTGCCGCCGCGTTGCGGGGGTTAGCGAATGGCTTGTCCCCTGCTTGGCTCTGTTTCTCATTAAGTGCGGCGAAGTCCTTGTGAGACATATATATTTCGCCACGGACCTCGATCAGTCCGGGGGCAGAAGACGGCAGCCGCTTCGGGACCGAATCGAGCGTAAAGACATTGGCAGTGACATTCTCGCCCTCGGCCCCGTCACCCCGGGTGGCCGCCTGGACCAGCTTGCCGCCCTCGTAGCGCAGCGAGATGGACAGCCCATCGATCTTCGGTTCAGCCGTCACCTCGATGACCTGATCGTCCGCAAGGTTGAGGAAGCGGCGGATGCGGCCGATGAAGTCGCGCACGTCGTCTTCGGAAAAGCCGTTGGCGAGCGACAGCATCGGCACCCGGTGCTGGACCTTGGCAAATTTGGCCGCAGGGCCGGCCCCAACCCGGTGTGACGGCGAGTCGGTCCGGACGAGATCGGGAAACCGCGCCTCAATCGCCGCATTGCGCAGCCGCAGGGCGTCGTATTCGGCATCGGAAATGCTGGGCGCATCCTCGCTGTAATAGCGGCGGTCGTGCTCGCCGATAGTGCGGGCGAGCGCCGCCAGTTCCGCCGCCGCCTCGATCGGCGTCAGGTCTTCGACGGGGATCGGCTTGCTGGCCATTTCTAGCCCCTGCCGCGCAGCAATTCATCGGCCTGGGCCCGGGCGGCGTCCGTGACCTGCGCGCCAGACAGCATCCGGGCGATCTCCTCGCGACGGCTCTGGGATGAGAGCGGTTGCACCCTGGTGACCATCCGCTTGCTCGCCACTTCCTCCATCTTGGAGATCAGCATGTGCTGGGTGGCGCGCGCCGCCACCTGGGGACTGTGGGTCACGGCCAGAACCTGCAGGCTGCCAGCCATCCGGGCGAGCCTGGCCCCGATGGCATCGGCCACCGCGCCGCCCACGCCTGTGTCGATCTCGTCGAAGATCAGCGTCGGCGCCGAGCCTCTGGCGGCGAGGACCACCTTCAACGCCAACATGAACCGGGCAAGCTCGCCGCCCGAAGCCACCTTCATCAGTGGCGCCAGCGGCGTGCCGGGATTGGCGGCAACCATGAATTCGATGCGGTCGATTCCGGTGGGACCGGGCTTGCCGGCGTCGGTCTCGATCCGGGTCTCGAACCGGGCGCGCTCGAGCTTGAGCGGTGGCAACTCATCCAGCACGGCCGCGTCGAGTGTCCGGGCCGCCTTGCGGCGCCGGTCGGAGAGCTTTTCCGCCGCGGCGTCATAGGCATCGCGCGCCGCGCGCCAAGCCGCCTCCAGCGACTTGAGCCGATGGCCGCCGTCAGCGAGGGCAGCGAGTTCCTGCTCGAACCGGTCGCGAACTTGCGCCAGCGAGTCGACGGTGCATTTGTACTTGCGGGCCGCGGCCCGCAGCGAAAACAGGCGTTCCTCCGATTTCTCCAGCTCACGCGGATCGAAGACGAATGACCGCCGGGCGTCGGCCAGGGCCCGTTCCGCCTCTCCGACCTCGGTCAGCACCCGGTCGAGTGCCACGCAGACGTGATCGAGGCGCCCGCCCGCGGTTTCGCGCCGCCGTTCGAGCTTGCGCAGCGCCGCGTTGAGCCGGGCGATCGACGTGCCATCACCAGCCAGCGCCTCCTCGGCATCGCCGATGGCTTCGGCATATTGCTCGGCCGACATCATCATCTGGCGGGCCTCGGCGAGCTTGGCTTCCTCACCGTCAACGGGGTTGAGCAGCCGGAGCTCCTGGGTCGCATGCTCGAGATAGTCGCGCTCGGCCTCGGCCCGAGCCATCAGATCGCGGTGCGCCTCGAGCGCTGCTGCGGCGACGCTGGCCTTGTCCCAGAGCGCAGCAACGCCGGCGGCCGCGGCTTCCAACCCACCAAAGGCATCCAGCAGGCGTCGGTGAGCGGCGACGTCGACGAGGGCGCGATCGGCATGTTGGCCATGAATCTCAGCCAGCATGGCCGCGATCTGACGCAGCAGGTTGAGGCTCACCGGCTGGTCGTTGATGGCCGCGCGACTCGGTCCATCGGCGTTCTGGATGCGGCGAAGCACCAAGTCGCCCTCCGCCTCGATCCCCTGCTCACGGAGAAGTGCGAAGGCCTGATGGCCGGCAGGCAGCGCAAAGGCGGCCGTGACGACCCCACGTTCGGCGCCAGCCCGCACCAGACTGGAATCCCCCCTGGCCCCCAGGGCAAGGCCGAGAGAATCGAGCAGGATCGACTTGCCCGCACCGGTTTCCCCGGTGAGCACAGTGAGATTCCCATCGAGCACCAGGTCAAGTTTCTCGATGAGGACAATATCGCGGATGGACAGCGCGGTAAGCATGATGCCACCTTATAACGGAGACTCGTGCGGCTGCGCGAGTGGCTTCGAGTCCCACGCCTTGTCCATCCCGAAATCAGATGGCGGCGCGGCCGGAGCCACCACGGCACCCCCGGCCCCCGCGCCTTGCACTGCTCAGAGCGGCCCGTCGAAGATCGGCAGGAGGGAGGCCTTGAAGGTAACGTTGCAGCCAGCGATCCCGGCATTCTTCAGCGTGCCTCCGATGCCGATGTTGATTGTCGAGCTGGTGATCGTTGCCGGCGTGATGTTGAGTGGCTGGCTGGCCACATTGGTCTGGAACGCACGGGCATAGGCTGCACCGGAAATGCTCACACCACCGCTGCGCAAGGTCTTGTCCGCATCGGCCGGCAAGCTGCTGATGAGATAGGCTCCGTGCTCGCCAAGGACAACCATGGTCTCGCTTACCGAAGATCCCAGGTTGGGCCGGTACTCGACGATATAGCTTTCACCGATGTCATACTCCGCCATGCATGCGCTGGTCGCGGTCCGGTTGGTGACCACGGCGACACCCCGCCACAGGCTCGCCGCCTGAGCCATCCCGGCCCCGGCGCAAATCACGACCGTGGCTGCCGTCAAAATCGATGTGGTCCTGACTTTCATGATGGCTGTTCCTATTCCCTGCCCCAGTTTGTTAATGCTAGACTAAGGTCAAGATCGAGTCAAAGCGGCAGCCATGCAGCAAGCCCAACCTGCCGGATCGGGCTCATGTGGATGACCCTAAAGAGGATTGAGCGAGCGGAACGCCTTGCTGATCCAGCTTTCCTGATTTTCGACCGGAGCCTCGCCGCCCGACGACACCAGTTGATAGGCGTCCTTGTACCAATCTGAATTGGGATAATTGTGTCCCAGCACCGCCGCGGCAGTCTGCGCCTCCGAGACAACGCCCAAGGCCAGATACCCCTCCGACAGCCGGTAAAGCGCCTCCGGCGTCTGCGATGTATTCTGATAGTCGGTGATCACCCGCTTGAACCGGTTGATCCCCGCCAGATAAGACCCCTGGCGATAGTAGTAGCGGCCGATCTCCATCTCCTTGCCGGCGAGATGGTCGCGGGCGATCAGCACCTTCTTGCTGGCGTCCTGGGCATAGGCCGTGTCCGGGAACCGCCGCTCGATTTCTTCCAGCGCCTCAAGTGCCTGGCGTGTGGCGGTCTGGTCGCGTTTGACATCGCTGATCCGTTCGAAATTCGAAAGGGCAATCAGGTAATGGGCGTAGGCCGCATCCCTGTGGCCAGGATGCAGCGTGATGAACCGGTTCGAGGCGATGATCGCGTCGTCGTAATTGCCCAGCCGATAGGCGGCATAGGCCTGCATGACGATCGCCTTGGTGGCATAGCTGGAATAGGGATATTGCCGCTCAACTTCGGAGAACGACTTGGTCGCCGACTTGTACTGGCCATCCTTCAGGCGCCCGAGGCCGGTGTTGTAGAGCTTCGCCACCTCCTCGCCGTCGGAAGCCGTGGCGAGATCCGGCGACAGGCCGGTGCCAACGCCGGTCGAAGCCGCCTGACTCGAAGAATCATCGCCCCAGATGCCGTCCAGAATCGAAGTCGAACAGCCGGTCAGCACCACCAGGGCGCAAGCCACCAAGGCGTTCCGCGCCGCTACCGCCCACATGGGACTAACCATCAATCGCTTTACGGCAAGCAAATACACGTCACACGAATCCCAAACCTACTGGCGCTTGTAACCCATCGGCCACCACGTGGATAACACTTTCGGCATCGATCCACTGGCATCGCTCCTGGCCGGATATGTTGCTACAGTGGCGCAGCACCGATTGCTTTCGCGCCATGGTGATGGCCCACAACTCCACCTCGTTTGCAGGTGTTTAGAAGCACGAAACCCGGCGGAAGTGTGACCGCCGGGCTTGCGCGGGAGAACCACTCCCCAGATCAGTTTGCCTGCCGGCGCAGGAAGGCCGGAATCTCGAGCTGGTCGTCATCGAATTCGGGCTCGGCACGCGCCGGGGCGGCCGGAGCCTGTGCTCTCTGCGCAGGCGGTGTCGCGCTGCGCGCCTGTCCCTGGCCCCCGATCGACGGCTCGCGCTGCTGCGTCACGGCGGCTTCGCCATCTTCCTTGCGGCCCAGGCCAACGCTGGCAAGGCGTTCGAAGAGACCCTTCTTCTTGCGGTTGGCGTGGTCGGCAATATGTTCGATGCGCTGTTGCTGGGCCGCCATCTGCTGTTTGGCGATCGGCGGAAATTCATCGATCGAAGGAATGCGGGCCGGCCGCGGCTGCGGCTTCTCGGGCGTTTGCATGACCGGCTGTTCTTCGTCCACGGCGACTTCGGTCTCGAACTGCTCGACGGGCGGTTGCGGGGCCGGCTGAGGTGCAACGCGGGCAGCCATCGGCGCAGGCTGGATCGGCTTCTTGAGCGGCGTGTTCTGCTTGCCGGTAAAGCCGAACACGGCGCGCGCCGGTTGCTCCATCGGAGCCTCCGCCTTGGCTGCCTCCTCCTCACCCTTTCCCTCGCCAAGTGCCTCGGCAGCGAGGCCAGTGGCAACGACCGATACCCGCATGGTGCCTTCCAGCGATTCATCGAAGGTCGCGCCGAGAATGATATTGGCTTCGGGATCGACCTCTTCCCGGATCCGTGTCGCCGCCTCGTCCACCTCATACAGCGTGAGGTCGGGTCCGCCCGTGATCGAGATCAGCAGGCCGCGGGCGCCGCGCATCGACACATCGTCAAGCAGCGGGTTGGAAATGGCGGCTTCGGCGGCCTCGATGGCCCGCTTATCGCCGGTCGCTTCACCGGTGCCCATCATGGCCCGGCCCATTTCGCTCATGATGGCGCGGACGTCGGCGAAGTCGAGATTGATCAGGCCATCCTTGGTCATCAGCTCGGTGATCGAGGCGACGCCCGAATAGAGCACCTGGTCAGCCATGGCGAAAGCCGCCGCGAAGGTCGTCTTCTCATTGGCCACCCGGAACAGGTTCTGGTTTGGAATGACGATCAGCGTATCGACATGCTTGGCCAGCTGCTCGATACCGCGCTCGGCCGTCTGCTGACGCCGAACGCCCTCGAAGTGGAACGGCTTGGTGACCACGCCGACGGTGAGGATCCCCTGCTCCTTGGCGGCCCTGGCGATGACGGGCGCTGCACCGGTGCCCGTACCACCACCCATGCCGGCGGTGATGAAGGCCATGTGCGAGCCCGCGAGATGGTCGAGGATTTCGGGCAGCGCCTCCTCGGCGGCGGCCGCGCCGATCTGCGGCTGAGAGCCGGCGCCAAGGCCCTGGGTAAGAGCGGTTCCCATCTGGACGCGGCGCTGGGCCGCGTTCTGCATAAGCGCCTGGGCGTCGGTGTTCGCCACGACGAACTCGACACCGTCAAGCCGGCTTTCAATCATGTTGTTCACGGCGTTGCCGCCAGCACCTCCGACACCGAACACGGTGATGCGGGGTTTGAGGTCTTGCAGGTCAGGAACAGTGAGCTTGATGGTCATGATTGGCGCCCGGAAATTGATTTGCCGCCAGACATCTTTCTTACTCAATCGATAACAAATGGTTAACGCCCGCTAACCAAATCCGGAAAATGCCCCTCGAATTGAATCGATTCGAGTCTTGTCGGTAACCGCTGGTTCATGTCTGACGCTGCAAAACCTTCCAGACAAAGGAAAACGGCGGGCCATGGGCGCCGCCGTTTTCTCGCGCGCCTTTTCAGGCCCGCCGCAACGTCATGCTCAAAGACTCTCGGCGATCCAGCGGCCGACCCGGCGCACATAGCCCTGCTGCGCCCGATCGATTTCCTGGGCCTTGGCCTCGGGCAGCGCATAATGCCTGTCCGGCCGCAGCGCATGGTTTAATAGTCCGGCGCAAACGGCAAATCCCGGCGAGTGAACCGACTCCGCCATGCCCTGGACATGGGCCGGCACACCGAGACGCACCTGCCGGTCGAGCCACTGTCCTGCGACCTCGCGGGCCCCATTCAACTGGCTTGCGCCACCGCACAGTACCAGGCGCCGGCCTGCAAGATGGGCCACGCCGCTGGTCTCCAGCTTGTCGCGCAGCATTTCGAAAATCTCCTCGAGCCGCGGACGGATGATGCCGGTCAGCATCGACTTCGGCACCTTCTGGACCGTATCGACGCCGCGCTCGCCGAGCAGCGGCACGGAGATCATCTCGCGCTCGTCGGTCTGGGCGGCCAGAGCCGAGCCCCACAGGGTCTTCATCCTTTCGGCATGGGCAATGGTGGTCGACAGGCCGCGAGCGATATCGTTGGTGATGTGCATGCCCCCCAGGGGAATGACATCGGCGCAGACCAGATGGCCCTCGTGGAAGATGGCGAAGCTCGTGGTGGCGCCGCCCATGTCCACCAGCGTGACGCCAAGCGACATTTCGTCCTCGGCAAGCACGGACTTCGCCGCCGCATAGGGTGCCATGACGAAGCCTGCGATGCCGAGATGGGCGCGCTCGACAGCGAGCGTCAGATTCTTCAGATGGGCAGGCTCAACCGTGACCACGCCCAGGTCGAGGCTGAGGCTGTCGCTATACATGCCCAGCGGCATTTGCACGCCCTTCGCTTCGCCCAGGTGGTACTGGATCGGTGACAGATGCAGCACCGTCCGGCGACCAGGGCTGACTTGTGCCAGAGTTGCATCGAGGATCCTGTCCAGGTCACGCGGACTGACCTGGCCGGTCTGCGTTGGCTCGGTAGCCGTATAGACCCGTGACTGGGGTCGACCGCCGGAGACATTCACATAAACTTCGGTAATGGTGCGCTGAGCCATCCGCTCGGCCGCATCGACTGCCAGCCGAATGGCCCGCTCGGCCTCATCCACGTTGATGATCGACCCCGAACGCACGCCGCGCGACAGCTGATGGCCGATACCGAGAATGCGTAGTCCGCTACGCTCCTCTCCGTCGGCCGGGCGATGCTTCTGCGGAACGGCCTCCGCGATCAGGCAACTGATCTTCGTCGATCCGATGTCGAGCGCCGCAACGATTCCCCCCTTGAGAGCCGCCGGCCCACGCGAACCCGGCTTGCCGGGCAACTGAACAACCGTCATCTACGCAACCCCACACACCCCTGGCTCAGCGGTTCGAGACAGACGTCCGCTTCGCCCTTGCATCCTTGTCCTCGGCGATTTCGGCCACCGCTACCGTCACTTGCCCGCCGAGACGCAGGTCCACCGACTTGATCCCTTTTGACAGCAACCGCTGCCTCTGGTCGAGGCGATGAACCTCGGCAATGGCCTCGGGCCAGCCATTCTCCGGCAGCATCACCACCACGCCGCTGTCGAGATAGAGGTTCCACCGCCTCTGCCCGACCCGCGATGCCGCCTTCACCTGCAACATTAGATCGGGATAGGCTTCAAGTTGGTTAACAAGTTCTTCGGCGGCGACATTAGCGCCCTCGCCCGAGACCAATGGCAGATTCACCATCTGGGCCGCAGGCAGTCCGCTCATCGCCGTACCGCTGCGATCGATCACGAAATAGGCATTGTCCCGCTGCCAGACAGCGAAAGGTTCGCGCTCGATGACCGAAATATCCAGCTGGTTCGGGAACAGGCGCTGCACCTGGGCGCTCGACACCCAGTCGAGATTTTCCAGAATGCGCCGGGCGACCAGCGGGTCGAATCCCATCAGCGATCCGCCGGGCACGACGCCCACTGCCGCCAGCAGCGTTTCTGGCTCGTGGTGGGTGAGGCCATGGATCTTGATGTCTTCCGCCGCCATGCCGATGACTCCCGCCAGCTTGCCGGGAATGCGCAGCCAAGGGCTATTGTCATAGTCGAAGTACCCGCCACTCAGGAGCCCGTGAAAAATGACGGCGCCAAGGAACGTGACGGCGCTGGCCCTTGCGGCGAAGCGCACGCGGAAAGTCTCGCCCTTGGCCAGAAAGGAGCCGAACCTGCGGCGGCGGTCATATACCCGTGTCATCTGTCGACCGATGCATCATTGACCATCCAGGTAACCAGGTCCTCGAAACTGTGGCCGGCATGGGCCGCCAGTTCCGGCACGAGGGACGTGCCCGTCATGCCCGGCTGGGTGTTGACTTCAAGCAGGATGAGTTCGCCTTCGCCACCGGGCTGGTCATTGTAGCGAAAATCGGCGCGCGAAACCCCGCGGCAGCCAAGGGCCTGGTGAGCCATGTTAGCGTATTGCTGGCACTTTCGGTAGATATCGTTGGGGATATCCGCCGGGAAGACATGCTGCGATCCGCCCTCGGCATATTTGGAGTTGTAGTCGTAGAAGGACCCCTTGGACACGATGTCGATGACGCCGAGAGCAACGTCGCCGATGACCGCGCAGGTGAGCTCCCGGCCGGGAATGAACCGTTCGACCATGGCATGGCTGCCGAAGAGGTCGCGTTGCTCGAGTACTATCGCCGCCGGCCCGTTGGAACTGCTGGATACGATATGAACCCCGACACTTGATCCCTCGGCAACGGGCTTGACCACATAGGGCGGCGCCATCGGATGCTGGGCCGCGACGAGTTCAAGTTCCACGATGCGGCTCTCCGCTACCGGTATCCCCGCCTCGCGGAAGACTGCCTTGGACTTCTGCTTGTGCATGGCCAGCGACGAGGCCAGGACACCGGAGTGGGTGTAGGGGATCTGCAGGGTCTCGAGGATCGCCGAGCAGCAGCCATCCTCGCCCCACTTGCCGTGTAGGGCATTGAAGGCCACGTCAGGCTTGAGGTCCTGAAGGATGGGGACGATCCGCTCGCGCGAGACATCGATCGGCACGACATTGAAACCGGCCCGCCGCAAGGCATTTGCGCAGGCCTCGCCCGAGGCCAGGCTGACGTTGCGTTCTGCCGACCAGCCGCCCATCAGTACCGCGACTGTCGTCTCCTTGGGGTTGCGCTTGACCGGAGTCATGAGGTCTCTCCCGGCCGCAGCCCGATTCGCTTGATCTCCCATTCGAGCTCCACGCCCGAGGTCTCCTTCACCCGCCGGCGAACAGTCTCTCCCAGCTCTTCGATCTCGCTCGCCGTGGCGCCGCCCTCGTTGATGAGGAAGTTGCA
>JAGRLX010000444.1 GCA_020441605.1 Alphaproteobacteria bacterium
TCCTCGGCGAATTTCATCGGCGGAACGACGAAGCAATTCGACTGCGAAACAAAGGGCCGCTCACGCCAGGCAGATTCTTCGCCCGAGACGAAATGCAGCATCTCCAGGCATTCGGTGACGTGAGAGGGCTCGACCATGCTGGTGCCGACATGTTTTGTCGTGCCGGCGATGCAGGCATAGAGGGTGTTGATGTCGAGGTCATGGCCGGTAAGCATGTCCCGCGCCGTAAGCGGGCGCTGGTAGAAGTGGATGTGCTCGCAGGTATCGACGATGCGCCCGGCGTCGTAGAGATCGACCAGCACCGATTCCCGGTAGGTGCGGGTTTCAGGCTCCACGACATGGACTGCCGCGCCGGCGGTGCCGAAATAGACTCGGGTCCCCGACGGCTCCATGTCGTATTTCGGGTCCCGGCCATGAAGCACGAAATTCCGTGCGCAGGAGGCCAGCGTATCTTCCACCAAGGCGCGCGGAATGCACAGCCGCCCTTGGGCGTTGAGGAAACATCCCCGCGCCGTCATCGCCTCGATGCAGGTCGGAATAGCCTGGGCCAGGCCAACGGTTTCGAGAAGCTTCAGGGCCGTATCGTGAATGCGCTGCATGTCATGGGCAGACAATGGCTTGTACTGACCCCCGTGCATGCCGGGGCGGACAGCAGCCTCGGCCATGGGAATTGGGCGAGAACGCAGGGCCCGGCGGGCTTCGCGGCCCCCGCGGCGGCGGGACAGATCTTCGACGGCAGTCATGCCAGTTACTCCAATTGCATGATGCCTCTCTGCCCATTCTGCGCTCTGCCGCCAAGGCCTGATTTTTTCGCAATATGATGAAAAAAATTCACCAAAATTCAGTGAGCCTAATGCGTGAATCCCTCTTATCATCCCGATTTATATGGTGTTATGAGGGATGCCAAAATTCATTGGTGAAGTATCTTGGCCAGACGCGACCTTCCACCGCTGCGCGCCCTAACCGCCTTCGAGGCGGCGGCCCGGCTGGGCAGTTTCCGCCTGGCGTCGAGTGAACTTGGTATCACCCGCTCGGCGATCAGTCACCAGGTCAAGTCGCTCGAACAACGCCTTGGGGTGCAGCTTTTCCGCCGCGACGCCCGCCGTGCCGAGCTCACCCAGACCGGCCACAGCTTCTACCCGGTGGTGCGCGAGGCCTTCGACATGATCGAGGCCCAGACCCGCGCGCTGAAACCTCCGACCGCTGACAATGAACTCACGGTGCAGGTCTATGTAACCGTGGCCCTCAAGTGGTTGATCCCGCGCCTGCATGATTTCGAACGCCGCTACCCCGACATGAAGGTGCGGCTTTCAACGTCCTACTTCGACTGGGACTTCGACGAGCAGCATGTCGATGCCGGTCTGATTCTGGCCCGGAACCGGTCTCCGGACCATCATTATCGCCTGCTGTTCCGGTCGCTCCTGACTCCCATCTGCGCGCCTGAGCTTCTCAAGGGACCGAATGCCATCCGGACCCCGCAGGATCTCAGGAAACACAAGCTGCTCTATGTCTACACCGCCGAGGAGGACTGGCACCTGTGGCTCGAGGCGGCGGGCGTCACCGGCATTACGCTCTCCGAGCGTCTCGCCTTCGACAGCTATGTCCTGGCCCAGGAAGCAGCCATCGAGGGTCGCGGCGTCGCCATGACCATCGGTCCATTCGCAACCGAAGAAATCAAGATGGGCCGGCTGGTTCAGCCCTTCGCCTTGCGGGTACCACATCGTCATAACTGGCTCTTCGCCTGCAAGGCGGAGCACAAGATGAAGCCCAAGATCAAGCGCTTCGAGGATTGGCTTGTCAAGCAGATTGCTGCCGATCCCACGCTTGAGGCCTATCGCGACAAGGGGAACTGATCCGTGAGCACCGCTGAGACAAGGACACCGGCTGGAGACGCAGGGCGACGCACACGCCGGGAAGGCAGCCGCCGCGGAACTGCCGGGCCAAGCCCGGCCATCGCGCAGTTACCCCGCCGCCAGGTGACTCGCAGCTTCCCACCCATGCAGATCGTCTCGACCGACGAGATCGAATCGATTCACCAGGCATCGCTTCAGGTCCTCGCTGAAATCGGCATGGATTTCACCTTGCCCGAGGCCCGTGACCTGCTCAGGGCTGCAGGAGCGAAAGTCGACGGTGAGCGCGTGCGCTTCGATCCTGCCCTGATCGAGGAACTCGTCAGCTCGGCGCCGGCGCAATTCACCTTCCATGCCCGCAATCCGGAGAATTCACGTCTTGTGGGCGGAAATGCGATGCTATTCGGGCCGGTCTCCAGCCCGCCCAACTGCTCGGACATGGACCGCGGCCGCCGGTCCGGCAACCAGAGCGACTACCGGAATTTCCTTAGGCTGGTGCAGTATTTCAACTGCATGCACTATATCGGCGGTTATCCCGTCGAGCCCATCGACATTCATCCTTCGATTCGCCATCTGGAGGCCCTGCGCGACGCGGTGCTGTTCACCGACAAGCCATTTCACGCCTATTCGCTGGGCGCCGAACGCATCCTCGACGGGATCGAAATCGCCCGCATTGGACGTGGCGTTCCCATGGTGCAGATGGAACGCGAGCCTTCGCTTTTTACCATCGTCAATACCAATTCGCCTCTCAAGCTCGACAGCCCCATGCTGCGCGGCATCATCGAGATGTCGTCACGCAACCAGATCGTCTGCGTCACGCCTTTCACCCTTGCAGGAGCAATGGCGCCGGTCACGATTGCCGGAGCCCTGGTGCAGCAGAATGCCGAAGCGCTGGCAGGCATGGCCTTCACCCAGATCGTGCGCAAGGGCGCGCCGGTGATCTATGGCGGCTTCACGTCGAACGTTGACATGAAGTCGGGCGCCCCCGCCTTCGGGACGCCTGAATACATGAAGGCCGCCATCGTGGGCGGCCAGTTGGCGCGCCGCTACAACGTGCCGTACCGGACGTCCAACACTTGCGCCGCCAATACCGTCGATGCTCAGGCCGCCTACGAGAGCGTCTTTTCTCTTTGGGGCGTGACTATGGGCGGTGGTAATCTGGTGATGCATGGCGCCGGCTGGCTCGAGGGCGGACTGGTGGCAAGCTTCGAAAAGTTCATTCTCGACATCGACCTTATCCAGATGGTGATGGAATTCCTGCAACCTCTTGAAACGACTCAGGATGCCCTGGGCGTGGACGCAATCCGCGAGGTTGGGCCCGGCGGTCATTTCTTCGGCGCGCAGCACACGCTCGCCCGCTATACCAATGCCTTCTATGCGCCCATCGTATCGGATTGGCGCAACAATCAGCAATGGCTTGCAGCTGGCAAGCCAGAGGCCTGGCAGAGGGCCAATGCGTTGTGGAAACAGGCCCTGGCCGATTACCAGCAACCCGCCACGGATCCTGCTCTTCGCGACGAACTCAACGCCTTTGTCGAGCGCCGAATCCGCGAAGGCGGTGCGCCAACCGACTTCTGAATGCCATGGCGGGTGTGATCGTGATTGGCGGCGCCAATGTCGATATCAAGGGCAGAGCCCTCGGGAGCTTTGTTCCGGGATCTTCCAATCCCGGCGAGGTGAGGGCGGCGGCCGGAGGCGTTGCCCGCAACATTGCCGAAAACCTGGCGCGCCTTGGCATTGCGGCCGACCTGTTGAGCTTTGTTGGGAACGATGCGAACGGACGGGTCGTCATCGAAGCATGCCGCGCCGCGGGCGTTGGCATCGCCATGATCGAGCACTGCGACGAGCCGACTGGCGTTTATCTCGCCGTGCTCGATGAACGCGGTGAAATGGTTGGTGCCATCAACGACATGCGGAACATGGAGGCGTTCTCGGTAGGGGTTCTCGAACGCCATTCTGACCGGATGGCTGCCGCCGGCCTGCTCGTCGCTGATTGCAACCTGCCGGCGGAATGCCTCGACTGGCTCTGCCGGTTCTCGGCTCGCTCTGGCATCTCTCTGGTCCTTGAGCCGGTATCGGTGGCGAAAGCGCAGAAACTCACGACCTTCCGGCGCAGTCAGCCGGTTTTCGCCATCACACCCAACCGCATGCAACTGTCGGCGCTTACTGGGTGCGACGACAGCGGCGAGGCAATCCGGGTCCTTCACGACATGGGGTTCGCCAACGTCATCGTCCATTGCGGCAAGGAGGGTGCGGTTGTTTCGGCAGCGGGGGGAGGGTCGCCGAGGGCGGTTACGGCCTATCCGGTGGCGAAAGTATCTGACGTGACCGGTGCCGGAGATGCCGCCGTTGCCGGATTTGTCTCTGGGGTGATGCTGGGGCTCGATGTGGCTGATGCCGTGCGCCTCGGCCAGGCAGCAGCGGCCGTGAAGCTCGGATCGCGAAACTCGGTGGCGACTGAGATCAGCCGTGATAGGGTCTTGTCGCTGGCCGGCGTGGTTCTGGGGACATGAATGACAATTGAGATTTGTTGCACGGAGGAAGTGCGCACCGCTCTGTCTGAGGGGCGCCCCGTGGTGGCGCTGGAATCGACCATCATTGCCCATGGCATGCCCTATCCGGAAAATGCCGCGACGGCCCGCGAGGTGGAGGCCCTGGTGCGGGCCGGCGGTGCCGTGCCGGCGGTGATTGCCATCCTCCAAGGCAGCATCAGGATCGGCCTTGGCGACGCGGAACTCGAACATCTTGCCCGCGAGGGAGCCCGCATCGGCAAGGTGTCGGTTCGCGACATTCCCTATGTGATAGCTCGCCGCCAGGATGGAGCCACGACCGTCGCCTCAACGATGCGGCTTGCGGCGCAGGCAGACATTAAGGTCTTCGCCACAGGTGGCATTGGCGGTGTCCATCGCGGCGCCGAGACCAGCTTCGAC
>JAGRLX010000445.1 GCA_020441605.1 Alphaproteobacteria bacterium
GAGCAGATCAAGATCAAGGCCTCCAAGAAGCTTGCCTTCCGCCCGGCCAAGGAAGTCAAAGACGCGATCTGATCGCTCTGACTTTATCACCAGGCAACATGGCTCCGCCACACAGGCGGGGCCATTTTGTTTTGATGAAATCTTTTCACCTTAGCAGCTGATTGCGAGGCACGGCAGCGGCAGCTAAGAATACCGGAAAACATCAATTCACAAGGCATATTCCATGAATACCCAGGCTCGCGTGGTGGTGATCGGCGGTGGCGTTGTCGGTTGTTCGGTGCTGTATCATCTCACCAAGGCTGGCTGGACGGATGTGGTGCTCGTGGAGCGCGATCGGCTGACGTCCGGTTCGACATGGCATGCCGCTGGCGGGTTTCACACGCTCAACGGCGATCCGAACGTCGCCAAGCTTCAAGGCTACACCATTGCACTCTACGACGAGCTTGAGAAGATATCCGGCCAGGCTTGCGGTCTCCACCGTTCCGGCGGTCTCATTCTGGCCGATACGCCGGAAAGGATGGAATGGCTGAAGATGGCCCATGCGCGGGCGCGCTATCTTGGGCTGGAGACCGAGCTCCTCTCCATGAAGGAAGCGAAGGCCCTAAACCCCCTCCTCGAGGAACAGTATTTCGTCGGTGCCATGCTTGATGCGGCCGACGGCAACCTCGACCCCGAAGGCACGACCCATGCCTATGCGAAATCCGCCCGTATCAACGGCGCGGAGATATATCAGAATGCCAGAGTTACGGAGATCGTGCCGCGTGGAGATGGCACCTGGACCGTGGTGACGGCTAATGGATCGATCCACGCCGAACACGTTGTCAATTGCGGCGGTCTCTGGGCCCGCGAGGTCGGCCGCATGGTTGGTCTGGAGCTTCCGGTGCTCGCCATGGAACACATGTACCTGGTCACCGACGAGGTGCCGGAAGTCGTCGCCTACAACAAGGAGCGTGGCCGCGAACTGCCGCACATCATCGACTTCAAGTCCGAGATCTACATGCGCCAGGAACGCTCGGGCCTGGTGCTCGGCACATATGAGAAGGACTGCCGGCCGTGGCAACCGAAGCAGACACCATGGGACTTCGGTATGGAGTTGCTGCAGCCGGACCTCGATCGCATCGGACCTTCACTCGAGCTTGGATATAAGCATTTCCCGGCCTTGGGCAGGGCCGGCATCAAGAGGGTGATCAACGGACCTTTCACCTTCACCCCTGACGGTAACCCACTGGTGGGACCGGTTCAGGGTCTCCGCAATTTCTGGGTCGCATGCGGCGTCATGGCCGGCTTCAGTCAGGGTGGCGGCGTCGGGCTCGCCCTGTCGCAGTGGATGGTCAATGGAGATCCCGGTTTCGATGTCTGGGCCATGGATGTGGCGCGCTTCGGCGAATGGGCAACCCGGACCTACACCAATGCGAAGGTTCGCGAGAACTATTCGCGGCGCTTTTCCATTCGCTTTCCCAACGAGGAGCTACCGGCGGCCCGGCCGCAGCAAACTACCGCACTCTATGACATCATGATCAAACAGGGCGCGGTGATGGGCGACAGCTGGGGACTCGAAACACCCTTGTGGTTTGCCCCCACCGGCGTGGAGCCCAAGGATATCGTCTCGTTCCACCGGTCCAACGATTTCGCCCACGTGAAGGCCGAGGTTCTGGCCACACGGAACGGCGTCGGCGTGACCGAGATTGCCAACTTCGCCAAGTACCGTGTCACCGGGCCTGGCGCCGAAGCCTATCTCTCGCGGCTCATGACCAACAAGATGCCAAAGATGGGCCGCATCATCCTGACGCCGATG
>JAGRLX010000446.1 GCA_020441605.1 Alphaproteobacteria bacterium
GTATCGTCCCACACGAGTTTCGGTCCGAACGTCATGGGGTTTCCTAAAGCGCCGCGTCTTGGCATACCGCCGCTATATAGGGACGGCAAGGCGAAGGGGAAGGGCTTGCAGCGATGATCAGACGCTTCGGAGAACCGCCGCAGCCTGGCCGCAGCTATAAGCGGCGGGTCGGGGCCTATGCGATTCTGCCGCTGGACGGGCGGCTGCTGCTGACCCACCAGGCCTCTCCGGATGACGAGGTGCAGCTGCCCGGAGGCGGCATCGACCCGGGCGAATCGCCGGTTTCGGCGCTGCACCGCGAGGTCTTCGAAGAGACCGGCTGGCACATTTCGGCCCCGCACCGATTTGGCGCCTTTCGCCGGTTCGTCTATATGCCGGAATATGATCTCTGGGCCGAGAAGATCTGCCTGATCTATATCGCCCGCCCGGTTCTTTGCCTCGGTGCGCCAACGGAAGCGGGTCACACCGCCCTTTGGGCGGAGCCAGATCTGGCCGCGAAGATGCTGGGCAATTCCGGCGACCGCCATTTCGCCGCGAGGTTTGTCGCGCTTACGAACCGTTGAACTCGAACAGGGCGGCCGAAACATCGTCTTCCATGCCGTGTTCGGGGCTCATGATTTCGGTCAGGCTCCAGAACAGATCGTCGAGGAATTCGCAGCCGTACTGGTGTGGCTGGCAGTGCCGAACGAGTTCCAGCAACCCGTCAGTGTCGAGCATGACCCCATCGCGCACCCGTGCCTCGGTGAAGCCGTCGGAATAGAGCAGCACCCGGTCGCCGGGGGCCAGCGTCAGTTCGATCTGCGTGAAAGGCGCATCGGGCAGCAGGCCGATCGGGAGGCCCCCATCGCCCAGAAACGCGGTCGAGCCATCGGCGCGGAGCAGCAACGGGTGGGGGTGGCCGGCCTGCACCAGTTTCAGCGCGCCGGTCGCGAGGTCGACCGTGCCATAGGCCATCGTGAAATATTCCTCGATCACCACGTCGGCAACGAGTCGGGCGTTCATCTGCTGCGCCACTTCGACCGGAGGGCGAAGGACAAAGCCCTTGCCGTCCGGCGCAACCCCGAGGTTCTGGTCGAAATGCACCGAGCTGAGATAACTCCCAAGCCGCGCCGTCATCATCGCCGAGGTGATGCCGTGGCCCGAGACGTCGATGGAGTAGAACCCGACCTGGCCCTGGCAGGGCGAGAACATGCCGACAAGATCGCCGCCGATATGGCCGCAGGGCTTCAGCAGCAGACTGACCTGGGAAGCGCCGAAATGCCGCGACAGGTCCGGAACCAGCGATTGCTGGATCTTGCGCGCCTGCATCAGGTCGCGGTCGATGGAATCATAGACCGCCTGCAAACGGTCCAGCGTATCGCGGATAATCCGGTTCTTTTCCGACAACTCGCGCTGCATGGCGATGATCCGGTCACCCGCCGAAATCCGCGCCCTCAGTTCCGCCGGGTTGACCGGCTTCGTCAGGAAGTCATCAGCGCCGGCATCCAGCCCCTCGGCCACCTCCATCTTTTCGCTCTTGGAAGTCAGCAGGATGAAATAGCCGTAGGATTCGGTCGGCAAACGGCGGAAGGCGCGACAAAACTCCAGCCCGTTCATCCCAGGCATCATCCAGTCCGACAGCACCAGGTCGGGTTGCGCCGCCTCGCAGATCGCAAGCGCCTCATCGCCGCTTTCGGCTTCGATCACGCGAAAACCCCAGCGGGTCAGTGAGCTGGCCAGAATCCGGCGCTGCAGGCGGCTGTCGTCCACCACCAGCACGGTGCGAACCGAACTCGACCCGTCACGTTCGTGGATCTGCGGGGTTGTCACAAATGGCAAGCCGGGCCTCGCTGCCTGCGGGCAAGAAACTGGCGGCCACTATTGGCGGCACTTGCTTAACAAGGGCTGAACTTTCGAATTTTCCGGAATTGGCAGCGCACTTAACGCGCTCTTTACGCTGCGGTCCTAGGATTCCGGCATCCGGAGTCCGGTGAGGTACTAGCGATGATCGAATGGTCCCGCGTGAACGAGCTACGCGATGAAATCGGCGACGAGAACCTCGACGAGGTGATCGATCTCTTCCTGGAAGAGGTTGAAGACGTGATCACCCGCCTGCGCAGCACACCCGATCTCACCCGTCTGGAAGAGGACCTGCACTTTCTGAAAGGCAGCGCGCTCAACCTCGGTTTCTCGCATTTCTCGGACCTCTGCATGGCGGGGGAGCAGATGGCGGCCGCGGGGCAGGCCGGCGCGGTCGATCTGAGCGCGATTCTGGCCGGGTTCGACGCCTCGAAAGCGGCTTTCGAGGCCGGGCTGCCGAAGCGCCTGACCGGCTGACCGCCTCCCCGGGCGAGGCGCGCGCGATGCTTGCCCCAGCGGAGAAAACCGGCTAACCCGCAGCCGATCCGCAATCCGAGGAACTCCGCAATGTCCGCCCCCAAGAAAGTCGTGCTCGCCTATTCCGGCGG
>JAGRLX010000101.1:0-652 GCA_020441605.1 Alphaproteobacteria bacterium
TCGGCGGCATCCCCCTTGATGACGTCGATGAAATCTTCGTCACCGGCAAACACCCATTCCACGTTCTTGATGGTGTTCACGCCAAATCCGCCGCCGGTGAAAGTCCCGGCCTCCATGTCGATCCTGACGCCGCTTGTCTGGCCGGCAATCGACAAGAGATCCTTGCCTCTGCCACCGTCATAGGAATCGCTGCCTCTCCCGGCGAGCAGCCGGTCGGCCCCTGCGCCGCCTTCGAAGATGTCGTCGTCGAGTCCGCCGTCCAGCATGTCGTTACCCGACCCGCCCTTCAGCGTGTCGTTGCCGCTGCCTCCGAACAGGTCATCGTTGCCGCCGTCACCATTCAAGGTGTCCTTGTCGGCACCGCCATACAACATGTCCTTGCCATCGCCACCGGACAGCGTGTCGTCGCCAATATCGCCGTACAGACCATCGATCCCGTCATTGCCGCGCAAAGTGTCGTTGCCGTCCCCGCCGACCAGGGTATCGTCGCCGTCGCCACCGTTCAGCGTGTCTGCGCCCGCTTCGCCATAGAGCGTATCCGTCCCGCTGCGGCCAGCGATCACGTCGTTACCCTTGCCTCCGTATATTTTGTTGTTCTTGCTGTCCCCGCCGATGACATCCTTGAAGTCCGTCCCGACGACGCCCTCGAACC
>JAGRLX010000101.1:749-5729 GCA_020441605.1 Alphaproteobacteria bacterium
GAGATCCGCGATGCCACCACCATCGACGGTTCCGAGGCGGCCGAGGGTATAGGTCACGATGTCGAATCCGGCACCGCCGGTCAGCACATCGGCGCCTTTGCCGCCGTAGAAGAAGTTGTCATTGGCATCGCCGGTCAGAACGTCGTCCAGCTTGGTGCCGAAAGCACCCTCGATACCGATCAGTGTGTCGGTAAATCCACCGAAGACGACGCCGCCGACCGTCACTTCGACGCCTTCCGCCCGTTTCGCCGACAGGTCGAGTTCCACGGCATAGGCTTCGCGCGCATAGTCGACGATGTCGATGCCACCTCTTCCGTCCACCCGGTCATTCGACAGCGCGTCGCCCATGGCGCCGGCCTTGCCTGGCGTGAACACCTCGACAACGTCGGTCCGGTCACTGCCGCGCAGGATATCGGCACCACGGGGATTCCCCCGGACCGCCTCGAAATTCGAGATGGCATGGTTCATCGCGCCAAGCCCTGTGGCCGAGAACGGACCGATATCGACACGTGAGGATGGCACCCCTGGAGTTTCGAAATAGTAGAGAGTGATCGAGGAATCGATGCCCGCATAGGACACCGTTCCAGCGGCCAGATCGACAATCAGCTTGGCGGATTTATCGGCGGTGATTTCGTATTGATATCGGGTGCTGTGCTGGATACCCCCGCCGACAAGTCCGAAACCCAGAATGTCGTAGCCTTTGCCTCCGTCGACCGTGTTTGTCCCCGTCCCCAACAGGACGGTGTCATTGCCGCTGCCGGCATCCACCGTGTCAGAATAGGTCGCGCTGCGTTCGGTCAGGACCGGTCCATAAGTGCCGAACTGCTGGAAAACACTGAGTTCCTCGCCTTCCCGCAACTCGATCAGATCATTGCCGGAACCGCCGTAGACGGTATCGTTGCCCTGATAGACGTATATCTTGTCGTTACCAGCGAAACCCTGAAAGGTGTTGTCGTCTGTTGGATACTCCGGCCCATCGAACGGACCGCGATCAATCAGAGTATCGTCGCGCTTGGTGCCTCGAAATGTTGTCAAGATCTGTCCCCACCTGAAAGAGTATTCTTCTGAGAATTCGGATGAGGGTATCAGTCATCCCGATTCTAGACCACTACAACAACACGCGTGGACCACAAGCCGCAGAAAGCACGACCAGTGCGATCTGAGAACTTTTCAGGGGGCAGGCCGATTTCGAGACCAGCACGCAGGACAACATGGAGCGCATCGGCGGCAGCCGAGCGCGGGTCAGAGGAAGTCCGCCAGCAGAACGCCTTCGAGAAGGACCGATCCAGGCCCCCAGTCGAGCAGGGTGCCGTCGGGCGTTGCGACCGCTGTCGGGATTGAGGATGTGTTGAATACGAGTCGGTCCTGGCCGGAGAGATAGTCTGTGATCACGTTGTCGCCAGAGTTATCGGCGAAGACAAAGCTGTCCTTGCCTGACCCGCCGGTCAGCTTGTCCTTGCCCTTGCCGGCGATCAGCCGGTCATTGCCTTCGCCTCCGATCAGGATATCGTTGCCGCCGCCGCCGTTCAGCACATCGTTGCCGCCATTGCCAAGCAGCCGGTCGCGCCCAACGCCACCGGTCAGAGTATCGGCCCCGCCACCGCCTTTGCCCAGATCGTTGCCGCCGCCGCCGTTCAGGGTGTCCCGTCCGCCCTCTCCAATGAGCTTGTCGTTCCCGGCATCGCCGTTCAGCCGGTCGTCACCCCTTCGTCCGTGGAGCGTGTCGCTGCCGCCGCGCCCGTTGATGATGTCGTCGCCCGCGGTGCCGTTCAGCACGTTCGCCTTGCGGTTGCCGTTGATCGGCCCATCGCTCGACCCCACGACCGAGATCACCGCCCCCTGCAACTGGTCGCCGGTGCCGCTTTGCGCACTGTCCACATAGGTGATCCAGACCCGGCCATCCTCCAGCTCGGTCAGCGCGGGCGCGAACTGGTCGTTCAGCGTGTTCAGGCTGATCCGCTGGGCCGGTCCGTTGGCGCGGCCGTCGTCGTGGAAGGCGCGGGCGAAGACGCCGACGCCCATGCCGGCGCCGTCGGCATCGGTATAGCAGAACAGAAAACCGCCGCCCTTCAGTCCCAGCAGATGGAAACTCTGGCTCGAAAAGCTCGCCAGATTGTCCACCGGCAGCTCGATCTCCTTCACCTTTTCACCAGCCTTGTCGAAGACGAGCAGGTGAAAACTGGCCGTCGGTGCGAAGGCCGACGCGCGATAGGCGGCCACGAAGCCACCATTGGATAACGCTGCGATCTGCGGCTTGCGAAAATCGGTATTGACCTGTTCGGTCAGCGCGATCTCCACTGGCGCTCCCTCATGGGCGATGCCCTTTGGCGCATTCGACAGATTGGCGCCCGAGATGCGGATGTTGATCGTGTTCCCTGGCCCATTGCTCTCGTCTTCAACGATATGTGCGATGTTGCCATTCGCCAGCACCGCTGCCTCTGGCTCTACCGGTATCAGGTTCGACACCTCGACTGCCGGTCCGATGGTTTTGCCGGTGACATCATAACGCTGCGACCAGGTGCCGGCATCGGGCCCGTTCTGCGCCCAAGATAGAAGAAAGCCGCCACCCGGCAGGCCGGTCAGGTGATGCAGGCTGTGGTCGTCGACAGTGCCGCCGGGCTGTGGTTCATCTTCCGTCGCGTCGATCTCACCCGTAAGCGCAGTGCCGTTGGCACGGAACAGCCTTAGGAAGATGTCGTTGTCGTTGTGCTCCGCCCCGACCGGAGCGCTGTTGACCCAGCTGACAGCAAAGCCTCCGTTGCCAAGCGCCGTGATCTCTGGCATACTCTGCTGCCCAGGCTCGGTGATGTTGACCTGAAAGCCGTCGGTGACCGGAGTGCCGTCGGGCTTCAGGATACGCGCAAAGACCGCGCCGTCCAGGTCAGTGAAATCCCCGGCCGGAAACTGCAGCGATTCCACCCATACGGCGACAACATTGCCATTCTTGAGCGTGGTCATGTCGGGGGTGACACCTTGCCTGAAGGCCGAGACGGATCCGATGGGCGTGGTTGAATCTGCGGTTGAAATGGCCATGTCGAAACGTCTCTCGGCAGTTGGCGCGCACCTGTGCTGATCGTGGGTGCATTTATGCCATTGGTCAAGACCGAGCCTGCAGCAGGTCGCCGCGAGGGGTCTGAGGCGCCCCTAGGGTCAGGACTTCGGTAACGGGGACGTGCCAGTCAAGCGGTTTTGCGCGTGCGTTACCGACCGCCGGGATGCGGGTGTGGCTCTGGACGTTGATCCGTCCTGCGGTCACTGCCGCCTTCGACTGAGGTTATCCCCGGGTGCATGCTTCGGTCCGTGGTCGGCGCGGTGGCCGCCAACATGATGCTAGTTCAATGCAATTCCGATGTGCCCATCTCATAGGCGTGCTCGATGTGGATCGGGAACAGTCCTGACCACGGCATCATCGGAACCGCGCCCCTAGGGGACCTCGAAGGCCTGCGATCAGGCAAGCAACGGGAATGCTTTCGGGTTTTCAGGCGCCATGAGGGACCGGCATGTCAGGCTGGAAGTCAGTATCATCGACCCACATCCGGTGCAGGATCACGCTGATGCGGCGCGCGAGGGCGACCATGGCACGCTTGCCGCCGCGACGGCGGGCGACCTGTGCGGCCCATGTTCTCAGCCATGTCGAGCGCTCGCGGTTCATCATGACTGTCGCGGCCTGGCACATCGCCCGCCGAAGGTTGACATCGCCGGCCTTGGTGATCCCGCCCGAGACATCGCGTTCGCCGGATTGGTTCCGCGATGGTGTGAGGCTTACCCATGGCCCAACCTTCTTCGAGGAGGTGAAGCGGGCAGGATCATCGACCGCGGATCGGTAGGTCAGCGCGACGACTGCACCGATCCCAGGCATCGACATCAACCGACGACACACGGAGTCATCCTGGGCGAGGTGGCGGACATGGCGCTCCAAGCCGGCTAACTCCTGTCGCAGGGAGGCCCGCGCCCGAAGCATCGGTTCTGTCGCGGCCTCTAGCATCGGATTGCCTGCCGCCAGCTCGCGAATGCGCTGTTCAAACCTGCCGCGAGAGATGGTGCCGACCTTCAGTCCGAAGTTCCGCAGGAGCCCCCGCAAAGACAGTTCAAGTGCGATGAAGCCCTGCTGCACTGCCTTGCGGGCACCAAGCACAGCGCGAACTTCTTGCGCCGAGACGGACTTGCAATGAACCGGCCGGAACCAGCCCAGATGGAGCAAGCGTGCTATACCCTCCGCGTCCCGCCTGTCCGTCTTGATCGGCATGGCCTTCAAGGCCCCCTTCACCTGTCGGGTCTCCATCAGCACGACGTCCAGATCCGCGTCAGTCAGCCCACGGTGCAACCATTGTGACATGGGGCCAGCCTCGAGCCCGACGGCGGCGATGCTACCGTCCTGTTCCCTGATCCATCGGAGCAGCGCTTCGGGCTCGCTGGCCACCTGCGTCTCCTTCACGACCTTTCCATGTTCGCTGATCATGCAGATCGCGGTCTTCGCCAGCGACACATCCAAGCCGACAAACAGTCTCATCCCGCATTCCTCCTCTAGGATCCGATTCGGGAATGGCGGCAGCTTGCCCCTGATCGTTCAAGCGGTAATAGGCAGTGCGCGACGCAGGTCCCATTACAGCATCTCATAGCCAGAACATGACGACGGCAGCAAGCGCACAGGCGGATAGGAAAACCTTCGGGCACCTGTCGTAGCGGGTTGCGATGCGCCTCCAATCCTTGAGGCGGGCGAAGCTGTTCTCGATCTTGTGTCGGTTGCGGTAGCGGTCGGGGTCGTGCGGGATCGGGACTTTGCGTCCTTTTCGCGACGGGATGCATGGGGTGATACCCTTGTTATCAAGGGCTTGGCGATACCAGTCCGCGTCATAGCCGCGATCCGCGAGCAGGTGTTTCGCGGGCGGCAGACCATCCAGCAATGCCCGCGCGCCGATGTAGTCGCTGACCTGACCGGCCGTGACGAACAGGTCGAGCGGGCGCCCCTGGCTGTCGCAG
>JAGRLX010000447.1 GCA_020441605.1 Alphaproteobacteria bacterium
CACGATGCGGGTCTTGTTGCCTTTACCGGTGATGGTGAGCGGCTGCTGGCGGGCCTGTTTCGATGTCAGTGACAGGGCCTCGGAAATGCGCAATCCGCAACCATAGAGGAGCGTCAGCACCGCCTGGTCGCGCGCCAGCACCCATTTGGGTGTTTCATCGGTTGCCAGCACATCAGCCTTGGCCACGCGGCGGGCGGCCTCGACCGACAGCGGCTTGGGCACCGCATGGGGCAGTTTCGGCGACTGAACGGCCGAAATGGCGGCGTTGCGAAACAGGCCATTGCGCTCGGCATGGCGGTAGAAGGAGCGGAGAGCAGAGAGTTGACGCGCCAAGGTGCGGCTTTCGGCACCAGACATGCGGCGGCGGGCCAGGAAAGCGCGGAAATCGGAGACGGTGAGTGTTTCGAGATCTGCGATGGCCGGCGGCTCGCCCAGGTGATCGGCCATGAAGCCGGCGAACTGGCCGAGGTCGCGGGCATAGGCCTCGATGGTCTTGGCCGACATGCGCCGCTCGGTCGCCAGCGAAGCGAGCCAGCGCTGGGCGACACCCGCGGCATCGGGCGCGAAGGAAAGGGCGAATCCGGTCATGGACCGGAGGGTAGTGGGGAATGGTTGACGACTCCTGAGTTCGTCAACCGGTCACGATGGGTTCGCCATAGTGCTCGACCGCCGGGAAGGGCTCATAGAAATGGTGGAGCTTGTGGCGCCATGTCTTGTAGCGGTCCGAGCCGCGGAAGCCCTCGGTGTGAGCTTCCAGCGAATCCCAATGGACCAGCAACACATATCGGTCGGGCGTTTCGAGACAGCGCCTGACCTCAATGTCGACGAAGCCCGGCGTGGCGGTCATCAGCGGCAGGGCGTCCTTCAGCGCTTGCTCAAAGGCTGCACCCTGCCCGGGCTTCACATTGAGGATGGCGTGCTCAAGGATCACAGGGTCTGACCGGTCTTCTTCCAGTCGGCCAGGAACTGCTCGATGCCCTTGTCGGTCAGCGGATGCTTGACCAGCGACTTGATGACGGAGGGCGGGCAGGTCGCCACGTCGGCGCCGATGAGCGCCACCTGCTTCACATGCAGCGCGGTGCGCACAGAGGCCGCGAGCACTTCCGTGTCAAACGCATAGTTGTCGTAGATCTGGCGGATCTCGGAGATGAGGTCGGTACCATCGAGATGGATGTCGTCCAGCCGGCCGATGAACGGCGAGATGAATGTGGCGCCGGCCTTGGCGGCAAGAAGCGCCTGATTAGCCGAAAAGCACAGGGTGACATTCACCATGCAGCCGTCCGACGACAGCGCCTTGCAGGCCTTCAGGCCGTCGAGCGTCAGGGGCACCTTGATGGCAATGTTGCCGGCGATCTTCCGGAGTTCGGCCGCTTCGCGCATCATGCCGTCATAGTCGAGCGACACGACCTCGGCAGACACCGGACCTTCCACGATTCCGCAGATCTCGGCCACCACTTCCTTGAACTGGCGGCCCGACTTGGCAACCAGCGAGGGATTGGTGGTGACGCCATCCAGCAGGCCCAGATCGGCCAGTTCCCTGATGTCCTTCACTTCGGCGGTATCGGCAAAGAATTTCATAGCGCATATCCCTTCATTCTGAGGCGAGGCTTAATCCGGCGCCCGGTTCAAATCAACCGCGGATCGCGCCCGCATTGCAGCCTTGCCGTATCGCAGAGTGCGCCGACGAGATCGCCGAGATCAGCAGTTGCAAGCGGCTGCTGGTCGAGCGAGGTCACCGGCCGGATGAGGCGAAGCGAGTTCGTCAGGAATACCGCATCGGCCTTGAACAGGTCAGTGACCTTGACCGTGGCCTCCTCGGTCTCCAGCCCCAGGTGATGGGCGGCGGCCAGTAGCGCCTGGCGGGTGACGCCCGTCAGGATGCCCTGGTCGCGGCCGGGGGTGACGAGGGTTCGCCCGCGCATGAGGAAGATATTGGCAATGGTGGTGCAGGCGACACGACCGTCGGTGTTGAGCATCAGCGCATCGTCAATCGCCCTGGCGGCGGCTTCGCGGGCGGCCGCGATATTGTCGATGTAGGAGAGGGTTTTCATCCGTGTCGATGGCGAGGCCGTGCTGCGGCGGATGGTCGAGGTGAGAAGCGTTGCTGGCTGCAACATCAGTTTCGGATCGAAGGGACTGCAGGTGACCAGCAGAGCCGGCGTCGCATCGGCGCCTGCGAGGCCGCGGGCAGCGGCGCCGCGGGTGAGTGTCACACGCAGCACATGGTGGCTGTCGTCAATGCCGTCGAGAACGGCGGCGACCGCATCATCGAGCGTGTTGCGGTTGAAGGGAATTCCCAGTTCGTGGGCGGAGCCTTCCATGCGGGCGAAATGCATGTTGGCCCACAGCGGTGTGCCGCCGACCACCAGCATCGTCTCGAAGAGGCCGTCGCCAAGGGTGAGCCCCCTGTCATGTGGGTCCAATGCGATTGGACCATCGACCATCGCGCCGTTGAACCAGGTCCGGCTCATGGAATGGCTTTCAGGAAATTGCGGAGCATGTCGTAGCCGTACTCGGTCAGAATCGATTCGGGATGGAACTGTACGCCGAAGGTCGGGTGCGTTTTGTGGCGGAGCCCCATGATTTCGCCTTCGTCGCTGCGCGCCGTCACCTCCAGCGGCGTGTCGCAACCTTCCAGGTCGACGATGAGGGAGTGATAGCGCCCGGCGCTGAAGCGCTGGGGGAGTCCTTCGAAGACGCCGGTTCCATCGTGATTGATTTCCGAACTGTCGCCATGCATCGGGCGGCGGGCGCGTTTCACCGTTCTGCCGAAGACCTCCCCCATCACCTGGTGGCCGAGGCAGATGCCGAGGATCGGCACCTTGCCCGAGTAGTCGCGCACGATGTCGATGGACTGGCCGGCGTCGTGTGGCGTGCCGGGGCCTGGCGAAATGACGATGGCCTTGGCCTTGAGATCGTCCGCCGTTACCGCATCGTTGCGGACCACGCGCGTGCGCTCGCCCAGTTCCTCGAAGTAGCGCGCCACGTTGTGGACGAAGCTGTCGTAGTTGTCGA
>JAGRLX010000102.1 GCA_020441605.1 Alphaproteobacteria bacterium
CGCAGTTCACCTATTTCCAGCAGGTGGGTGGCCTCGATTGCCACCCCGTTTCGGGCGAACTTACCTATGGCCTCGAGCGGCTGGCCATGTATGTGCAGGGCGTCGACAACGTCTATGATCTGAACTTCAACGGCCGCGACAAGGGCGATGGCCGCATCACCTATGGCGATGTTTTCCTTCAGGCTGAACAGGAATACTCACGCTACAATTTCGAACACGCCAATACCGAGGCCCTGCACCAGCATTTCATCGACGCCGAGACCGAGTGCAAGGCCCTGCTGGCGGCGGGTGACAGAGACGATCGCCACGAGCTGGCGCTGCCGGCCTATGACCAGTGCATCAAGGCCTCCCACACCTTCAATCTGCTCGATGCCCGGGGCGTGATCTCGGTGACCGAGCGCCAAGCCTATATCCTCCGCGTCCGCGAGCTGGCCAAGGGCTGCTGCGAGGCGTGGAGCAAGACCGCAGGAGGACGCAACAATGTCTGAGCCCGTAATCGCCCAGAAAGCCCCGATCCCCGTCGAGGTGGAAGCGGGCAAGGACTATTGGTGGTGTGCCTGCGGGCAATCGAAGACCCAGCCCTTCTGTGACGGCTCGCACAAGGGTACCGATTTCCGTCCTCGGCAGTGGACGGCGGAGGCCACGGGCCGCAAGTTCTTCTGCGCCTGCAAGAACACCAAGAACCAGCCGCTCTGCGACGGATCCCACAAGGCGCTTTGATGCCCGAGCTTCTGATCGAACTCTTCTCGGAAGAAATCCCCGCCCGCATGCAGCAGAAGGCGGCGGAAGACCTCCGTACACTGATCACCAATGCCCTGGTCGATGCTGGCCTCACCTACGAGGGCGCGCAGGCCCATGGCGGCGCACGCCGCATTGTTCTCTCGGTGGAAGGGCTCAATGCCAAGGCGGCCGACGTGGCCGAGGAGCGCAAGGGTCCGCGCGTCGACGCGCCCCAGCCGGCGATCGATGGCTTCCTGAAGTCGACCGGCCTCAGCCTTCATGAATTGAAGGTGCAGGACGACAAGAAGGGCCAGTTCTACGTCGCCGTCATCCGCAAGGCCGGTCGCGCGGCGACCGACATCATCGCCGAAGCCGTGCCCGAGGCAATCCGGAAATTTCCATGGGCGAAGTCCATGCGCTGGGGCGCTGGAACCCTGCGCTGGGTGCGGCCGCTCCATTCCATCGTGTGCACCTTCGACGGCGAGGTGGTGCCCTTCACGGTGGATGGCATCGCAAGCGGCAATATCACCCGTGGCCATCGCTTCATGGGTGAACAGGCCATCGCGGTGCGGCGCTTCGAGGACTATGCCGAAAAGCTCAACAAGAACTTCGTGATCGTCGATGCCCATGCCCGCATCGAGACGATCCGCACCGAGGCGCGCAACCTCGCCTTCGCCCAGGGCCTCGAACTGATCGAGGATGAGGGCCTGTTGAAGGAAGTGGCGGGCCTGGTCGAATGGCCGGTGGTGCTGATGGGCAGTTTCGACGAGAGCTTCCTCGCCGTGCCGCCCGAGGTGATCGCCACCTCGATCAGGACCCACCAGAAGTGCTTTGCGCTCCGCGATGCCAAGACCGGCAAACTGGCGAACAGGTATCTGCTGGTGTCCAACATGATCGCCCGCGACGGCGGCAAGACCATCATCGCCGGCAACAACAAGGTGATCGCGGCACGCCTCTCCGACGCCAGGTTCTTCTGGGATCAGGACCGCAAGCTGAAGCTGGAGGGCTGGGCGAAGAAGCTCGACGCCATCACCTTCCACGCCAAGCTCGGTTCGCAAGGCGAGCGGGTGACGCGTATCGAGGCGCTGGCCGGCGAGATCGCCAAGACCATCGGCGCCGATGTCGGGAAGGCCAAGCTGGCGGCACGGCTTGCCAAGGCCGACCTCGTCACCGGCATGGTGGGCGAGTTCCCGGAATTGCAGGGCCTCATGGGCCGCTACTACGCGCTGGAAGAGGGCATCGACGCCGAGGTGGCCGACGCCATCCGCGATCATTACAAGCCGGTGGGGCCTTCGGATTCCATTCCGGTCTCGAAAATCGGCCAGGCCGTGGCGCTGGCCGACAAGTTGGATACGCTGGTGGGGTTCTGGGCCATCGACGAGAAACCGACCGGATCGAAGGATCCTTATGCGCTGAGGCGCGCCACGCTTGGTGTAGTGAAGGTCGTGATCGAGCGCGAACTGCGGCTGAATCTAGAAAGTCTTCTGCTATTGCACAGACCGAGATATGACGAAGCAACAAGTGGAAGAGTAGTTATTCAAGGTCCCGTTGTCATTCACTCTGCAAATATTGAGGCAGTTCCAACAGTTTCCAGAGACGCCAGCACTCAAGAGAATGAGCGCCGTGACCTCCTCGCCTTCTTCGCCGAC
>JAGRLX010000103.1 GCA_020441605.1 Alphaproteobacteria bacterium
CCGCATGATCTTGCCCGAGCGGGTGCGCGGCAGGCTGGCGGCAATGGCGATCTGGCGGGGCGCCACGGCCGGCCCCAGCCGCTTGCGGGCATGCGCCATCAGTTCACGGATCATGGCGTCGCCGCCGCTGTGGCCGGGCTTCAGGCTGACGAAGGCCTTGACCACGTCGCCGGCCACTGGGTCGGGAATGCCGATGGCTGCGGCCTCGGCCACCGCCGGGTGGGACAGCAATGCGCTTTCCACTTCGAACGGGCCGATCAGATGGCCCGACGACTTGATTACGTCGTCGGCGCGGCCGACGAACCAGAAATAGCCGTCGCTGTCACGCCGGGCCATGTCGCCGGTCAAGTACCACCCGTCCATGAAGCACTTGCGATAGCGCTCGTCCTCGTGCAGATAGCCGCGGAACATCGACGGCCAGCCTGGCCGCAGCGCCAGCTCGCCCTCCTGTTCCGGATCGGCGATCAACTGAACATGGCCGTCGGTGCGGCGCAGGACGGCGGCCTCGATTCCGGGAAGCGGCTTGCCCATCGATCCCGGCTTGATTGTCATCTCGGCGGTGTTGGCGATCATGATGCCGCCAGTCTCGCTCTGCCACCAATTGTCATGGATCGGCTTGCCGAGCACCCGCTCGCCCCACAGCACGCCTTCGGGATGAAGCGGCTCACCCACGCTCGCGATGAAGCGCAAGGCGGACAGATCATGCTCCTTCGGCAATTGATCACCGGCCTTCATCAACATGCGGATGGCGGTCGGCGCCGTATACCACACATTGACCCGGTGCTGTTCGAGATTGGCATACCAGCGTGCTGCGTCGAATTCGGACTCGTCAAGAATAACCGTTGCGCCGACGGCCAGCGGCGCGATGATGCCGTAAGACGTGCCCGTCACCCAGCCGGGGTCCGCCGTGCACCAGTAGATGTCGCCCGGTTTGAGGTCGAGGGCGTGGCGGGCCGTTGCCTTGTGCGCCGTGACGGCCGCATGCACATGCATGGCGCCTTTGGGCTTTCCGGTGGTGCCGCTGGTGAAATGGAGGATGGCCAGGTCTTCCGGCCGTGTGTCGGCGATTGCATGGTCATCGTCAGCGCCCGCCAGCAAGGTGGCAAAGTCCAGGCCGCCATCGCCGCCGTCGGTCAGGATCACATGCTTGAGAAATGGCAGGTCGCCGCGAATGGGCGCGATCTTGCGGGCATAGTTCCGTGCCGTGGTGACCACTACGCTGGGGCTGGCGATCTGCATCCGCGCCTTGACCGGTTCCGGTCCGAAGGCGGAGAACAAGGGACAGAAGACCGCCCCCGCCTTCCAGGTGCCAAGGGCCGTGACGTGAAGCTCGGGGATGCGGCCCAGCAGGCTGAAGACCTTTTCGCCCCTGCCCACACCCAGCGCCGCCAGGGCGCTGGCAAATCGATCGCTGTCCCGCTTCAATGACGCGTAGGTGATGTCGCGGGATGCGCCGCCACTGCCCAGCCAGCGGATGGCAATGCGCCCGCCATGGCCCTCGGCCACGTGCCGATCGCAAGCTTCATGGGCAATGTTCAGCCCACCGCCCGGCAGGCCCGCGAGATCATGCGCCGCCGCGCTCCAGAAAGATTCTGCCGCTTGCATGATGCACCTCCGGCTGGTTTCGTTCCTCTTCTCGAGTTTTGCAGCATGGCCGTGTCAGCACGGCCCCGCCTTGACTCACCTCAAGGACTGTGTGGGCCGACTATGCGCCCTGTCGTAACACCACCGCCGCCGCGCCCATGGCGTCAGCGGCCCGCAGGAAGGCCGCAAGCCCGACTGTTTCGGCCGTGGCAGCCGAGGCCACCACCACCGCTGCATGGCGCGGAGCCCTGGCAAGGCCTGGAACCGTCAGGCTCTCGAGCGTCGTCCCCAGCGCTGCGGCGATATCGTTCGCAAGGGCCGTTGCGTCCGGCTCGTCGGCAACCTGGAGCAGCCGTACCGACCCCTTTGCCACCGGCCGCGAGGCCGGGACCACAACCGCCGACGCCTTTTGCAGCAGGCGCCGCAGACCTGCGGCGGGGCCGCCGGCGGCGGTCCGCAGGTCGCTGCCGCCGACCACCGCCACATCGCCTTCGGTCAGCGCGTCGGTCATCGCATCGAGATAGTGGCTGCGCGATTGGGCGAGGTCCCAGGCGAGCTTCAGACGGTGGCTGCACAGCGCCAGCTCACGTTCGACCGTCCGCATCACGCCATGGAAGTGGCGCTCCACGCTCTCTGGCGTCATCGTCAGCGGCTGTCCGCCGCGTCCGACGACACGCACGAAGGGCAGGCCGGCAGCGGCGAGAAGATCCTCCTGTGCGACAACCACGCATTGCAGTGGCGCGCCCAGACCTGACGCGAGATTGGCCGCCATGTCGACGGCAACGCGGATTTCCTGACGCTCGCTTAGCGCCAGGAGCACCCGGCGCCCACTCTCCTGCCGGGCCGTAATCATGTGCCCGGCTCCCGGTCCTGTCCCGTATTCGCCTTGGCATAGCGGCGGCGCGCCTCGGCGAAGGCAGCAAGCCTCGCTTCGACGCGCGCATTGATACTGCCCTCGGGAAACCGGCCATCGGCCTGCCGCTCGCCCGCCGGCAGGCCGGTCAGGATCTCGAGTCCCTGTCCGATGCTGCTCACCGCATGGACATGGAACTCGCCTGCCGCACAGGCCTCGACGATGTCCGGCCGCAGCATCAGATGCACCCGGTTCGCGTCGGGAATGATGACCCCTTGCTTCCCCGTCAGTCCGCGCGCCTTGCAGATATCGTAGAACCCCTCGATCTTCTCATTGACCCCGCCGATCGCCTGGACATGTCCCATCTGGTTGACCGAACCGGTCACCGCCAGCGATTGCCGGATCGGCACGTCGGCCAGCGCCGACAGCAGGGCATAGAGTTCAGCCGAGGATGCGCTGTCACCATCGACCCCGCCATAGGACTGCTCGAACACCAGCGACGCCCACAGCGACATCGGCGCGTCCAGCGCATAATTGCTGGCGAGATAGCCCGAGAGAATCAATACCCCCTTGGAGTGAAGCGGCCCGCCGAGCTCCACCTCGCGCTCGATGTCGACCACCTTTCCGCTGCCCATCCGCACCCGCGCGGTGATCCGCGTCGGACGCCCGAAGGACAGCGATCCAAGGCTCAGCACCGAGAGCCCGTTGATCTGGCCGACAGCCGCACCGTCGGTGTCGATCAGCAGCACCTTGCGGGTGATCTGTTCCAGCGAGCGATCGCGCAGCCGCTCGTTGCGATAGCGGCGCTCGGTGATGGCGCGCGCGACATCCTCGCCACCGACCATTGCAGCCTTGCGCTCGCGCGCCCAGAAATCCGCTTCACGCACGATATCGGCCAGGGCGCCGACCTTCAGTGACAGCCGCTCGGCGTCCTCGGCCTCGCGCGAAGCCTCCTCGACCAACCGCGCCACCGCACCCGGATCAAGGTCGAGAAGCTTCTCCTGCAGCACCATTGCCGCCAGCAGCCTGGCAAAGAGCCGGGCCGAATCCGGCGAGCGTGCCATCACATCCTCGAAATCCGCCTGAACCTTGAACAGGTCCTCGAACTCCGGATCGAGGCTCGACAACAAGTAATAGACCATGCGATCGCCAACCAGGATCACCCGAACCGACAACGGTATTGAGTCCGGCACCAGCGTCTCGGCGTTTGCGAAGCCCAGTTCATCGGCCGCTGAGGTGATTTCGGCCTTGCGCTTGCGCAAGCCTCGCTTGAGCGCGTCCCAGACGAAGGGCTCGGTCAGCACCCGCATGGCGTCGAGGATCAGATAACCTCCGTTGGCGCGGTGCAGCGCCCCCGGCTTGATCATGGTGAAATCCGTGACCAACGTTCCCATCATCGACTTGTGATCGATGCGCCCGAAGACGTTATTGAGCGTCGGATGCTCCTCGAAGACCACCGGCGCGCCACATGTGCTGTCCGCAGCAGCGCCCTCGGGGCAATGCGATACCAGCACATTGACCGCATAGCGCGTGAACATCGGATGCTTCGTCGCCACCCGGGACACGGCACCGAAGGCACTTTCCTCTTCTTCCTCCTGCGGCTTCAGGAACAGCTCGGCATTGGTGATGAGATCGGCCTTGACGGCCGACAGATAGTCGCGGATCTCCGCATATGCGGCGAATTGTTCGGCGATTTCCTTGATCGACTGGCCGACCACCAGTTCGGCCAGATCGGCATTGAGCTTGCGCACCTTCTGGCGCCGTTGTTTCTCGTGTTCGGGCATGCTGCGGAGAATGGCCTCTAGTTGCTCCTGCAGTGCGACGATCTTCTTCTCTACCTCTGCTCGCTCGGCTTCCGGAAGGGCATTGAACACCTCGGGTTTCACCACCTGCCCATCGCGCACCGGCGCAAGGGCAAATCCCATGGGCGTCCGCAGGATGGCGATGTCCTGGGCCTGCGCCCGCTTGCGCAAGTCATCGAAGGCCCCTTCCTGTACGGACTCGAAATCGTCGTCGATAGCTTTGCGACGATTGCGATAGTCTTCCGACTCGAACATCGCCGGTATCGCCGCAATGAGGTCGTCGACGAGTTCCGCCATCGCCGTCTTGAGCGCACCGCCAATGCCCGGCGGCAGACGTATGGCCTTGGGTCGGTCGGGAGAATCGAAATTGTTGACATAGACCCAGTCGTCCGGAACCGGTTCGTCGTGGGCCCGTTCCTCCAGCAAGCGGCGGATGGCGCCGTGCCGGCCGGAGCGCGGCGGCCCCAGGGCAAAGGCATTGAAGCCATCGGATTTCATCCGTGCACTGAATGAAATCGCTGAGAGGGCCCGGTCCTGCCCGATCAGGCCATCGGCCGGTTCGAGTTCGGCCGTAGACGTAAGCTTGAGCGATGCCGGATCGCATGATGCCCGCAAGGCGGCGGGTGGCAGGAGCGTGGGGCTTGCGCCGGATGTTTCATGCTTTTTCATGATGACCTTCATCAACAGCGAGGCATATCATTCAAATGATCCCATCATCTACAGATAGGCTCTTGCCTCCACCATGCCAAGCAATTCGGGCACGAGTGACGTGCGTGGCCCGGCGCGTTTCTCCTTGACCCTGGACCATTGCGGCCCCAATTGGATGGAAACGCCGCAGATCCATTTTTGAACGATGCCGCCAGCCCATAATGTAACCGCCGTGTTGGGACCGACCAATACGGGCAAGACCCACCTCGCGGTGGAGCGGATGCTGGCCCATGGCAGCGGCATGATCGGTTTGCCCTTGCGGCTACTCGCCCGTGAAATATACGATCGCGTGCGCCTGCGCGCCGGTGATCCGAATGTCGCGCTGATAACCGGTGAGGAGAAGATCATCCCGGCCAGTCCGCGCTATTGGGTCGCAACCGTGGAGGCCATGCCGTCCGACATCGACGTGCCCTTCCTTGCGATCGACGAAGTGCAGCTTTGCGCCGATTTCGAGCGCGGCCACATCTTCACTGATCGCGTGCTGCACCGGCGTGGCCGCGAAGAGACCATGCTCCTTGGGGCTGCGACCATGCGTCCCATCCTCGAGCGCCTGCTGCCGGGAACGAGCTTCGTCGCCCGGCCCCGCTTTTCCCGGCTCACCTACGCCGGGCAGAAGAAGATCACCCGCCTTCCCGGCCGTTCGGCCGTCGTCGCCTTCTCGGCCGAGATGGTCTACGCCGTCGCCGAGCTCATCCGGCGCCAGCGCGGCGGTGCCGCCGTGGTCCTTGGCGCTCTGTCGCCGCGCACCCGCAATGCCCAGGTCGAGCTCTACCAGTCGGGTGACGTCGACTACATCGTGGCGACCGATGCAATCGGCATGGGCCTCAACATGGATGTGAACCATGTCGCCTTCGCCGCAACCCGGAAGTTCGACGGCTTCCAGTACCGTGAATTGAACCCCGGCGAATTGGGCCAGGTTGCGGGCCGGGCCGGGCGCTATATGAATGACGGTACCTTCGGCGTCACCGGGGAGGCCGATCCTTTCGACAACGAAATGGTGGAACGGCTCGAGAGCCATAGTTTCGACAACGTCCGGATGCTGCAATGGCGCAACCGCGACCTTGATTTCGGCTCGCTGGACCGTCTGCGGCGCAGCTTGTCGACCCTGCCCCGGATCGAGGGGCTGACCCGGGCCCAGGCCAGTGCCGACGTGATCGCGCTCGACGCCATGGCCCGCGATGCCGATGTCGCGGCCCTGGCCAGATCGGCGGGAGATGTCGAGAGGCTCTGGGAAGTTTGCCAGATTCCCGACTACCGCAACATTTCCAATTCCGAACATGCCGCCATCATATCCCGCATCTTCCAGTTCCTGCAGACCGGGCCGGGCGTGATCGACGAAGACTGGTTCGTCCGCCAGCTGCGTCACTGCGAAAACACCGCTGGGGATCTCGATACGCTGTCCAACCGCATATCCCATATCCGCACCTGGACCTTCGTGGCCAACCGTGCCGATTGGCTGAAAGCGCCGCTCTATTGGCAATCCCGCGCCAGGGAGATAGAGGACAAATTGTCTGATGCCTTGCATGAGAGGCTGACTCAGCGTTTTATCGACCGGCGTACCAGCTTGCTGATGAAGCGTCTGGCCCAGAAGGAAGAATTGATGTCGACTGTGGAAGAAGATGGTGCCGTCCGGGTGGAAGGCGAATATGTGGGTCGCATTACCGGGTTTCATTTCGTAGCCGACGGCGGGGGCGAGGGGGCCGAGTCCCGGGCCCTGCGCGCGGCCGCGCTGCAGGCGGTGGCGGCGGAGATTCTCGCCCGTGCCAAGGCGGTTGCGGCCTCGGCCGATCCCGACCTGAAGCTCGCCCGCGACGGTCAGATCGTCTGGAACCACGCTGCCGTGGGCCGTCTGGAGGCCGGGGCATCGCTGCTCAAGCCACGGGCCGCGGTGCTTGCCGGCGACCAGCTCAATGGCGCCGAGCGCGAGGAGGTCCAGGGCCGGCTGCAGAAATTCATCGACCGCCATGTCGCGGCAACCCTCGAGCCGCTGGTCAAGCTCGAGGAGGGCGAGGGTCTCGAAGGCATCGCCCGCGGCCTCGCGTTCCGGCTGGTCGAAACTCTGGGCGTGCTGCCCCGTGATCAGGTGCAGGAAGAGATAAAGTCGCTACCCCAGGAGGACCGGGCGAAGCTGCGCAGCCTCGGTGCCCGCTTCGGCGCCTTCCACGTCTTCGTTCCAGCCCTGCTGAAGCCGGCAGCCACCGAACTCCGCCTCTTGCTCTGGGCCCTGCCCCAGCACCGGGAAGGCAAGCTCGATCCGGCCCAGCTTCCGCAGCCGCCCGGCCAGGGTCTGACCTCTGCCGTCTTCGACCGGTCGACGCCGCGCGGCTTCTACGGTGTTTGTGGTTACCGGATTTGTGGCAACCGCGTGGTTCGTATCGACATGCTGGAGCGTCTCGCCGACTTGATCCGCGAGCGGGTCTTCTGGCGGCCGCGTTTTCCCGAGGAGCAGCGCCCGGCAGGCTCGGTCGAGGGTGGCGGCTTCGCCGTGGTGCCCGACATGATGTCGCTCGTCGGCTGCTCCGGCGACGATTTCCTCGGCATTCTGAGAAGCCTCGGCTTCCGCATGCTGAAGAAGACGGTCCGCCGACCGGTGCCGCCGGCAGCGTCGGCACCCGAGACCACCCCAGCCACGGAGGCAACTGAACCCGCTGAGACCGCGGCAGCCGATGCGGTTCCGGACCTTCCTGTCGCGGCAGGCGACGCCGCCTCGCCTCCCGAAGCCGAACCGGATGCGGCAGATCCGCCAGTGGCGGAGGTGTCTGAACCTGCGGTTGACGGGGCCCCCGCCACGGAAGCTTTGGTGCCGACGGAAGAGGCCGCCGAGGATCAGCCGGCGGCGCCCGCCGAACCAACGCCCGAAATGACTCCCGAAGTGGTCATGGAAGAGGTGGAGATCGAAGTCTGGTGGCCCAAGGATACCGGCCCCTTCCGCCACCGGAGCGAGAAACCCAAGGCTGGCCAGACAGGCCAGCGTTCCAGGCCGGAACGGGCGGCGAAGCCGGAAGACGGCAAGCCCGTCCGGCTCCATCGCGACGATCAACCCCGGCGCGGCGATCGCCGGCCCCAGCGGGGCGAGCGGAACGTCAAGAACGATGAAGGATCCCGGTCGCGTGAAGAGCGGAAAGCCCGCCCGGAAAAGCCCATCGACCCCAATTCGCCATTCGCCGTGCTTGGCGCGCTGAAGGCCAAGCTCACCGGCAAGACCTGATCCGCCTTGCCAGCCGAAACCCGCCAACGTCTCGACAAGTGGCTCTGGTTCGCCCGGATCGTCAGGACCAGGACGCTGGCCGCGGACCTGATCACCGCAGGCCATGTGCGCGTCAACCGCAACCGGGTGATCAAGCCCGGCTATGATGTGGAAGCCGGCGATGTGCTGACTGTCGCCGCCCATGGCCGGGTCCGGGTGCTGCGGGTCGCTGCCTGCGCACCGCGCCGCGGATCCGCCAGTCTGGCGCAGGCGCTCTACGAAGACCTTGCCATGAACGGCGGAGATGGCAGTGCACCGCAAAAAAGGGATGCATCCGGCCACGGAAATTGCTAGACACCCGTTCGATATAAAGAACGGCTGAGCTTCAATGACCTACATCGTCACCGAAAACTGCATCAAGTGCAAATACATGGATTGCGTGGAAGTCTGCCCGGTGGATTGCTTCTACGAG
>JAGRLX010000104.1 GCA_020441605.1 Alphaproteobacteria bacterium
GACTGTTCGGTCACCTTGGCGAAGTCGAAATCGAGCGGCGCCTCGTTCTTTCGGAAGAGCATCATGAAGCGGACAACATCGGGCCCGACCTCGTCGACCACGTCGCGCAGTGTCACGAACTCCCCTGCCCGCTTCGACATGCGGACCGGTTCACCGGCCCGATAGAGCTTCACCAACTGGCACAGGCGCACAATCACCTTGACGGCGCCCGGTCCCGCAAGGGCGGCGGCGACCGCCTCCAGCCGTTTCACGTATCCTCCGTGATCGGCGCCCAGGATGTAGATGAGTTCCTTGTAGCCGCGCTTGATCTTGTTGCGGCTATAGGCAACGTCCGACGCGAAATATGTGTAGGCACCATCGGACTTGAGCAGCGGCCGATCGATGTCATCGCCGAAGGCCGTGGCCCGGAAAAGGGTCTGCTCGCGATCCTCCCAGTCTTCGGGAACCTCACCTTTCGGCGGTGGCAGGCTTCCCTGATAGACGTGTCCAGCAGCCCTAAGGTCGGCAATTGTTTCCGCGACCTCGCCGCTGTCGTGAAGTGACTTCTCGGAAAAGAACACTTCCTGGCGAATATTGAGCGCCGCCAGGTCGTCCCGGATCATCTCCATCATCATGGCCATCGTCCGGGCACGGACGATCGGCATCCAGTCCGTTTCGCTCATGGTCAATAGTGCCTGGCCATGGTCGTCGGCGAGCGCCCTTCCGACCGGCTTCAGATACTCTCCCGGATAGAGTCCCTGGGGAATCTCGCCGATTTCCTCGCCCATTGCCTCGCGGTAGCGCAGGAAGGCCGAGCGGGCGACGGTATCGACCTGCACGCCAGCGTCGTTGATGTAATATTCCTTGGTGACGTCATATCCGGTCTCGGACAGAAGCTGGGCCAGCGCGTCCCCGAAGACCGCTCCACGGCAATGGCCGACGTGAAGAGGTCCCGTCGGATTGGCTGACACATACTCGACATTTGACTTCAGGCCTCTACCGACCGACGAACGGCCGTAGGCCTCGCCAAGTGTCAGGGCGGAAGCCAGAAGTCGAGGCCACACAGCCGGACGGAGGGCGATGTTAATGAAACCGGGCCCGGCAATTTCCACGGTGGCAATCCCCGCGTGTGGGCGAAGCTTGTCCGCAATAGCCTCGGCGAGAACCCTTGGCGGTTTGCCTAAAGCCTTGGTCAGCACCATGGCGGCATTGCTGGCGATGTCGCCATGCGACCGGTCGCGCGGCGGCTCGGCCGTGACCTTGTCGAGATCAAGCGTCCCATTGAAACCGAGATCTCCGGCCACCGCGTTGGCTGCGGCATGGATCTCGGCAAGAAAATCAGAAAACAGGTTCATAGAACTCACTAAACCCTTGAATTCAGGTCAATCGCAGGCCCTAGCGGAAAAGCGGATCAAGGTCAAACAGGCGTTTGTGCTGGTCCAGCGCATAGCGGTCGGTCATGCCGGCGATAAAGTCGCACACCTGCCGTGCGAAACGGCTTTTGTCGTCGGTCAGCGAGGCTTCCCGCCAGTTTTGCGGCAGCAGGGCCGGATCGCCGAGATAGGCCTCGAAGAGATCACGAACCACCCGCCTGGCCCGGTCCATGATTTCTACTACGCGGGGATGACGGTACATCTGGCCGGACAGGAAGGATTGGAGCACCCGATTTTTTTCCGCCATCTGGAGGCTGAACCCGATCAGCGGGCGGCCGAGGGCGCGGACCGCGTCAGCCGAATCCAGCTTCGCAGCATCCGCCCGGCGGCGGGTTTCGGCAATCACGTCGCCGATCATCTTCGACATGACCAGTCTGACGGTTTCATGCACTGCGCGCTGCTCGACGATACCGGGGTAGGCTTTGAGAACGCTGGCCAGGGCCTCTCCCGCCAAGGGCACATCGCCCAGGTCGATGATATCGAAGAGGCCGGCCCTAAGACCGTCGTCGATGTCGTGGGCATTGTAGGCAATGTCGTCAGAAATCGCCGCCACTTGCGCTTCTGCTGATGCATAGTCGGCGAGGCGCAAGTCGTGTATTTCGGCATATTCGATGATGGCTTCCGGCAGCCCACGTTCGCGATAGACGCCGTAAGGATTGCCCTCGCTGTCAACCAGTGGGCCATTGTGTTTGACCAGACCCTCCAGGGTTTCCCAGGTGAGGTTCAGGCCGTCGAATGTGGCATAGCGGCGTTCGAGCCTTGTCAGAATCCGCAGCGACTGGGCATTGTGATCGAAGCCGCCATGCTGCTTCATCAGGGAGTCGAGTTCGCGTTCTCCGGCGTGGCCAAAGGGTGTGTGTCCCAGGTCGTGAGCGAGGGCCAGCGCCTCGGACAGGTCTTCGTCCAATCCAAGCGCACGTGCAATCGAGCGTGCCACCTGGGCAACTTCGATCGTGTGGGTCAACCGAGTTCGATAGTGGTCGCCCTCGTGATAGACGAAAACCTGGGTCTTGTGCTTGAGCCTGCGAAACGCCGATGAGTGGATGATGCGATCCCGGTCGCGGGCAAAGGGCGTGCGTGGCGGGCTGTCGGGTTCGGCGACCAAACGCCCGCGCGACTTCCCTGGCAGAGACGCATAGGGGGCCGTGAAGCGCATCATCTCCGGTTTCCATTGACAAGTGGGTGAAGGTTCACAACATACACGATCACCATGAACGACATAACCCTCACCGCGCGCGCGGCCGAACGCATCAAGCAGATCATCACTGCTGCCCCCGGCAAGACCGCCCTGCGGATTGCAGTCAGCGGCGGCGGCTGCTCCGGGTTCCAGTATGAGTTCCAGCTCGAAGGCGCTCCCGGCGCGGATGACCTGGTGATCGAGAAGGATGGCGCCCTGGCGCTCGTCGATACGGTTTCTCAAGCCTATCTTGCGGGCTCCGAGATCGACTTCGTAGACGATCTGATCGGTCAGTCGTTCAAGATCCGCAATCCCAATGCCACGGCGTCCTGCGGCTGCGGCACCAGTTTTTCGATCTGAGCTTGCAGGTCGTCTGCTGAGCCGTCATCATGGCGGTCATGCAAATTGCCACCTGGAATATCAATTCTGTTAAGGCACGCATAGATCTCGCCCTTTCCTGGCTGAAAGAGGCCAAGCCCGACGTGGTATGCCTGCAAGAGATCAAGTGCGAGGACGCTGCGTTTCCGACAGCCATGTTCGAGGAAGCCGGCTACCATGTGCTGGTGCATGGCCAGAAGGCCTACAACGGTGTCGCCATCCTGTCGAAGAGTGCACCCGAAGATGTGCGGCGGGGTTTGCCCGGCAACGTGGACGATACCCAGGCGCGCTATCTCGAAGCCGTGATGCCATCTGGCTCCGGCGTCGTGCGGGTAGCGTCGATTTACCTGCCCAACGGAAATCCGCCCGACAGCGAAAAATATGACTACAAGCTGCAGTGGATGGACCGTCTCATCGCCCATGTCCGGGAATTGCTACGCCTCGAGGAGCCTGTGGTCCTCGCTGGCGACTACAACGTGATTCCCTCTGCCAGCGACGCACGGTTTCCGGCCAATTGGGAGGGAGATGCCCTCTTCCTTCCCCGCACCAGGGCCAAGTTTCAACACTTGGTCAACCTGGGACTGACCGATGCCGTGCGGCAGGTCTTCGGTCCCGGCGATGGCCCCTATACCTTCTGGGACTATCAGGCGGGCGCCTGGCAGAAGGACAACGGCATCCGAATCGATCACATGATGCTCTCCCCCCAGGCGGCTGACCGCCTCAGCGGCGCCCGAATCGACAGGCATGTGCGGGGTTGGGAGCGACCTTCAGATCACGTGCCGGTGGTGGTATCGCTCAAATGAAAAGCCCGCCAGCGAACCGGCGGGCTTTCGAAATCGGCTTTGACGCAGAACTTACTTGGCAGCCGGCTTGATGCCGAAGGCAGACAGGCTGGCTTCGAACGGCTTGAAGGCCTCCTTGGCGGTGGCGACATAGAGTTCGTTCAGCTTGGTCATCTGGGAAACGAAAGCCTCGTAGCTTTCCTTGGCATAGGCCTGCTGGACTTCGAAAGCCTTGTCGAATGACTTGGCGGCAGACGCCTTCTCGAAAGCGGCAGTACCCTTTTCCAGGGATTTGCGCGAATACTCGGCAGTTTCCTGGGCGATGGTCTGCAGACCCTTGGTCATGGCATTGGCGGAGGCGACATAGGCCTCGAAGCCGTCCTTGCCGAAAGCCTGAAATTCTTCGAACGACTTGATCATCTTGGTCTCCATTACGACGACGCTGGTTTGTTCGTGTCTGGTGTTATCTATATGTGCACTGCACCATTTTGTCAATTAACTTTTTGCATTGCAACATGCCGTGAGTCTGCTATTTGACTGGCAGACCGCATTTACTTTTCAGTAACGGGACAAGTTCCAAGATGTGGCGGGGTTCTGGGGGATAACGCGGGCAAAATCGGCTGCAAGATTGCCGGTTGGGCCTTATTGTGTTGTGAACCGGCGTTTCGACCGGCCGGAGTGGTGGGCTCGTGATGAAATTCAAGGCTGCTTGGCTTTGCAATGGGCGAAGGGCTCGTATGTTTGCGTCAATGCGCGTTCTGATGGTGGCGCTGCTCGTCGTGGCGTTCGGTATTTCTGCCAATGTTGCTGCGCAAGCCGCGCCGAAGTTCTCCGCCGTCAGCGTTGACGCCCGCAATGGCAAGATCCTGTTTTCGAGCGACGCGGATGGGATTCGGCATCCTGCCTCGCTCACCAAGATGATGACGCTGTACATTCTCTTCCAGGACCTCAAGGCCGGCAAGATCAGGCTGGACTCGCCTATACGGATGTCGGCCACTGCAGCGTCCCGGCCGCCCACCAAACTCGGCGTCAAGCCGGGGAAGACCTTTCCGGTCGAAACCGCCATCAAGGCGCTTGTTGTGAAGTCCGCCAATGACGTGGCCGTGGCGGTCGCCGAAACCCTTGGCGGAACCGAGGCAGCCTTCGCACAGCGGATGACACGTACGGCTCGTTCCCTGGGGATGAGCCGGACCACGTTCCGCAACGCGTCGGGACTGCCTGATCCCCGGCAAGTGACCACCGCGCGTGACATGGCGACGCTTGGACTGCGCCTGATGCGCGATTTTCCACAGTATTATCCGTATTTTCGCACCCTCTCTTTCAAATTTGGTGGAAGAACCATTGCCACCCATAACCGCCTGTTAAAGAACTACGAAGGCACCGACGGCATCAAGACAGGTTACATCAATGCATCCGGATACAACCTGGTGAGTTCGACCCGTCGCGGCAGCAAGCGCCTCGTTGGCGTGGTTCTTGGCGGCAAGACCGGTGCCAGCCGCAACAGTTACATGATGAAGATGCTCGACAAGACTTTCCCGAAAGCGAGCAACGGCAAGACCATCGCCGCACTTGCGGGGTCTTCGAAGGGCGCCATCAGCCCAATTGGCGAAGACGAACCTGTGGCGACGACCACGTCTTCGTCGAAAAAGAAGAAGTCAATCGCCGATCTCCTGAAGAAGAAGGAGGTGGAACCGGCTGCTGAATCGGCCGTTGAGGCCACCGAGAGTGTTGCCGAAGCAGGCGGAGATGACGAAGGCGAAGGCAACGACGAGGGACAGGGCAACGCCGCTTCAGTTTCGGCAGAGGCCCCCACCCAAAGTCAGGAACCCAAAGTCCTGTCAGGCAGCGTAGGCGGAGCTGATCTCCCCGAGAATCTACCTTTCGAGGTGAAGACGGGTACGGCGCCGTCTCCCGAGACCGCCACGATCGCCGCGGTTCCGGAACAGACCTGGATCATCCAGGTGGGTGCCTATGCTGCGAAGAACGATGCCCAGGCGCGGCTGCTCTACATCCGGGGGAAGGCTGGTGCGGCTCTGGATGGCAGTACCGCACAGGTGGAAACTGTCGAGATCGACAATGCCGTTACCTACCGGGCGCGGTTCTCCGGCTTTTCGGAGGAACAGGCCAAGGCGGCCTGTGTTGCCGTCAAGAAACACAAGGCCGAATGCTACGTCGTGGCGCCACGGTCCTGAACCAGAACGTCCTTGGCTTCATTGATTTTGGCGGCAAGATAGTCGCTGCCACCGCGATCGGGATGGAATTCCTTCATCAGGCGGCGGTGGGCGGCCCGAATGTCTGCGATGGTGGCGCCGTCCTGGAGCCCCAGAACGGCAAGAGCCTCCTTGCGGCCCATTGGCCCGGCATGGCTTAACGGTGACTGCTGGGAATTGCCACCCCAGGCCTCGCGCCATCCGGCGCGTGAGCGGTCCAGCCAGGCTTCGAAAAGGGCACGGCTCTGGTCGCTGGCGGCCACGCAAGTCTCGTGGACGCTGCGGATCTCGCTTTGACCAAGGCTGCTCAGCTTGCGCCCCTTGAGTGGGCCGGACAGAATTTCTCCGTCCATCTCACCTGAATCGTGATCCAGTTCCATGGAAAGAACCTGCGTGGTCACCCGCGATTTCTGACCGGGCGTCTTGCTGCCACCCCATGGAATACCACCAGGAAATGCAATGTTCTGACCGAGAAGGCCGAGCCCCAGCACGAAAAGCGGAATGGCGAGGTTGATGCCGCCGCGCATGGCCATGAAGCCGGCAAAGACCAAGATCGCAATGCCAGCCACCTTGCGCACCAAGCCGCGTACCTGGGCAGGCTGGGCATTTGCGAACTGGCGGATAAGCCACCAGCCGCCAATGACGATCGCCGCTGCGATAACGAAATTGCCCATGATTCTAGGCCGACTTCATCTGGGCCAACAGAAGGCGGGCTGATCCGCCATGGGTGGCGGAATGGTCGGCTAGTGCCGCAGCCCCGCCGGCAGCATAGACGGCGACTGCCGACAGCAATTCGCCGAGGATCTTGGCTGAGTCCGCGCCAAAGCGGAAATAGGCGCCTCGGGTCAGCCGGGCAATCTCGCGGTAGGCGGCTTCCGTCACCGGGTCGCGCCCTTCCTGGAACATGAAGATCGGTACGCCGAGCAGTCCGACCTCGCCAGCTGCCTGCGCGAGCGAATCGATGGTTTCTTCCATGGCATCACCAACATAGACAACGGCATTGATGGTCTTGTCGCGGGACTCGTTTCGCACATGACTCAGAACACGCCGGATCTGTGTGTGACCGCCCATGCACCTGACGCCGGACATGAGCCGCCCCAGCGCGGCGGCGTCAGAGGTCCAGCGCGAGGCCTGGCATTGATTAAATCCGCGGAAAAAGACGAGTTGCACATCCAGCCCGCCGACCCTGCCCGCTTCGTTGAACATTTGGGCCTGGATGGACAGAGCCCGGTCCCAGGTGGATTGCCGGCTCATGGTCGCGTCCATTGCTAGGATCAGCCGTCCACGTTTGCCGCCCGGGGCCGCCGGCGGCAGCGACTTCACCTGTTCCAGGAACCGGTCGACATCTTCAGACTTGCTGGCCTTCGTGATGTTGCTCATCGCGACCATCTGCCCATTGCCGTCACCCTTACTTTCCTGAGCGATGACAAGCGACACAAACGGCTGTCGTCCTCAGTTGCATGAATCGCCTTTGAATGTTTCCAGGTTGGTCAGCGTTCCGCGCAGGGCAAATTCGCCATAATCTAGCACCAGTCCGGTGGCGACCCCATTTTCGAACAGATTGAAGGACACCTGGTATTCAGGCGTGTCGCTTCCGGTGTCCGTACCCGGGAAATAGCTGATGGAGACCGGCCAGGACGCCAGACCCGCAAGGCCCGACGCGGCAGGATTGGCCGAATCTCGCGGATTGTCCTCCCAGTTGCGGCGCTTTCCGATGAAGCTGATGACACGGAAGGTCTTTTCGCCATCGGAGCCGTCGTAGATCACGCTCGAATCGCGGGACTGTCCGGCTGCGGCGAGATCCATCAGCTTGATCTGGTGCTGGATCGGAAACAAGGCATTGGCGGGGACCATGAAACGGTCGCGATCCTCGCCCTGGTCGCCCTCCCCCTCGGCGCCCATGGACGTGCGGCTCACCTTGATACGGGTCTCCGGCTGGGCCGAACCGTTGATGAACTCCTTCTGCTGGTAGCGCAGATCGAGGAAATCACCGCTTTCGTAGGAGGTAGACTGGGTATCGATGATCCGAGTCTCTCCTTCGGTCGGACCATAGCGGTTAGCCAGGCGGAAGCTGGTGGTCCAGCCCTCGCACGACGAGCCCAGGATTTCGAAGGCCAGCCGCCCCTCGACGGATGCGAGAGCAGCGCCCTGGCTGGCACGCAACAGATTCAGGTCATAGACCGCCCGGTGTGGCGCCAGCGTGGCGGCAGAGGCCGGCCATGCCGAGAGTACCAACAGCGTGGCAATCAACAGATATCTCATGGGGCTTGCTTCTCCTTGCGCGCAATGGTCCACTCACCTTATGCAGCGGCTCATGACACAATTTCAAACTAAGATTAAGGCAGTCACTTGATGTCGACAATCGAAGCCCCAAAGCCCCGTGTGCTCGCCACCCGGCGCATGATGCCGGATGTGGAGAACCGTCTCCAGCGCCACTTCGCAGCAACGCTCAATACCGAGGACCAGCCGTTATCGCGGGCGGACGTGCTTGAACGCGCCAGCCATCATGACGCCATTCTGCTTACCTCCTTCGACAAGCTCGGACCCGATTTCATCACGGCACTCCCGCCGTCGATTCGCATCATTGCCACCCATTCGGTCGGCTATGACCATCTTGACATCGGCCAGGCCAAGGCCCGCGGCGTCGCGGTCACCAACACGCCCGGCGTATTGACCGATGCTACAGCGGACATTGCGCTATTGCTGATTCTCGGCGCGGCCCGCGGTGCCGCCTGGGGAGATCGGATGGTGCGGCAGAATCAGTGGGGCGAAACCACGCTCATCTCGCCGCTGGGCTTCGACGTGTCGGGGCGCAGCCTAGGCATTCTCGGAATGGGGCGGATCGGTCAGGCCGTGGCCCGTCGCGCGGCCAGCTTTGGCATGGAATTGCACTACCACTCGCGGAGGAAGGTCGCAGACAGCGCCACTTCAGATGCTCACTATCATGCCAGTCTCGAGGACATGCTGCCGTTTTGCCACTTCCTGTCGATCAACTGCGCATCGACGCCCGAGACCCGCGGACTGGTGAATGAAGCCACGCTCGCAAGATTGCCTGACGGCGCTATCGTCGTGAATACGGCGCGCGGCGACATCGTTGACGACGACGCGCTCATCGCCGCGCTCTCATCCGGCAAGCTTGCCGCCGCTGGACTTGACGTCTTCCGCAATGAGCCGCAAATCGATCCACGCTATCGTCAGCTGGACAATGTGTTCCTTCTGCCGCACCTGGGCAGTGCTACCCCGGCCACGCGCAGCGCCATGGGGCACAAATGTATCGACAATCTGCTGGCCTTCTTCGAGGGCCGGCGACCAACCGACCTTTTGACAGGAGATTGACATGGGGAAGATCGACGACCGCCTCGCCGAACTGGGCATCACCATCCCGGTTCCAGCCAAGCCGGTGGCCAATTATGTCGGCTGGGTGAAGACCGGCAACCTGGTGTTCACGGCCGGGCAAGTTGCCTTGTCCGATGGAAAATTTCTCTATTCCGGCAAGGTCGGGGCCGAGGTCTCAATAGAGGACGCGCAGAAGGCGGCACGCATCTGCGCCATCAACATCCTGGCCCAGCTGCGGGACGCTTGCGGCGGCGATCTCGACCGGGTGAAGCGCATCGTGAAACTGGTTGGCTTCGTGAACGGAACTCCCGAGTTCACCGAGCATCCCAAGGTCATCAATGGCGCGTCCGATGTGATGGTCGAAGTCTTCGGTGAAAAGGGCAAGCACGCCCGCTCCGCCGTCGGCTCCGGCTCGCTGCCGATCAACGTGTCAGTCGAAGTCGAGGCCATCGCCGAAATCGAATGATCATGCGGCCGGAACTTTCCTGGCTCACGGCACGTCCTATCGCACATCGCGGCCTGCATGTTCGCAGCAGCGGGGTCGTTGAGAATTCGCTGGGGGCCTTTTCGGCCGCGATTGCCGGGAACTACACCATCGAGTGCGACCTCCAGATCAGTCGCGATGGCGAAGCCGTGATGTTTCATGACGACACGCTGGATCGGGTGATGGAAGCCAGTGGCCTGGTGAAGTCGTTCACAGTCGCCGAACTGAAGGCCATGCGGTTTCGTCATTCGGCGGAGCGGATCCCGACACTGGGCGAACTGTTGTCTCTGGTCGATGGGAAAGTGCCGCTGGTGATCGAGTTGAAGCCGCAGTGGGACCGAGACCGGTCGCTAGCTGTTCGCACGCTCGAACTGCTGAGCCGCTATCGGGGGCTCCATTGTGTCATGTCCTTCGATCCTGACGTTATTGCCGCAATCAAGGAGCTTTCGCCCGGCACCTTGCGCGGGATGGTTTCCGATACGGCCCAGGACGACAGCTACGACCCACTGCCTGCCCGTGTTCGGCAGGAGTTGCGAACTCTCGGTTATCTGGACCGGACGGCGCCGGACTTTCTTTCGCTCTATTACCGTTCCCTGCCGTGGGCTCCGGTTGCAGCCCTCCGCGCGCGGGGCATGCCGATTATCTCGTGGACGATCCGCTCGCCGCAACAAGCCCGGGATGCCCTGCGCTACAGCGACCAGATCACCTTTGAGAGCTTCCTGCCATAGATGCTGCGGGCATCAGCCAGTATCCGTGATATCGACAAGACGGTTTGGGACCGGCTGGCAAATCCGCCCGGGACAGATTTCAATCCGCTTGTCTCCCATGATTTCTTCCGCTGTCTCGAAGAGGCCGGTTGCGCAGTAGCAGAAACCGGCTGGACCGCCCGTCATCTCACTCTCACGGAATCCGATGGCACGACTGTCGGCATCGCGCCCTGCTATCGCAAGAGTCACTCCTACGGCGAATATGTCTTCGATCACGGGTGGGCCGATGCCTTCGAGCGGGCCGGTGGCCACTATTATCCCAAGCTCCAGTGTGCCGTGCCCTTCACCCCCGTCACCGGGCCGCGGCTGTTGGCGACAGATGCTGCAAGGCGCACGCAATTGGCAGAGGGCCTGATCGCCCTTTGCGCCGCGGAAAGAGCCTCGTCCGTGCACATCACTTTCCTGCCTGAAGAGGACTGGTCGCGCCTCGACGGGGCGTCGTGGCTCAAGAGAACCGACATCCAGTTTCATTGGGTCAATCGCGGCTTCACCAATTTCGGAGAGTTCCTGGAAAGCCTGTCCTCGGCCAAGCGCAAAAACATCCGCAAGGAGCGAAGCACAGTGGCCGGTGCCGGCATCACTCTGCACTGCCTCACCGGCAAGGACATCGCCGAGCGGCATTGGGATGCGTTCCACGAATTTTACATGGACACGGGCGCCCGGAAATGGGGATCGCCCTATCTGAACCGCAAGTTCTTCAGCCTCATCGGCGACTGCATGGCCGACAGAATCCTGCTGGTCATGGCCAGCCGAGGTGGCACGATGATTGCCGGCGCCCTGAATTTCATCGGTTCCGACGCCCTCTATGGCCGAAACTGGGGCGCGATCGAACATCATCCCAATCTCCATTTCGAAACCTGCTATTATCAGGCGATCGAGTTTGCCATTGCCTCCGGCCTGGCCCGCGTCGAAGCCGGGGCGCAAGGTGGCCACAAGCTGGCGCGTGGGTATCTTCCGCACAAGACTTACAGTCTGCACTATCTCGCCCATCCGGGGCTTTCGCGGGCCGTGAAGCAATATCTTGAAGCGGAGCGCCGGGGGATCGATGATGAGCAAAGGCTGCTTGAGGCCCATTCGCCGTTCCGACACGAACAAGACATCTAGAGGATGACCCCATGAGTTACGATCCCGACAATATTTTCGCAAAGATCCTGCGCGGCGAAATCCCTTGTCACAAGGTTTATGAAGATGACGCCGTCTTCGCGTTCATGGATGTCATGCCGCAGGTCGACGGTCACACGCTGGTCATTCCGAAGGCGCCATCGCGCAACCTGCTCGACGCCGATCCGGCAGTGCTGCACACGCTGATGGCCGCCGTGCAACGCATAGCCCGGGCGGCGATCAAGGCCTTTGCAGCCGATGGCGTTCAGATCCGGCAGTACAACGAACCGGCCGCCGGACAGACTGTGTTTCACCTCCACGTCCATGTTCTTCCTCTGCGCGAGGGCGAGGCCGTCCGGCCCCATTCAGGCAAGATGGCCGATCATGCGGTGTTGGCCAAACATGCGGAGATGGTCCGGGCTGCTCTCTCGTAAGGCTTTGCCGCGCCCGACCATGCAGCCGATCACAGCTTCGTGAACGCATGGACCCGGAACGGGATAGGGTGCGACAACTTATTCCAATGCGGATATCTCGTATGTGATTGGGTCCGCCGGTTGGGAGCGAGTTGTGCCGTGACTTACGACGTCTTGCATTGGATAGGCCGCATTTACGATTGCGCGGCAGAACCGGCGCAATGGGGCGAAACACTCACGGGTATCAGGGATGAAATCGAAGCGGCCTGTGTCGTCGTTGCCTTGGCGGATTCCTCGGAATTCGATGCAAATGGCCTGTTGTTCACGACCCGGTTCAATTCGCCATGGGACGAAGATTGGCTTATGAGAGTGCAGCGCTATTTTCCGGTCATGCCGGGCACCGACCATCTCATGTCCGGGGGCATAGACGCCTCATGGCATCAGATGACGGAAATGGATGAATCGGTTTTCCATAAGACGACATTCTACCTGGAGTGGGCCAAACCGCAGGGGCTGCGCGATTGCATCAACGTTCCACATACGCGGCGAGACAAGATGGTGGGACTGTGCAGTGCGCCATGCCGCGCTACGCGCGAAATCTATTCGGCAGAGGACTGCCGTTTCCTCGAGGCTCTGTCGCCGCACATACGCCGTGCCTTGGTCATTAATGACATCGTCGACAAGGGCCGGCTCGCACAGCGGCTTTACCGTGAAGTGCTGGACCGGCTGTCTTCGGCAGTGTTTCTGGTCGGACCGTCGCGGCGGATCATCTACGCCAACGAAGCCGGAGAACGGCTCCTGGGTGATGAGGAATTCCTGCGGTCGCGTAACCGAGCGCTCGAGGCGGTGACGCCGCTCCAGAACCTGCACCTGGCCGATGCGATCGATCGCGCCGTGGCGGGCGACGCTGAACTCGGCATCAAGGGTATCGGGGTTCCCCTCCTCGCCAGGAATGGCGCGCGCGCGGCGGTCTATGTCCTGTCTTCCCTGGGGCGGGATGCACGGGCGGAATTGGGGCACGGACATGCCATCGTGTTTCTGGCGCATCGCGCGGAACAGCAGCCGATGACGATCGAGATCCTGCGCACGGTGTTCGAATTGACCAACATGGAAGCGCGCATCGCCTGTCAGATCGTCAATGGTCACTCACCCGTTGCGATCAGCGAAGCCATGGGGCTCTCGGTCAATACCGTCAGATCACATCTGTCCCGAGCCTTTGCGAAAACCGGTTCTACCGACCAGGTGTCATTGGCGGCGTGTATCAACAGGATCATTCCACCAATCGGTTAGCCCTTTGGGCGAGTATTGCAATGTGGCGGAGAGACTGGTTCGCGTGACAATCGGCCGGTATCGAATCCCCATCTGCCGGAGTGTTTCTCATTCATTTGGATGAAGACGCCGGGCGCGCAAATCCACTACGCTATCCGTGCGAAGCATGCTGGAGATGTATGCCCCCTCCGTCACATGCGCTTTGCAAACAAGAAGGGCCCCAGTTGCCGGGGCCCTTCTTCATTTCATCTGGATAGTTCGGGGATCAGGCCTGACCGGCGGCCTTGGCCACTTCGCTGGCGAAATCGTCAGCCTGCTTCTCGATGCCTTCGCCAAGCTGCATGCGGACATAGCCCGCGAGCTTGACCGCCGCACCGGCCTTGTTGGCGGCCTCGGCGATTGCCTGGGATACGGTCTTGGCGCCGTCATGAACATAGGCCTGTTCCAGGAGGCAATTTTCCTTGGCATAAGTCTTGAGGCCCGAAGCGACGATCTTTTCCAGGACATTGGCGGGCTTGCCGGCATTCTTCTCCTCAAGGATGGCGCGTTCGCGGGCCAGCGTATCGGCGGGCACATCCTCGAGCGTCATGGCAACCGGGTTGGTGGCCGCGACATGCATGGCGAGGAGACGGCCGAAGGCGGCCAGCTCATCCTTGTTGCCGGTCGATTCCAGCGCCACGAGGACGCCAATCTTGCCCATGCCGGGCGTAGCCTGGTTGTGGACGTAGGAGCCGATGACGCCATCCGAGACCGACAGGGCGGCAGTGCGGCGCACGGTCATGTTCTCGCCGATGGTGGCGACCATCTCGGCCACGTATTCGGCAACGGCATGGCCGGATCCGGGGTATGCGGCGGTCTTCAGCTTCTCGGTATCGCCACCAGCCGAAAGGGCCAGTCTCGAGATTTCAGCGACCATGGCCTGAAATTTCTCGTTCCGGGCAACGAAGTCGGTCTCGGAGTTTACTTCGACCGCCGCACCCGTGGTTCCTTCGACGGCAAGTCCCACGAGGCCTTCCGCGGCGACGCGCGACGATTTCTTCGCGGCCTTGGCTAGACCCTTGGCGCGCAGCCAGTCGATGGCGGCTTCCATGTCGCCGCCATTGGCGCTGAGCGCTGCCTTGCAATCCATCATGCCCGCGCCGGTCTTTTCGCGCAGGTCCTTCACCATAGCTGCTGTGATCTCGGCCATGATTATCCTCTTTCCAGAAATGGGTTCGAGGCCCGCGCGATGCACCGCGGGCCCCTCTCAGTCACGTGAAATGTGTCACTCCGCGACGGCTTCTTCCGCCGGCGGCTCCTCGGACGCGCCGATGTCGACGCCCTGCCCGGTCTGGGCCAGCGAGATGCCCTCAATGCAGGCCCGGCTGATCAGATCGCAGTAGAGCGCCACAGCACGGCCGGCGTCGTCATTGCCGGGGATCGGATAGGTGACACCGGCCGGGTCGCTGTTGGTGTCGATCACCGCGATCACCGGGATGCCAAGCCGGTTGGCTTCCTTGATGGCGATCTGTTCCTTGTTGGTGTCGATCACGAACAGAAGGTCGGGGGTGCCGCCCATGTCCTTGATACCGCCGAGCGCCTTGTCGAGCTTCTCCTTCTCGCGGGTCAGGCTGAGCACTTCACGCTTGGTGAGGCCGGCGCCCTCCTTCGCGACCATCTCGTCGAGATGGCGCAGATGCTTGATCGAGTTGGAAATGGTCTTCCAGTTGGTGAGC
>JAGRLX010000105.1 GCA_020441605.1 Alphaproteobacteria bacterium
ATGCCGCCGCCGATGACGATGGTGTCGGCGATGCCCGACAAGTTGCCGAGAAGATCGAGCTTGGTCGAAACCTTTGCCCCACCCACCACCGCGACGAGCGGACGATTGGGTGTTTCAAGTGCTGCCTGCAGGGCGCAGAGTTCCGCTTCCATGGCGCGGCCGGCGAAAGAGGGAATGAAATGAGCAATGCCCTCGGTCGAGCAATGGGCGCGGTGGGCAGCCGAGAAGGCATCATTGACGAAAAGATCGCCAAGCCCCGCCAGCATCTTCGAGAAGGCTTCGTCGTTCTTTTCCTCACCGGGATGATAGCGGGTGTTTTCCATGAGAACGCATTCGCCGGGCCTGACCTCCACTGCCGGCGGCTCGCGCCAGTCGGTGAAGACGAAACGCACCGGCCGGCCGAGAGCCTTCTCCAGCGCGGGGGCGACCGGCTTTAGCGACATCTCCGGAACGACCTTGCCCTTGGGCCGGTCGAAATGGGCCAGCACGATCAGCGCTCCACCCTTGTCCATGATTTCGCGCAGGGTCGGAGCCACGCGCTCGATGCGGGTGGCATCGGTCACCACGCCATTGGCGACCGGAACGTTGAGGTCGACACGGCACAGGACGCGCTTGCCGGACAGGCTGACATCGTCGAGGGTGCGAAAAGCGGGCATCGCGTGTCTCCCTATTTCGCCGCGGCCTTCACCGCAGCCTCGGCGGTGATGCCAAAGTGCTTGTACAGCAGCTCGGCGGGTCCCGAGGCGCCAAAACCTGTCATGCCGATGAAGGTGCCGTCGACTCCGATGAAGCGGTCCCAGCTTTGGCGCACACCGGCTTCGATGGCGATCCGGGTGGTTTCAGTGCCGAGGACCCTGGCCTTGTAGGCGGGGTCCTGCGCCTCGAAGAGTTCCATCGACGGCACCGAGACGACGCGCGTCGGCTTGCCGGCCTGGTCGAGCTGGGTCTTGGCGGCGATGGCGATTTCCACTTCCGAGCCGGAGGCGAAGATCACCACCTCGGCTGGCGCGGCAGCTGCGGCGATCTCATAGGCGCCGCGCGCGCAGAGGTTCTCTTCCGAATAAGCGAGCCGGGCTGGCTTGAGTTTCTGGCGGGTAAGGGCGAGCACGCTGGGGGTGGACTTTGATTCCAGCGCCAGCTGCCAGCATTCGGCGGTCTCGACCGCGTCGCAGGGGCGGAACACCAGAAGGTTTGGCATCACCCTAAGGGCGGCCATGTGTTCCACCGGCTGATGGGTGGGGCCGTCCTCGCCAAGGCCGATCGAGTCATGGGTCATCACGAAGATGCTGCGGATTCCCATCAGTGCTGCAAGGCGGATCGATGGGCGGCAGTAATCTGTGAAGACCAGGAAAGTGCCGCCATAGGGGATGACGCCTCCGTGAAGCGCCATGCCGTTCATGGCCGCGGCCATGGCATGTTCGCGGATCCCATAATAGACATAGCGACCGGCGTAGTCCGCGGCGGTGAAGGCCTTCATGTCTTTCGACTTGGTGTTGTTGGAACCGGTCAGGTCGGCCGAGCCGCC
>JAGRLX010000448.1 GCA_020441605.1 Alphaproteobacteria bacterium
CTTCTCCATCTGGCGCTTGACCCGGCTACGGATGCGCTTCTCGACCTGCAGCACCGAAATCTCACCCTCCATCAGGGCATAGACCTTCTCCAGCCGCTGTTCGACCGAGGTCATCTCGAGAAGCTCCTGCTTCTCGGGGATCTTGATGGCGAGATGGGCGGCTATGGTGTCGGCCAGCTTGGCATAGTCGGTGATCTGACCGAGAGTCGACAGCACCTCGGAGGGCACCTTCTTGTTCAGTTTCACATAAGAATCGAATTGCGACATGGCGGTACGCGCCAGCGCTTCGACCTCTGCCGCCGGTCCGATCGAATTGGGCATCAACTCGACTTCGCCCTCGAAGAATTCGGTGCGCGAAGTAAAGCCGAGCACGCGGGCGCGTTCGACGCCCTCGACCAGCACCTTGACGGTGCCATCGGGCAGCTTGAGAAGCTGCAGCACCTGGGCCAGGGTTCCCACCTCGTAGATCGCGTCGAGCGCCGGATCGTCATCGGCCGGATTCTTCTGGGCGACCAGCAGGATCCGCTTGTCTTCGCGCATCACTTCTTCCAGCGCCTTGATGGACTTCTCGCGCCCGACGAACAGCGGCACAATCATGTGCGGGAATACAACGATATCTCTCAGCGGCAGGACGGGGATCGTCTCTATGCTGCCTTCGGCCGGGGACATGGCGGTCTTGGTCATTCTTTTTTCCTTTCGTGGGGCGGGCCACCACTTGGTTTCACGCAATCATGCCGCAAATCCATGGTGCCCTGTGAGAGCCTCGGTCCGCCGCCCGGTGAATCACATGCAGTATAACGCACAAACACACTGAAACGCAGCCTGAGCTTCGCTGTTGAAGATGGATGCCCGGTTAACGATTTTCAATGGCGTGGCGCTGGATTGATTTTCAATTCTATTTCAACGACTTCAACCCTGCTGTCCGCAATCCTTCGACAAGCGGGGCCGCGACCTCCGGAAAAATGCCGAGAAGCTTCAGCGCCCCGGCCGGATCATCCCGGAAACTGGCATCATATTCTGACAAGTCCTCGAGAGCTTGCTCGGCCTTGGCGTCGTCACCGCGCCGGGCCGCCGCGATCGCAACCGGAATTAACGCCATGGGTCCGGCCTCGCCATCGAGCCGGCGCGCCAGGGCATCGGCCTCGGCTTCATGACCCTCATTGCTCTTGGCGATGAACAGGCAGAACAGGTGCCAAGGCGGCGCGAGTTCATTCCAGCGGGCGGCACGCTCAGCGTAGGTGAGGCCTTCCGAGTAGCGGCCCCGATAGATCAGGCGGCAGCCATAATCAGCCAGCACGTCGCTGTCGTTGGGGTTAAGGTCCAGAGCCTTGCGGCCGGCCTCCAGGGCCAGATCCTCGTTGCCGCGCGCCGATTGTACCTCCATAAGCGCCTGCTGGCTGCCGGCGCTCTGCGGCCGCAGGGCGACCGACCGGCGGGCCATCGTGTAGGCCCGGACGAGATCAAAGGTTGGCCTGTCGCCAAGCCGGTTGCGGTAACGCTCAACATAGAGGTAGCTCAGCAGGATGTGAGCGATGTGATTGCCGGGATGATTCTGGAGAAGCCGCTCCAGACATTGCCGCGCCGGCTCGATGTCTTCCTTTGCCGGGTTCTGGAACCATTCGTAACCACGCAGGAGGCAGGACTGTTCCGGGGTCTTTCCGGGATCGCCAAGCAACTGGGCATAGAGAACGCCATAGGGCTGTCCCAGGACCGATGACGCACGGCGCGACGATTCGAGCAATTCGTAGCGATCGATGAGGTCCTCTGCGACCGTAAACCGGGTCGTCCACACGATTCGGCCCGAGGCTCCTTTCATCAGGCGCGCCGAACCGAGAACCGCGCCAGTGATGCCCGTAAATTCGAGGTCAAGCCGGAAATCCGATGGCGATGCCGCCCCGCCTCCGATGGGGGCCAACACGACGAACTCATCAAATTTCGACAGATTGATTTCCAGGCCCTTGGCAAAGATTTCGGGAGAGAACCACACCGGAATCTGGCGTGCGGATGTCACCGACACCGAGAGGGCCGGCATGCCAAGCGGATTGGACTCGGGGGCGGGCTTTTCCCAGGTATACTGGTCCCATATACCGCGCAGGGCCGAGACATTTGTCCATAAGGTGATACCCAATGCGGCAAGCGCAATGAGGATGGCCAGAATGGCATAGTGCCTCACGGGCCGCACGCCATGGGCATCGACGCGATCGCCGCCATGCCGGACCAGAGCCACGAAACTCTTGATTTCAGGGACATATCCCCCCACCGGCAGTATGATTCGAACAGTATCATCGGCCTGTGGATCAGCATAGTAGGCCATCAGCGCCTGGCGCAGGCGGCGGGCCTGCACACGGACGATAGGGTCATTCTGCGCGTCAAAGCTCCCGGGGCGACCGAGCGCCTCGGTGGCGATGGTATAGGCCTTTATCCGGTCTTCGCCACCCTCCAGCTTGCGTTCCACCACATAGGTGAGGAAGGCCTGAAGCTGCGGTGCGGCGGCGAATTCCGGATGGCTCAGGATATGACGTAGATGAGTCCTGACCTGCTCAGGGTCAACGAACTGCGGTTCGGAGTTTTTGTCTTTCCGGTCGGCCATGTCAGTCGGCGAGGTTCCAAGGCCCGCCCGCAAAAAGCGTGACGGCCATCACGTCTACAACCTTTTTAACATGTTACTTGCTCCGCGTAACCTACCGCCCGGGTCATGTGGCGGCTATCTGCATGTCATCAACTTGCTGCCCGGACAGGGCATTTCAGGACAACACATTAAATGGCTTCAAATATCAGCTTTGCGGGAGGCACGGGAACGATCATCGTCGCCAGCTGCGTGTCCCTGCCCGACGCCCGCGCCACCTTGCGCTGGATCGCACCGCTTGTCGCCGAGTGGCCTGCCCAGGCCGTCGGCATCTGGATCTGCGACGCGGTCGACTGCGAAGATGCCAGAGCCGCCCAAATCACCGACCCTTCTGCAGAACCGCAATGGCGCCGGGTAGATGCGAGCGATTTCGATGGCGATGGCACCGTTTGCCAGATGCTGAGCGGCAAGCTCGGTCTGGTCATTCTCACCCATGAGACGATCGCCGCGCAGCTGCTGCGCGCACTCGAGGGGCTGGTGGCGGGTCTGGTTTGCATCTCGACCAGCGATCCGCTGGCCAAGCCGTTCAAGAAATCCTTTGCCTCGTTCGGCGTCACTGCCGGTATTTAGGGGGTACAG
>JAGRLX010000106.1 GCA_020441605.1 Alphaproteobacteria bacterium
CACCCGCATCATGAACCCCACCCAATCCGTGCTGGAAGGCAAAGTGGCGGCTCTCGAAGGTGGCACTGCGGCGCTCGCGGTGGCATCAGGCCATGCCGCCCAGATGCTGGCTTTCCACACCATCATGCAGCCAGGCGACGAATTCGTCGCGGTACGCCAGCTCTACGGCGGCTCGATCAACCAGTTCAGCCATTCATTCAAGTCCTTTGGTTGGCATGTGGTCTGGGCCGACGCCGAGGACATGAGTTCGATCGAAAAGGCGCTGAGCCCCAAGACCAAGGCCATCTTCATCGAGTCGATAGCCAATCCCGGCGGCCGCATCACCGATATTGCGGCCGTGGCAAAGATCGCGCAATCGGCCGGCGTCCCGCTGATCGTGGACAATACGCTGGCCACACCCTACCTGTGCAAGCCGATCGAGCATGGCGCCAATATCGTGCTGCACTCCCTCACGAAATTCATGGGCGGGCACGGCAATTCAATGGGTGGCGTCATCGTCGACGCCGGCAATTTCGACTGGTCGAAGAGCGGCCGTTATCCGCTGCTGTCGGAGCCGAATGGGTCCTACCATGGCCTGAAGCTGCACGAGACCTTCGGCAATATCGCCTTCGCGATCGCTGCCCGCGTGCTTGGCCTGCGCGATCTGGGACCGGCGATTGCGCCAATGAACGCCTTCCTCATCCTCACGGGCATGGAAACCCTGGGGCTTCGCATGCAACGGCATTGCGACAATGCGCTGAAGGTCGCCCAATGGCTGCAGAAACATCCCAATGTGGCCTGGGTCAACTATGCCGGCCTGACGGATGACAAGCACCACGCGCTGCACAAGAAATACTGCCCGAAAGGGGCGGGTTCGGTGTTCACCTTCGGCCTCAAGGGCGGCTACGACGCGGGCGTCAAGGCGGTATCGACGGTCAAGCTGTTCTCGCACCTGGCCAATCTCGGCGACACCCGGTCGCTGATCATTCACCCAGCTTCGACCACCCACAGCCAGCTATCAGCCGATCAGCTCAAGCTGGCGGGGGCCACCCCGGATGTCGTCCGTCTGTCGATTGGCATCGAGGATGTCGAAGACATTATCGCCGACCTGGACCAGGCGATCTCCTGACGACGGCATCAAGATTCCACAGGGCGGCCGCGAGGACGATCAGCGCGCCGCCCTGGTGGACCAGGCCGAGCCACAACGGCACCTGCCACAGTAGCGTCCAGATGCCGAGGGCAATCTGTATCAGCACGGCAAGAAGCAGCAGCGCCGCCGCGCGGCTCTGGGCGACATAGGCATAGCCCGCAACCGCGATCGCCACGATATAGGCCAGAACACGGTGATTGAACTGCACCGTCATGGCGTTTTCAAATATGTTGCGCCATGCCGGCTCCATGACCAACAACCCCTTGGGAACGATCTGGCCATCCATCAGTGGCCAGGTGTTGTATCCCATGCCGGCATCCAGGCCGGCCACGAAACCACCGGCAGCCACCTGCAGGACGATGAGCAGCACGAGAAACAGTGGCATCCATCCGCCAGTTTCTCCCAGCGGACGGCGCTCACGGCCGGCGCCGAAGGCGACCCACAGCATCGCGCCATAGATCACTGTAGCCAAGGTGAGATGGGCCGATAGCCGGTATTCGCTGACATCAACCCGGTCGACCAGTCCGGATGCCACCATATACCAACCGAGGGCACCCTGCAGGCCACCCAGCACGAAGAGCCCCGCACAGCGCCACAGCATGCCACGGGACAGACTACCGCTCAGTGCGAAATAGGCGAAAGGCAGAAAGAACACGATGCCGATGAAGCGGCCTAGAAAGCGATGCGCCCACTCCCACCAGTAGATGAACTTGAAGGCCTGGAGGTCCATGCCCTGGTTGACCAGCGCATACTCCGGGATCTGCTTGTATTTCTCGAATGCGGTCTGCCAATCGGCTTCCGTCAATGGTGGTATGGCGCCCAGGAGCGGTTGCCACTCGGTGATCGACAGTCCGCTGTCGGTGAGCCGGGTCGCGCCCCCAACGATAACCATGCAGAATATCAGGAATGCGACAAAAAACAGCCAACCTCGCACATAGGGCAAGGCCGCGGCCTGGCGGTCATTGAGAGTACTCATGGCGCTCCGATTAAGGCTCCCCCATCCCGCCTTCAAGTGATGAAGCGCCGCATGGGATCGGACTGGGAACCTGGCATGACCATAGCGGCGGGCGATCGGTCCCAATCAACCGATCGACCACAAACTGCTCCGCACTCTGACATCGGCGCAACTTTCCGCTCGATGGCAATTCCACTTGCGTGCGCGTTGAGCTAGATCTCGGCCATGAAACAAAGAGCACGCAAGGCAGTCGGCACCCTAGCCACCGTGGTGTTTCTGGCAGTCTATTCGCTGGTCGCGATGGCTGTCGGCGGCATTTTCGTTGTTGGCCGGGGGCTGGCCTTCGAACTTCCCTATTACGTCGTTGCCGGTGTCCTGTGGCTACCCGTAGTGATGGCGCTCATCCGCTGGATGGCAAGGCCAGACAGCATCAGCTGACGTCGACCTTCTGCATCTTGTTGAACAGGGCGAAGGGAACACCCGTCAACAGCGTCTTGACAAATCGCAACCTCTGATAGCTTCCAGAGAGCGACAGCCGCGGCAGGGCCTGCAGATGGTTGCGATGTCCGGGATAGATCAGCCCCTTCCTGGTCGTTACGGCAGCGCGAAACCCCGCCTCTGCGGCCAGGGCAAAATCCCGGGGCCCCGCCGAATCCCGATCGCCGTAAGGATAGGCGAAAAATTCCGGCCGACGGCCCAATTCCTTTTCTATCCGTTCGGCCGACGCAACCATCTCTCCCAAGGCCTCTTCTGCGTCGAGTTGGCCAACGGCAAAATGGTTGATGGTGTGGGCGCCAATGGTACACAGCGGATCGGCTGCCATGGTTCGCACCTCATCCCAGGCCATGGCCGCGTCGGCACACATCTTTCCGAGGTCGACACCGTGCCGCTCGCATACCTCGGCGATCCATTTGCGCTGGGCGTGCTGTTCCTGGCGGCGTATCGGCCAATAGAGCCGCGACCAGGCTTCCTGTTTCTGCTGGGCAGTCGCCGTCGGAAGCTCAAATCTGGCGCCATCGATTTCAGCGACCATGTAATCGGTTGCCAGCAGAACGTGTTCCAGCCCCCGCCACCACAGTTCGCAGGTTCCGTCTGTGATCGCTGGCGCGACGAAGACCGTGTATGGGCAATTGTGCTTGCGGAACACCGGTGCAGCATGGACGAGATTGTCCCGATAGCCATCGTCCAGCGTGAATACAGCGAAGGGTCTCTCGCCGCGGTCACCAGCCCTGATCCGTTCCACTGCAGCATCGAAACTGATGAGATCGAAGCCCCGTTCCCGCACATGGGTGATGACGTCGTCGAGAAATTCTGGGGTCAGTTCAATTCCTGCGTTGGGAGCAAAGCCCCGTTGAAGTCCGCCGCCCGGAAACACATGGTGCAGCATGAATATTGCACCAATTCCGGCGAACACCTTTTGAAGCGCCGCGGATGCACCAGAATAGTACAGAACATCGAGGCTCGTTTTGAAAATCGCCGCTTTCGGCATATCGCGAAGTCCTGATCTGGGGACCGAACCCAGAGCCTACGCCCTCTTGCGTGAAAAAAGCCTTTCAGCTGACGAAACAGACTTACCCAATGCTTACCAGGACATTAGCAAACTGTCCGGTCCCTCCCTCTCGATCTCGGTCCATCAGGATATCGACGCCATCGAGGCCACCTGGAGAGCATTCGAAAAGACTGCGGTGAGCACGCTCTATCAGACCTTCATCTGGTGCCGGGCGTGGCTTGACACCGTGGCGCCAAGCCTTCGTGCCAGGCCCGCCGTCGTAATCGGGCGGGACGAGGCTGGCCAGATCGCCTTCCTGCTCCCCTTTCAGATCCGTAGCCGCAAAGGCGTGAAGGTCCTTGAGTGGCTGACGGCGCCGCATGCAGGCTATGGCCTTGGGGTTTTCGATGCCGATTTCCTGCCGCGGGCGTCTCTGTGGTTCGGCCATTATTGGCCGTGGGTCATGAACGCCGTTGGACCAGTCGATGCGATCTGCCTGACCGAGATGCCGAAGACCCTTCATGGCTGTGAAAACCCCTTGGCGGGCCTCGCCGGATTTCGTGCGCCCAATCGCTCCTATGCCATGCGCCTCGCTCCGGACTTTGACAGCCTCTATCGCACCAACCGCTCCGGCGAAGATCGCCGTACAGCGCGGAAGAAGGAAAAGTCGATGGCAAATGCCGGCGACCTGGCCTTTGGACTTCCAGCCGACGAAGCCGACCTTCATGCCACGCTCGACGTCATGTTCGATCAGCAGGCCAGCCGACTTGCAGAGCGCGGCGTCCACGGCATTTTCGGTCCCACCGAACGGGCCTTCATTCATCGCATTGCGGAGCTCCAGGACGAAAATGCTCCGGTGCTGGCACCCTATCGCCTGACACTTGATGGCGAGACGATGGCCATCATGATGGGGGGCATCCACGGCGGCGCCTATTGGGCGCTGATTTCCTCGTTAACGGCCACAGGCCTGCGAAAACACTCGCCTGGTGACATAGCGCTACGTCATACGATTGAGGCCTGCTGCCGTCGCGGCTTGTCCGTATTCGATTTTTCTGCCGGCGATTCACGCTACAAGAAGAGCTGGGCCGACGAGGTGATCCAACTGCATTGCATTCTGCGGGTCAGGACACTGCGCGGACTGCCGTTCGTGACACTGTACGCGGTGTCACAGCTTGTCAAACGGTCCATCAAGGAGTCGCCCCCCCTGCTGGAATTTGCCAATCGGGTCCGCCAGGTCTGCTGGGGCCACCGGCCTGTCAAGCCATCTTCACGCTGAAGTCCGGCGCATCAGCAGCCAATGGCTGGCCAATCAGAACCAGTCCCGCGGCCTTCAGGCCGGTCGCCAACAACACCTGGACGGCGCTCGCCGCGTCTTCCGCTTTAGCATCGGGGGCCAGAATGAGGGCCGCCTGGCACTTATGGAGTAGTACAGGCGTGTGCGGCATTGCTTCGCCCAGATTGACAATCACGGCCTCGTAGGACTGTGCGAGCGCGCCAAACACAGCTTCTGCCCGTTCTAGAATAAGGGCAAGGGATTGCTCTGAACGATCCTGCCCATAGCGCAGCAGATGGACCGTTGACTTCGCGTCCCGGCCAATCACCTTCGTAAAGTCAGCGCGCCCGGCAACGAGTTCGGCAAGTCCCGGTCCCTTGGGGACACCACAGAGACTTTCCAGCCACGAGCCGGCGCTGGCAAGATCGGCCACAACGGTGCGGCGCCCGTCGGCGGCAATTCCACGTGCCAGCATGATCGCGGCAATCGAGGTCTCTCCCTTGGTACCACCAATCGAGGTGAGCCCGATGCGGGCAATGCCACCGTCCCGCGCGAGGGTGGATGCCCAGGTGACGAGATCGCGGGCCGGCTTGGCGATCGGCTCGGATTGCATCGCTGTCGCCGCATCGGTGAGACTGATGATACGCGGCAAGGTCGAAAGGGCTGTGATAACCGGCGGCATAGGCGGGGGTTGCCAGGCGGCCTGGACTGGCTGACTCGGAGCCGCAGGGGACGATGCCAACGGCGCGACTACCAGTGTTGCCGCAGCAGGATGTACCGCGGCGGTTGCAACCATCTCTGGTTCAGCACGTTCATCTTCAGCTTCCTGCGAGACGCCGCCGAGGCGGGACGACGCCTTCATCAATTCGGCGAGAAAAGCCAGGCCAATTGCGAAGGAAAAGCCCGCCAGGGTGATCATCACCACCATTGGACCGCGCTTGGGGAAGCTTGGGCCGGCCGGGACGCCAGCGCTTTGAATGATGCGCGCCAGACCTGGCTGGGCCGACAGATCCTGGCGCGTACTCGCTTCGGCATAGCGGCTCAAGAGCGTTTCGAGCAGCACCCGGTCGGCGGCGGCATCACGCTCGAGGGCCTTAAGCTTCACGTCATCCAGGTTCGCGCTCGACTCTTCGGACTTCAGCAGATCAAGACTCGCAAGCAGGGATTTTTCGCGTGCTTCGGCCACGCGGGCCTGGTCTTCAAGGCTGGTCACCACCTTCAATGCCTCGGCGCGAATCTGCCGGTCGAGGCTCTGCAACTCGCTCTGGGCACCGATCATGCGCGGGTGATTGGGAAGATAGATGGCAGAGAGTTCGGCCAGCCGACGCACGGCTTCGCTGCGCTGTTCCTTCAGCCGCTGCACCGCCGGGGATGCGAGGACGTCGGAAGACGATTCGACGCTTCCCCTGCTCTGCAGCAAGGCCCGGATCGCTTCGGCCCGGGCACGCGCGTCGGAACTGGCAGTCTTTGCAACCGTGATCTGGCTGTTGAGTTCGGAGATTTCCTGCGTGCCGAGTTTGGACGTCGTTCCCTGCAGCAATCCGGCCTGGGCGCGGAAGCGTTCCACGGCCTCTTCCGACCGGGCCAGCTTCTTGCGCAAGTCGTCGATCTGGCCTGACAGCCACTCGCGGGCTCTTTCGGTGGGCTGCGATTGGCTTTCCCTGGTCCAAGTGATGTAGATTTCGGCCAGAGTATTGGCGACCTGGGCGGCTGTCTTTGGATCGCTGGAAGAATACTTGATCGCAATCACATTGGAATTGGGCTGCTGGTAGACGCTCAGCTTGTCGATGTAGTGGTCGAGCGCCCGCTGTTCCGGAGCCTTCAGCCGCGGATCGACGCCAAAACCCAAGGTCAGCTTGATCTTGCCGACACTGCCCATGCCGCGAAGCAGCGAATTGAACTCGGGATTGTTTTCCAGTCCGAGCGCGGCCACGACCCGGCGGCCCAGATCCTCCGACTTGAGGACGGCCATCTGGCTAGCGACGACCCGATCGTCGACGCCGTCGGCACGTTGGTTGTCCTGCGCTTGCACCCGGTCAAATGGCGTTTCCAGATTCTGGATGAGCACCTGGGCTTCGGTCGAATAAATCGGCTTGAGGTAGTTCACGATGGCAAGGCCAGCGCCCAGGGCAATGAGGGTCAATCCGCCGATCATCACCTTGCGCCGGACCACGCCGCGCAAGACGTCCATCACGTTGATGGCCACCGGAATGGGGCCAGATCCGGTCTCTCGGGAAGAGTTCATGATTTACAACAGTTGAGTCCTGAGCGGGTTCGGGGGCCAGAATGGCGGGTTTATGGTAACCAATCCCTTAACGGCCATGTCAGGGCGAGACACCCCGGTGCCGCTTAATCCCTTGCTAACCATAGCGCCCTATTCTTCAAACATCCGGCGCCTCATGGCCGGCGGTTCAATCACTGGAACTTGCGATCGTGCGTATGCGTTTTCTTGCCACACTCTTTCTGTTCCTGCCGCTCACGGCCTGCTCGCAGACCTGGGAGGAAACAAGGCCGTCCGCACCGCCGGGCGGCACCGGGGTTCTCACCAGCGGCGAGATCGCCGAGGGAACCTATGCCGTCTCCAGCGTATCGCAGTTGCCGGCACGCAATACCCACGGCGCCATAGAACCATACGGCAGCAAGGGAACGGCGGCCGCCTATGAATTCGGCACAGGCTACCGGGTCGGCGCCGGCGACCGGATGACCATCCGCGTGGCGGGAGAAGCCGATCTCTCGTCCGAGTATCTCGTCGATGGTGCCGGAAACATTTCCATGCCCTACGTCCAGACGATCATGGTCGCTGGCATGACCGCCAGCCAGATCGAAAACCTGGTAGCCCAGCGCCTTCGCGATGGTTACCTGCGTGATCCACAGGTTTCGGTTCAGGTGACCACGCTGCGTCCTTTCTACATTCTGGGCGAAGTCAATGCCGCAGGCAGCTTTCCCTACCAGCCGGGCATGACGGTGCAGAACGCCATCGCCATTGCCGGCGGCTATGGCGCCCGTGCCGACCAGAAGCAGGTTCTGGTCACGCGCAAGAATGCTGACGGCACCGCCACCCACAAGGTGCCGGTGACCACGCAACTCTATCCGGGCGACATCATCTACGTGCGCGAGCGCTGGTTCTGAGCGCGGCCAAGTCCATGCGCATCCTGCATGTATTCCGAATTCCGGTCGGCGGACTGTTCCGCCACGTCCGTGACGCGGCGCGCGGACAGTCCGCGCAGGGGCATTCGGTCGGCATCCTATGCGACTCGACCGGTGGCGGAGAGGCGGCAACCCGCTTGCTCGAAACGGCAGCACCCCATTGCAGCCTGGGCATCAAGCGTATCCCCATATCCCGGCTCCCCGGCCTTGGCGACCTCTCCGGCGTCAGGCAATGCATGGACCATGCCCGCGGCATACGTCCCGATATCATCCATTGTCATGGCGCGAAGGGTGGGCTTTACGGCCGACTGGCGGCCCGCGCCCTGGGCATCGCATCGATCTACACGCCGCATGGCGGCAGCCTTCACTATCGATGGAACTCCGCCACCGGCGCCGCGTTCCTTGGCGCCGAGCGCCTCTTGGCGCGGGTTGGCAGCGGCTTCCATTTCGTCTGCAACTTCGAGCGCGACGCTTTCGACCAGAAGATCGGTATTGCTGGAAAGACCGCACGTGTCATCTACAACGGTCTTTGGCCCGAGGAATTCGCCACCGCTGCTCCGGACGCCGATGCGGCAGACTTCCTCTTCATCGGCGAGATGCGGAAACTGAAGGGCGTCGACATCCTGCTCGAGTCCCTGGCCGCACTCAACCGCACGCGCCGCACCACGGCCTGCCTGGTTGGCGACGGGCCCGATCTCGACGCCTTCAAATCACATGCGCAAGAGCTTAACCTCTCGGACTTCGTTCATTTTGCTGGCCGAATGCCGGCATCGCAAGCATTCCGCAGAGGCCGCATGCTGGTCATGCCGTCAAGAGCTGAAAGCTTCCCATATGTGGTCCTGGAAGCCTGCGCTGCCGGCGTCCCCATGGTGGCCAGCCGTGTTGGTGGCATTCCTGAAATTCTGCACGAAGATCTTCTCTTCGAACCCAACAGCGCTGCGGCCCTCACCGCCTGTCTCAATCAGGCACTCGATGATCCTGACCGACCGCGCGCCGCCACACAGCGCACGCGGCAACGTATGATGAGCGAACTCTCGGCCGAGGCGATGGTTAATGACATTCTCGCTCTTTACAGGGACTTAGCTCGAAACTGATCCGTTTCCGGACCGCCGGTTAACCGTCCATTAACCCTGTTTGCCCAGTATTATCATCACCTTGCCTGGCGGGCGCGGGGCTTGCTCGTATGCGCTGGTTCAACTTGCTTCGTCCCTTTGCGGAACATCGGTGCCATGCGCGTTAACTCCGAATATACAGGCCGTGTCGTTCCGGCCGAATTTCTTGAAACTCTCGCCGACCCCAAGCAGGTCGCGACGCTGGATTCGAAGCGTGAGGCGCTCATCGACCGGCTGTCCACGGCACCGCTTGTGTCAGCGCGCGTGGTCATGGGCTTCACCCGCGCCATGGAGGGATTGCTGCTGGCGGTGACCGGCACGCTGATTGCCGTCTATCACCCGGGATTCATCGAGGAAGGCAACACTGCGTCCTATCTCCCCCTGATCGCAGCGGTTGGCCTTGCCTTCCCTCTGCTGGCCCAGGTCTTCGGCCTCTACACCATTCCGTCCTTCGTGCGGCCCGTCGATCACATCGCCCGATTGTTCACCAGCTGGACGCTGATTTTTGCCGCTATCACCATGGCTGTCTTTCTCAGCAAGTCAGGCGATAGCTATTCCCGAGTTTGGCTGGCAAGCTGGTATGCCATGGGACTGGCGGTTCTGGTAATCAGCCGCATGGTCAGTGCGCGGTTCGTTCATTATTGGAACCGCAACGGCCAGCTCTCGCGCCACGCGGTTCTGGTCGGTGGCGGCCAGCCCGCCGAGCAATTGCTCGAAGCCCTTGATGGCTCCCAGGCAACCGATGTTGCGGTGGTCGGCATCTTCGATGACCGGGACGACCTCAGGTCCCCTCCCCAGGTTCACAACCTGCCGAAGCTCGGCACCGTGAGTGAGCTGATTGATTTCGTGCGGCGCGCCCGGATCGACATCCTGCTTGTCACCTTGCCGCTCACCGCCGAGGACCGGCTATTGCAGATCCTGAAGCGGCTCTGGGTTCTCCCTGTCGACATCAGACTCAGCGCCTATACCCAGAAGCTGCACTATCGTCCGCGCGCCTATTCCTACATTGGCAATGTGCCCTTCCTCGACGTTTTCGACAAGCCGCTCACGGACTGGGGGCTGGTCCTCAAGGCGATCGAAGACCGAGTTATCGCAGCACTCGCCCTGATCCTGCTGTCTCCCGTGATGCTGCTTGTGGCGCTTGCGATCAAGTTCGGCAGCAAGGGGCCGGTTCTCTTCAAGCAGAAGCGCTATGGCTTCAACAACGAGCTAATCGAGGTCTACAAGTTCCGCTCGATGTACCACAACATGAGTGACGCGGATGCCGCCAAGCTGGTCACCAAGGGCGATCCGCGGGTAACGCCGATCGGCCGATTCCTGCGCAAGTCCAGCCTCGATGAGCTACCCCAGATCTTCAACGTACTGCGTGGTGAGTTGTCTCTCGTCGGCCCTCGGCCTCATGCTACCAAGGCGAAGGCTGCCGACCAGCTCTACAATGATGTGGTCGATGGCTATTTCGCCCGCCACAGGGTGAAGCCCGGCATCACCGGCTGGGCCCAGATCAACGGCTGGCGTGGCGAGACCGATACGGCCGAAAAGCTGCAACGCCGCGTCGAACACGATCTCTACTATATCGAGAACTGGTCGCTGGCCTTCGATCTCTACATCCTGTGGTGCACACCCATCTCGCTGCTCAAGACGGAGAGTGCATATTGACGGCCCAGCACATCACCCATCCGCAATTCGAGGCCCGGTTGCTCGGAATTTCATTCGAGCAGTTCCGGGCCGCAGCCGTCTGGCTGATGATGGCATCGAGTTTCTTTGTGATCATCGAACCGGCACCCGTGGACCTGATGTTCCTGGTGGTGGTGCTGCTCTTCCTCACCTCTGGTCTCAAGGTCTCGCCATTGGTCCTGCCGATGATCCTCTACCTCCTGCTCTACAATCTCGGGGGCTTCATCAGCTTTCTCGAGGTGTCGAACGAATCCAAGGCAGGCATGTTCGTCATCACCTCAGCCTATATGGCGGTTTCAGCCATCTTCTTCGCCTTCTATGTGGCGCACGCCCCAGTGCGGCGGATCGCAGCCTTCAAGAACGGCTACGTCGTCGGCGCAGTCATCGCGTCGGTGATCGGACTCATCGGCTATTTCGATGTTGGCGGTCTCGGCGCCATCCTGTCTCCCATTCAACGGGCTCAAGGTACGTTCAAGGACCCCAATGTTCTCTCCACCTATCTGATCCTACCGGCGATCTTTCTCACGCAAGAGATCATGTTGAACAGCAAGGGCTGGAAGCTTCCGCGCTATGCCGCCCTGCTGATAATCCTGGCCTGCCTGTTCCTGGCCTTTTCGCGCGGCGCATGGATCAGCTTTGCCGCAGCCGCGGCGATGATGATCACTCTCACCTTCGTTCTCACACCATCAGCGGGCCTGCGCAGCCGAATCATCCTGCTGACAGTGGCGGGCTGCGGCGTGATTGCACTGCTGGTCATGTATCTCCTGACCATCGAAGAGGTGCGCAACCTGTTTCTCGACCGGCTCACACTGGTGAAGAGCTACGATGCCGGCGAAACCGGCCGTTTCGGCATCCAGATGAACTCTCTGCAATACATGATCGAGAAACCGCTGGGTTTCGGTCCCACGTTGTTTCGAAAGATCTTCGGACAGGATCCTCACAACGTCTATCTGAATGCCTTCGCCTCCTATGGCTGGATGGGCGGCATCTCCTATTTCCTGCTCGTCGGCAGCACATTGGCGATCGGCTTCAAGACCCTGCTGATCCGCACGCCGTGGCAGGATGCGTCGATTGCCGTCTTTTGTCCACTCGCGACAACCATCCTGCAAGGCATCCAGATCGACACCGACCATTGGCGCCATTTCTACTGGATGCTGGGATTGATGTGGGGACTCTATGCGGTCTCGGCTGCCTACGCCCTGGAACAGGGACGCCAACACGGCCTCCGGCGGCACAGCGGGCCTGACAATTGACGCCGTCGCCGACACGTGGAAACAACCTCAAAACACCCGCCTCCGGCAGGGTTCTTGCCGTCGATGGATAGAATGGTCGGAGCGACTGGATTCGAACCAGCGACCCCTATCCCCCCAGAATAGTGCGCTACCGGACTGCGCTACGCTCCGACACGGGGAGCGTCTAGCATCCTCTAGCGGAAATCGGAAGCCCCGATTCACTGGGCGCGGCGATTGAACCCCAAGATTGCGAAGATGTCGCCACGATAGCCCGCATAGCGCTGGGCCTGCAGGCCCAGAATTCCGGCCCATAAGGCATCTGCGATCACCACAGCGATGGCCATGCCCATGAGCCCGTAACGCGGTGTCAGCAGGGTTGCTGCGGCCATCAACGCAGCCAGGGCGAAGATGCAGGACGTCGCCGAACGGCCCTGGAACCCCTCGAAGGAGAGCAAATGCTGGTTCATGCCGCCTGCGGCCCGGAAGAATTGGCTGACCAGGAACAGCACCAGCGGCCAGTGGGCGCTGGCATATTCCGCGCCGAAGATCCGAAGGCCCCAGGGCCCGATCGCCGCCGCGCCGAGCACACACGCAAATATCGCAACCGTGGCAATCAGGTTGATGCGCAGCAGGATGGTTTCCACCTCGCGACGGGTTCCCTTGGCGATGGCGGCGGCAAGATCAGGCAGGATGAATTGCTGGGTCGCCTGGGTGACGAAGCCAGCCAGTGCAGCGAGGCGCACGGCGATGCCCAGAGCCGCGACCTCTCTGCTGGGCAAAAACAGGCCGCCGATCAAGGTGACGATATCAGCGAATGAGGCCATGACTCCGGCGACGAGGACAAGAGACACAGCCCGGCCCCGCAGCAGCGGCGCCAAGGCATGGCGGCTGCGCCTTGCGATGAATGGCAGGGGGCCGTCCTTGCCGAGCAGCAGCGCCTGGCCGATGGCCACACCGGCGGTTCCCAACACAAGTACCCACAGGACGTTGTTCACCGAGAGATTGAAGTTGATGAGCCAGGCGCTCATCAGGAAGGCCATGATCAGTCCGGGGCGAAAAAGGAAATCAGGCACATAGGACAAGGTGAACCGGCGTTGCGAATTTGCTGCGGCACTGGTCATCCGGATCAGTGACGAAGCCGGTGCCGTGAGGCAGCCGAAGATCAGCGCCGTGCGCATCCCGTCGTCCAAAGGGCCAAAGGCGATGACGATGGCGAGTACTGCGAGAACCACAACCGAAGCGATTATCGTGTCGTGCCACGTGGCAGAGTGATAGGCGGCCACGAGCGAGTCCCTTCCCAGGGCGTAGTAACGTGGCAGGCATGTCATGGCCAAGGAGGGATAGCCGACCGTCATGACCAGGCTGATCAGGGCAGCGGCGCTCATCGCCATGAAGATGACGCCCACGTCGTGCTGCGGCAACATGCGCGCCAACACAATTTGGCTGACCAGGCCAATGGCCGCGCCACCAAGGCGGAACCCGACAAGATTGATGGCCGTCAAAATCATCCGCCACAATGGCATGGGACCTCGATCACCTCTGGGAAAACCGTCCCGGCGCAAGCGGGCCCGGGTCAGTATCAAGCCCTAGCCCATTCGGGTTTACTTTTGGTTGCAGCCCGATCCGGTCAATCAATTCACCGGGATTGGGCCGGGTCCAGAAGCTTGCGGGCATCGCCCAAGTCGCGCATGGCCGCCTTCAGAAGGTCTATGTGGGAGTCGGACAAGCGATGAACCACTCTCGCCGCGTTTGCGTTTGCCTCATTTGGAACGACACTGGGCGCGCCCGGCTTGGCGATGCGCGGCGCGACCTTGGCCTTGCCCGGCGGGGGTGCGCCTTCAAGGGCGCCATCCCGTTTGCGGGGCAGAATGTCGCCACGGCCAACGCCCGCCACATAGGCAATGCCGTCCTCCTTGAAAATATTCTGCACGCCGCGGATGGTATATCCTTCCTTGTACAGAAGGGCGCGGATGCCTTTGAGCAGTTCGACATCACCTGGGCGATAGTAGCGACGGCCACCCGCCCGCTTCATCGGCTTGATCTGGCTAAAGCGTGTTTCCCAGAACCGCAGGACATGC
>JAGRLX010000449.1 GCA_020441605.1 Alphaproteobacteria bacterium
TGCCGATCTTTCTGCCGGCAAGTTTTTCAAATTGAGTCTTCGCTTCCTTGCCTGTCGCAATGTATTCAACGTCGACGGTGGTTGGACGGTGATCGCCTTTCCAAAATGCGTCATAGGCGGCAAGGAGACTCCGCACCTGCTCCGCTGTCATCAGCACCTGCATTTCCTCCAACCGGTCGGTTTCGCTACGCACGAAAACGTAATTTTCAAATTGGTAGATGCCGGTGTTATTACCCATGCCGTGGTATGCGAAGGGACGCTTTTCTTGGGCGTGGCTCTCTATGTCTTCGTAGGGATCCTCGATGCCCGGGTTGTCGCTGGATAGCCACGCGGCTAACCACCTCGCACCTTCTACGTCTCCTCGGGGGTCGCTGTACCCGTCATCATGAATCTTCAATAAAATCTTCCCTTTCATGCTGATTTCCCTTTTTCGCTACAGTTTCGGGTAGAATGAAATGATCTGTCCGCTTGGCTCCCGAACAAACTCGATTGTCAAACCGCTCGGCGATCGCCCGCGCCACAGTTTTCCTTCTGCTTGCGTCGCATTTTCGAATGCCTTGCGAGCCTCGTACATCACTCTTTGGCGCGACCAGCTTGTGGGGAAGACCGTCGTTTTCTTCGGCTTTGAGTACCAGTTGCGCGTCTGTGGATCATATATTTCAATTTCAGCGAGGCGAACGCCCTTGTTGTTGGTCGTGATGGTCCGCACAATCCTGACCGATTGGCCATCCGCAAAGTGGCCGCCGTAGACGCGTATCTCTCTGTATGCACCTATTTTGATATGAACAATTTGCCCGTTCATTGTCTTGCGAATGATGCGGGCGAGAAGATCGCGGTCGGTGCGAAGCCAGAACGGGTCTTTCGGGTCATTCGGGTCGGGCAGCGGCGCGGTCTCATCATCATAGATCGGGAAGCCGCCATTTAGATAGGCAGTGGGCTTGGCTTCCTCGCGCGATTGCCGTTGCCTTTCAGGCTCTTTCGCCGTGCCGTCAGCTGCGGTCGGGTCGCCGTTCTGAGGATCATCCCTGTCTTCATCGTCGGGGCCAATCCCGTCCGAAGGGTCGCGCCTTGGTAGACGCCCGGTCAGGCGCGGCGCGCCGGGGGGCGACGGGCGGTTGTTCTGCGGGTCTTGCTCAGGCTCTTGGCCGCCCGGCGGCGTCAGCGGGTTCTCCCCGCCCATGTCCATGGGTGGGTCTTCCGCGCCCTCCTCGCCCTCGCCGGTGGTTGGCTTGCCTTCATCTTCCTCGTCGTCGTCCTCGCCGCCGGCCGATTGACTCTGCGCCACCATCGCGAGGCCAGCGTCTGCCGGCGCGTTTTCGACCAGCCGGTTCCAGCTTTCGGCGAAATCGGCGAGCGGAACCTTGGCGGCGGACCACCCGATGACGGGGGCGGTTGTTGTCCGGCCCTCGATCTCGATCTCGAAGGTCCGGGCAACAAAAAAACCCACCGAAGCGGGCCTGGGATGGAAAATGAAAACGCCGCCCAAAGGCGGCGGGTGGGCTAGAACAGGGAAAGTTGGTCCTCTGGCGGCGTGGGCGCTGTGCTCGTGTTTACGCCCCACCCTTGGCGGCGGCCTCAGCGGCCTTCTCCCTGTCAAGCCACGCGCAGACGCGCGGCTTGCCGATCTTTCTGCCGGCAAGTT
>JAGRLX010000450.1:0-1997 GCA_020441605.1 Alphaproteobacteria bacterium
GATCTCGGGCGCCGTCTTCATGTCTTCGGGCATGAACGCCTCGGATCCCTTGATGCCGTTTGCGTAGCGCGCAAAGGCGGAAATCAGCGCCGCGTTTTCCGGGGCCATGATGAAGTTCTGGAAGGTCTTGGCCTCCTCGACGTTCTTGGCGTCGGCCAACACGGCGACCGAGTCCATCCAAAGTGGGTAACCTTCTTGGGGATAACCATACCGGACGGTTGGATTTCCCTGCCGGGCACGGAACGATGATCCGTTCCAGTTCACTGCCGCCCAGTAGTCTCCCTCAGTGAGCTTCTCGGTATTTCCGTATTCCATGCCAAGCCAATATTGTTTGGCGTTGACGAGGCCATCGCGGACTTTCTTGAGCACCTCCTTATCGTTAGTGCAGGGTTCGCCGCCGTAATACATGATAGCAAGAGCTAAAACGTCACCCATTTCGGGTACCACGTTAATCTTGCCTTTCAGTTCTTCGGGCGGGGTGATGAAGATCGCCGAGGTGTTGATGTCGCCGTCATAGTGGGCCGTGTCGACCGAAACGCCGGTTGAGCCCCATTGCCATGGCACGGTATAATGGCGGCCCGGATCCCAGTCGACATCCACCCAGACCGGATCGACGTTCTTGAAGTTCTCCATCTGGTCGGGGCGGCTTTCCAACAACAGGCCCTCCGAGATCCAGATCGGCACATAGGTGGCTGAGGGCACCACAATGTCGAAGCCATGACCCCCGGCCTTGATCTTGGCGAGCGCAGTGTCGTTGCTGTCGAAATCTGTCATGGTGACCTTGATGCCGGTCTCGGCCTCGAATTTCTCGATCAGCTTGGGGTTGGTGTAATTGCCCCAGTTGTAGATGTTGAGCTCCTGCGCCCCTGCGGCCGGGGCGAACAGCGCCAGGGCCGAAACGGCGGCAATCGTCTTCTTCATAGCTCTTTCTCCTTGTTGGTTCCCTGTTCGTTGTACTGTCCGGTTGATGTCGATCTCATTTCCGTCCCCGGCTGATCCAGAAGAACAGCGACACCAGGATCGCCCCCGCCACTAGGATGACGGTCGAGACCGCGTTGACCTCGGGCGAAACGACCCGGCGCAACTGCCCCAGCATATAGGTCGGGAGCGTGTCCTGTCCCGCGGACTTGACGAATTCGGTGATCACCACGTCGTCGAGCGAGATCACGAAGGCCAGCATATAGCCCGCGATGATCCCCGGCATCAGCAAGGGCAGCGTGACCCGCGAGAACACCTGCCAGCGCGAGGCGTAAAGATCGGCCGCGGCGGTCTCGAGCGTGTCGTCCATCGTCTCGAGCCTTGCGCGGATCGGCAGATAGGCGAAGGGCACGCAGAATGCGGTATGGGCGGCGATCAGGTAGACCAGTCCGGTATAGCCGGTCGCCACCTTGATCCAGGCGAATACGATCAGCAGGGCCACGGCGGTGACGATTTCCGGCATCATCAGCGGCTGGTTGATGATCGCATAGATCATCGTCTTGCCCGGAAAGCGGCGGGTGCGGGTGGTGGCCAGCGCCGCCATCGTCGCGGCGACCGAGGCGACGGTGGCCGCGACGCCGGCCAGGATCAGCGAGCGCACCGCGGCATCCTGCACCGCCACGTTCCGCGCGGCCTGCTCGTACCAGCGCAGCGAGAAGCCCTCCCAGATCGCCAGCGAGGTGCCGTAGTTGAAGGAATAGACCACCAGGATCAGGATCGGCGCATAGATGCCGATGAAGGCAAGGACGGCCACGGTGGCAAAGCCGGGCAGGGTGCGCACCGAATAGCCCTTCGGCGGGCGGGCGGGCCGCGACGTCTCAGCCATTGTCCTTCTCCCCCGAGGTGACCTTCACATACCAGATCAGCGAGATCATCACCGCCACCATCAGCGTCAGCGACAGCGCCGCACCCAGCGGCCAGTTGCGGCCCTGGCCGAACTGCAGCTCGATCAGGTTGCCGAACATCAGGTTCTTGCCGCCCCCCAGCACCCGCGGCGTCACATAGGCGCCCAGCGACGG
>JAGRLX010000450.1:2115-3222 GCA_020441605.1 Alphaproteobacteria bacterium
GCATAGACCGGCAGCACCATCAGCGGCAGATAGACATAGGTCATGCCGAAACCGATGGCGAAATTGGTGAACATCATCTGGATCGGTTCGTCGATGATATGCAGGAAGATCAGGACGTTGTTGATCACCCCTTCGGCCCGGATCAGCTCCTGAATGGCGATGGTGCGCACCAGCAGGTTGGTCCAGAAGGGCACCGTGATCAGGAACAGCCAGAACTCGCGCTTGCCCGGCGGGCGGGTGGCGATGAACCAGGCCGTCGGCACGCCGATCAGCAGCGTCATCACCGTGGTGATCACCGACAGCGACAGCGAGCGCCAGAAGATCGACAGATGGGCATCGGCCCATTGCAGCGTGTCGTCGAAGATATCGCGCTGCATCAGCACCGAGGTCCAGCCATCGGTCGAGAACTGCCACTTGACGTTGCCGTAATCCCCGGGCGCCAGGAAGGAATAGACCACCATCACCAACAGCGGCCCCGAGGCCGCGAAGAGGATGATCACCAGCGCCGGCAGCGACATCAGCCAGCGCGACCGGGCATCGGCGCGTTCGACTTCGCGTTCCAGCTCTCCGGGGGCGAGCGGTGCGGGGCTGGAGCTCTGGCCGGTCGCACTCATCGCTTCAGTCCTTCAGAACCGTCACGGCGCCCGGCGCGATGGTCACCGCCGCCGGCTCGCCCTCGGTCGGCAAGGCGCCCGTACCCGGCCCGTTCGGCATCTTGGCCTTCAGTGCCTCGCCCGAGCCCAGCATCAGATGCAGCACCGTCGCATCGCCGGAATAGACCACGTTGCGCACCGTCGCGGCCAGTTCGCCGTCTACCGGCGCACCGCCCCTGACGCTGGCATGTTCGGGGCGCACCAGCACGCTCACCGGTCCGTCCGGAAGACCTTCGGGCGCCGTCACCGCAAAGGCGCCTCCCGCTTTCAGCGTGACCGTGCCGCCGCGCAGCGTCGCATCCAGGAAGTTCGATTCGCCGATGAAATTCGCCACAAAGCGTTCCGCCGGGCGCTGATAGATCTCGCGCGGAGAGCCGATCTGCAGGATCTTCCCCCGGCTCATCACCGCGATCCGGTCGGACATGGTCAATGCCTCTTCCTGATCGTGGGTGAC
>JAGRLX010000107.1:0-4134 GCA_020441605.1 Alphaproteobacteria bacterium
TAGCTAATCCGACGCGGGCCCGTCTAAGGGCGATAAATCTTTCTCCTTACGGACGTATACGGTATTAGCTCAAGTTTCCCTGAGTTGTTCCGTACCCCTAGGAAGGTTCCCACGTGTTACTCACCCGTCTGCCACTGACGTATTGCTACGCCCGTTCGACTTGCATGTGTTAAGCCTGCCGCCAGCGTTCGTTCTGAGCCAGGATCAAACTCTCAAGTTTGAAACAGCTCTCTGGCTCGGTACTGCTACCGGCCAGAATTGATCGCATTGCGTACATTGACGAGATGCCATGTAGTCTCGGTGTTACCACCGAAGCTATATTGGCTTTCTCTTGTTAAACGCAAACGACCGTTGTTTCGGTTGTTCAAGTGGTTACCCACTCGAACCGCCAGGACACGCGCCGCCTGCGTTTCTCTTTCTTTCTACAACGATGTCAAACAGCAGGAAGAGTTATTAACTCTTCGGTTCGATACACTCGACGCATATTGTCACCGGACCCCCTTGGGTGGTACCGGCAACGCAACGCCAGTGCATCTCGAATTCAGTCGAAGAACCGTCCGCCGCCGCAGCAGCGCGTCCCTCAGTGGTTGTGCTTATATGAGGGGGAGCCTCGAACTGTCAAGCACTTCGTTATAAAATTTTTGCAATCGCGAAAACAACCTGAAAACACTGGGTTTTTTGGTGCATGCGGAGCCTGTGGATAACTCATTTCTGGATATGTCTGAATGAGGAACTTGGACTTTTTCCGGCACAGGAACACAGGTCGCAGGCGGCAAATCGTCGAGACTCGCGATGGCGCGGGCATGAAACGGGAGGGACATGCCCCCTAAACCATTGCTGATTCATCTCCGAGGTAATTTTCCGGGGTAGTTTCCGGTTGCAGAAGTAGACATTACCGCGAAAGCCAACCGCCGAGGCGGCCCTCCTTGACGTGGTTAACGGGTTGGAAACCTTAAGTGGAGAATAATCAGACCCGTGCCGACTGTGCCAATCTGCGCCCTTGCGGTGGAAGAATGCGGCGCATAGGACTGCGTAGACTGCTGATACCGCAGTCTATTCGGTTGACTTGTCAGAGGTGACCGGGCATTTTTCCGACACTTCTGCGATTTGCGGATTTGCGCTTCGCTGGCTTGCCTGACGACCGTGCAGATCCGAAACGAATGGGTAATTGCGCCGCGGGGAAATGGTGCTCTATTTGCGCGACAACAAAAGCGCGCGGAAGAATGAGGGGATAGGGGTATTGCAGAGACGTGCTGACAGACAGTATGGCCGACGGATGGATGCCGTTCCGAATCGTTCGGAAACATATCGTTCGACGTCATATGGTGCTGCAAAGACCCATGATCTCGACAATCCATTTGAAGTGGAGGCCGTCCACCATCGTTGGCTCCTGACGACTTGTGTTGCCGGCATTGCCGGGACATTGCTGGTCGGCAGTGCGGTCCTTGGAATTTTCGGTGAAAATGCAGCGCCGCGCGATGCGCTTGCCGCGATTCACAAGTCATCCCTTACCGGTTCCATATCGCCTGGAAATGATGTCGAAGCTGAAGGCTCGGTCGTCGGCCGCAAGGAACTGTCTGCTGCCTACCAGCCACAGACGGCTGCCATCATTCCAGGACGCGATCTGTCGGGCGACAACACCTATCCGGAGATCACGGCAGACGAGTTGCCCTATGGCGACGGCAAGACCATCGTGCTGGATGCCGAAATCGAGGCCATCAATTCCGAAGCCACGAATATCACCACCATCACCAAGATGGTGCCGCCCGAACCCGTTGACGAACGTTTCAAGCTTGCCAAAGGTCAGAACCTGGTGGATGCCCTGGTTGATCGTGGCGTGACTGTCGATGCCGCCAAGTCCCTGGTCGCCGCCATCGAACCGGTATTTCCGGTTGCGATGATGAAGGCAGGCACGGAGATCGAGTTGACACTCGATCGCCAGATCGACTTCTACGGCCGCGATGCCACTTTCCCGGTGGAACTGTCCTTCCGTCCCGGACCGGAAGAGACAATCAAGGTGGAAGCGGACGAGGATGGCCGTTTCATCGCCGGCATCGACGGGGCCAAGCAGGGCACAAAGTCGCAATATGCCGAGATCAATCATTACCGATCGCGGGCCAAGGTCGGATCCAGCCTCTACGGCACGGCCAAGGATAACAAGATCCCCGATTATATCGTGGCCGAGTTGACGCGGGTCTTTGCTTATGACGTGGACTTCCAGCGGCAGGTCAAAGCCAACGACACCTTTGACATCTTCTACGGCGTGCCTCTGACCGGATCGTCATCAAAGCGCAAGGTGCTGCATTACGCCCAGCTCAATCTCGGCGGCAAGACCAAGACCTACTTCCGCTATACCGCCGCTGACGGACAGACGGACTATTATGATGAAAACGGCCGCAGCGCGACCAAGTCGCTGCTCAAGACGCCAGTCTCCGGCGCCAGGCTCACGTCGGGGTTTGGCATGCGCCGCCACCCGCTTCTGGGCTATTCCAAGATGCATACCGGCGTAGACTTCGGTGTCCCCCATGGCACACCGATCCGGGCGGCAGGATCAGGCACCGTCGAACTGGCGGGGCGGCATGGAGCCTATGGCATCACGGTGCAGCTTCGTCACAACAACAAGTACGAAACGCTCTATGCGCATATGAGCAAGTTGGCCGCCGGCATCCGCCGCGGAAGCAAGGTCAACCAGGGTCAGATCATCGGCTACGTCGGTTCGACCGGGCGTTCCACAGGCCCGCATCTGCACTATGAAGTCCGCGTTAACGATCGTCCGGTCAATCCAACGCGCATTCAGGCGGCTGGTGGAAAGCAGCTTGCAGGCAAGGACCTGAAGAAATTCAGGCAACTGAAGCAGCGGGTCTATGCCATGATGCAGCAGGCGCCGTCGGCCACCCAGGTGGCACAAGCCAAGCCCTGATAGATCCAGCGAGTCGCACCCGTCAGCATCGCTGCCGGCTTGGACGGACAGATCTAGGCGCAACGCAAGCCGGCTTGGCTCAACTGATTCGAATGGCCCTACCCTCTTGGTGACCGTGAGCGATCGCGCCCCAGACGGACGTCCGAGAGTCTGGCACGGCGGCCTCAAGTTGGCCCGAGGAGCAGTGGACGATCAGCTCTCGACAGCGGGTCAGCCACGAGGTGCTTGTCGCCTTGGCTCAGGCGCAACATTCCAGGCCCAGCAATTCTCCGCCTACTCGGCCCTTCAACCCGCTGGCGTCGCGTGTGCGGCTTTCGGCGGCCAAGAACGCAGCGGTCGGTCGCATGGGTCCGGGCGCCGGTTCCCTGGCCACGTCGTGAACTGCCAACTGCGCCGGTTGGCCGGCAAGTTTGAGACAAAGAACCCCGGCGCTTGCGCACCGGGGTTCAGTTTTTTTCAGCTTGTGCTGAGCGGTGCTGGACTTAGAAGTCCATGCCGCCGCCCATGCCACCCATGCCGCCGCCGCCAGGCATGGCCGGAGCCTTGTCCTTGGGCTTCTCGGCGATCATCGCTTCGGTGGTGATCAGCAGCGAGGCGACCGAGGCCGCATCCTGAAGCGCCACACGCACGACCTTCGTCGGGTCGATGATGCCGGCTTCGACCATGTCGACGTATTCTTCCGACTGGGCGTTGAAGCCGTAGTTGCCCGACTTTTCCAGCACTTTGCCGACCACGATCGAACCTTCGACTCCGGCGTTCTCAACGATCTGGCGGATCGGTGCTTCCAGTGCCTTGGACACGATGTTGATGCCAGCCTGAACGTCGGCATTGTCGGACTTCAGCGCGTTCACTGCCTTCTTGGCACGCAGCAGGGCGATACCACCGCCCGGGACGATGCCCTCTTCAACTGCAGCGCGAGTAGCATTCAGGGCGTCGTCAACACGGTCCTTGCGCTCCTTGACTTCCACTTCGGTCGAGCCGCCGACCTTGATGACAGCCACACCACCTGCGAGCTTGGCGAGACGCTCCTGGAGCTTCTCACGGTCATAATCGGAGGTGGTCTCCTCGATCTGCGCCTTGATCTGGGCGCAACGGCCCTGGATGTCAGCCTTCTTGCCCGACCCGTCGACGATCGTGGTGTTTTCCTTCTCGATGCGGACCCGCTTGGCGCGGCCCAGCATGTCGATGGCCACGTTCTCGAGCTTGATGCCGAG
>JAGRLX010000107.1:4263-4937 GCA_020441605.1 Alphaproteobacteria bacterium
TCGCCCTCGATGTCCTCGGCGATGATCAGCAGGGGCTTGCCCGTTTGAACCACGGCTTCGAGGATGGGAAGCATCGGCTGCAGCGACGAGAGCTTCTTCTCGTGCAGAAGGATGTACGGATCCTCGAGCTCAGCGAGCATCTTGTCAGCATTCGTGATGAAGTAGGGCGAGAGATAGCCACGATCGAACTGCATGCCTTCGACAACGTCAAGTTCGGTGTCGGCAGTCTTGGCTTCCTCGACGGTGATCACACCTTCGTTGCCGACCTTCTGCATGGCCTGGGCGATCATGTCGCCGATGGCCTTTTCGCCGTTGGCCGAAATGGTGCCGACCTGGCCCACCTCTTCCGACGACTTGATCTTCTTCGAACGCTTCTTGAGGTCCTCAATAGCAACCGCAACCGCCATGTCGACGCCGCGCTTCAGATCCATCGGGTTCATGCCAGCCGCGACGTTCTTGGCGCCTTCGCGGACAATGGCCTGGGCCAGAACGGTGGCNNCGGTGGTGGTGCCGTCGCCAGCGAGATCATTGGTCTTCGAGGCGACTTCGCGCACCATCTGGGCGCCCATGTTTTCGAACTTGTCATCGAGCTCGATCTCCTTGGCAACCGTCACACCATCCTTGGTGGTGCGCGGCGCGCCGAAGCTCTTGTCGATGACGACGTTGCGGCCCTT
>JAGRLX010000108.1 GCA_020441605.1 Alphaproteobacteria bacterium
TCGTCGCCGACGAGATCTCGCCGGACTCCTGCCGGCTCTGGGACGTCGCTACGCAGGACAAGCTGGACAAGGACCGTTTCCGCCGTGACATGGGCGGGCTGGTCGAGGCCTATCAGGAAGTCGCCCGCCGGCTCGGTATCATCACCGAGAGCGAGAAGCCCGAACGCTCCAAGCCCAAACTGGTCAAATCGGATCTGCATTGAGGCGCGAACCATGAAAGCCAAGATCAAGGTCACTTTGAAGAACGGCGTTCTCGACCCGCAAGGCAAGGCCATCGAGGGGGCCTTGGGCCACCTTGGATTCGGTGGTGTCGGCGAAGTGCGCCAAGGCAAGTATTTCGAGATCGAACTTACCGAAACCGACCGCTCACGGGCGAAGGAGCAGGTCAAGGCCATGTGCGAGAAACTCATCGCCAACACGGTGATCGAAAACTACGATATCGAATTGGCCTGACCGGAACCTCTCATGAAATCCGCCGTCGTCGTCTTCCCCGGCATCAATCGCGAACGCGATATGATGCTTGCTCTCGAGCAGGTCACCGGACACAGGCCGGTCAGCGTCTGGCACACCGAGACCGAACTTCCGAAGGTCGATTTGGTGGTGGTGCCGGGCGGTTTTTCATATGGTGACTATCTTCGCTGCGGCGCTATCGCCGCGCGCTCGCCCATCATGGAAGATATTCGCGCCAAGTCTTTGAAAGGACTCAGGGTCCTTGGTGTATGTAATGGCTTTCAGATCATCACAGAGGCAGGCCTCTTGCCCGGCGCCCTGGTGCGCAACGCATCACTTCACTTCGTCTGCAAGGAAGTGCGCTTAAGAGTAGAAAATGATTCAACATTCTTCACCAACAGGATGAAGAAGGGCGATGTTGTCTCCTGCCCCGTGGCCCATGGCGAAGGCAACTATGTCTGCGACACCGAAACGCTGAGGCGGTTGGAGCGCGAGAACCGCGTTGTATTCCGCTACGCGGAAGGTACCAATCCCAATGGGGCACTCAACGACATCGCGGGCATCATGAACGAGACCGGCACCGTGATCGGCATGATGCCCCATCCCGAAAACATGGTAGAACCCCTGCACGGCAAGACCGACTGTCGCCCACTGTTCGAAAGTCTGCTGGCGGCATGACCCACAGCATACCGGTGCTCTATGGTGCCGGCTACAGTGTCTATGTCCGAGCCGCCCTCATGGCGCTGGAGGCCAAGGGCATTCCCTATGAACGGGTGTCGGTCGACGTCTTCGCGGACACGGGGGCACCACCCGAACTGCTTGCCCTCAATCCCTTCGGCAAGATCCCGGCCTTCCGTCATGGCGATCTGGTGCTGTACGAAACCATCGCCATTACCCGCTATGTCGACGAAGCATTCGACGGTCCGGCCCTGCAGCCCGAAGACATTGGCCAGAGGGCTCGGATGACGCAGCTGATCTCCATGGCCGACTCCTTCGGTTATCGGCCACTCGTGTGGGACATCTATGTCGAGAGCACATTGCGTGTTGCCGAAGGCAAGATTCCGGATCTTGAGAGGATCGAGGCAGCACTTCCCAAGGCCCGCCGCTACCTTGCGGCCCTCAATGACCTGGCTTCCGAAGGACCCTACCTTCTGTCGGACGAGCCGACCCTTGCCGATTTCCAGACGGCACCGATCTTCGGCTATTTCACCATGTCAGACATTGGCGCCGTGATTCTGGAGGAGTTTCCGAAGCTGCAACGCTGGTGGCAGGCAGTGTCGTCAAGCGCGCCCTGGATCGCCGCGTCCACGACCGACACATGATCCAGGTGGGGACACGTCGGCGCGTGCCGCCCAGCAGCGTCACGGTTTAAACAAACCTGCCTCAAATCGTTTCGTTGGTCTTAACGCTCGCTTCACCCTGTGCAGGCTTAAGATTGGATTAATTCCCCGCCACCGGCTCTAATGTGGTTGCCAATTCATGAACGGTGACGTCAGTGAACAAGGAGCAGCCCATGCCAAACTTCATCAAGTCTCTCATCGGCTTCGAGCGCTTCACCGCGACTCCGGAGGAATCTGAGGCCTATCGCGCTGCCAATGAAGCCCTGCAGTCGCGGGTAAGGTCGTTTGCGCGCCAAGGCAACACCGGCGGCGGCAATCTGCAACCCACCACAGATCGCTTCGGGCGTACCATTTCGCATTAACTCGTGATGCGAGATTGGGACCAACCAATCAGTCCCGCGCATCTGTTGGAGCATCCCGGCCACTCTCCCCGGATGACCTTGACCGCGACTCCCTCGTGAGAGGGATCGCGGTCTTTCTGTTTGGCTCACCTGCGCTCGCCGCCGCCTGGCAAACGGCCAACCACTTCACCGTTATGCGTTGAACCTGGCATTAACCGTCTGACTGGTTCCGGCCGTCTTCTACTTCAGGTTTAGTAAAATCGCAATGTCTGAATGCGACTCCTGATGGCACAATGCATCAGGATACAACCATGTCTGCCATCATCAAGTCGTTGCTCGCCCGTACCGTCGGACGGAAAACCCCCGAGTTAGGAGAAGCGCTGGAGCTGGCGCAGCGAACCCTGCAATCACGGGTCGAACAATTGTCCCATAAGTCCGACCTCGCCTCAAAGCCGGCCGCATAGCCCCGGCGGCCGCCTCACCGATCAGGCCGATACGGCGAATGCGCTTCAAATTCTTGTTTCATGCGTAACCCATGCTTCACCGAGACACGCGTTAATCATGGATTAACGTGAAGAAGATTGCTCAAATGCAGTTGTCGATCGGTAGCGATCGCGTAACCTTCTGGAGCCCGCCATGAACCGCATCATCAAGACCCTCTTCGACCGCAAGCGCAATCAGCCGACGCCGGAAGAGATCGAAGCCATGGACCGCGCCAACCGTGCGCTGCAGTGGCGCGTTGCCCAGATGAGCAAGCTCAACCTGGTCAACGGCAAATTCGCCGCCTGAGATCGCCGGGATTCGCGGGTCGCCGATCAAAATCGGCATTTGAGATTCACCGGCCGAGGCGCTAAAGGCCTCGGCCATGAGCCTCCCCAACGACATCAAGATTACTCCGGACCTCGTCAAGCAGCACGGCCTCAAGCCGGACGAATACGAGCGCTTCGTGAAGCTGCTGGGCCGAGAGCCCACTATCACCGAACTCGGCATCTGCTCGGCCATGTGGAACGAGCATTGCTCTTACAAGTCCTCCAAGAAATGGCTGAAGACCATGCCCACCAAGGGCGCGAAGGTCATTCAGGGACCCGGCGAGAATGCCGGCGTCATCGACATTGGCGATGGCGATGCCATTGTTTTCAAGATGGAAAGCCATAACCACCCATCTTTCATCGAGCCCTACCAGGGCGCGGCCACCGGCGTGGGCGGCATCCTGCGCGACGTTTTTACCATGGGCGCCCGTCCCATTGCCGCAATGAACGCCTTGCGCTTCGGCGAACCCTCGCACCCAAAGACCAGGCATCTGGTGTCGGGTGTGGTCCATGGCATCGGCGGCTACGGCAATTCCTTCGGTGTGCCGACCATTGGCGGGGAAGTGAACTTCCATGCCCGCTACAATGGCAATATCCTGGTGAACGCCATGGCGGTAGGCCTCGCGCGCACCGATGCCATTTTTTATTCCAAGGCCAAGGGTGTGGGCCTTCCCGTCGTCTATCTGGGTGCCAAGACCGGACGTGATGGCATTCACGGCGCCACCATGGCCTCGGCCGAGTTTGACGACAAGGCCGAAGAAAAGCGTCCGACCGTGCAGGTTGGCGACCCGTTTACCGAGAAATGCCTGCTGGAGGCCTGCCTGGAGTTGATGGCGTCCGGCGCCGTCATTGCCATTCAGGATATGGGCGCTGCGGGCCTTACCTCTTCGGCAGTAGAAATGGGTGCCAAGGGCGATCTTGGCATCGAACTCGATCTCGACAAGGTGCCCTGCCGCGAGGCCGGAATGACCGCCTACGAGATGATGCTTTCCGAAAGCCAGGAGCGCATGCT
>JAGRLX010000109.1 GCA_020441605.1 Alphaproteobacteria bacterium
GGTGATGCCCGGCCCGTTCTGGGCAATCATCATGCTCATCTTGCCCGAGGCGCGGGTGAAGCCGTCTGCCATCATGCCGCCGGACCCTTCGTGGGCGCAGTCCCAGAAGGTAACTCCCGCCTTGGGAAATAGGTCCGAAACCGGCATGAAGGCCGAGCCGATAATGCCAAAGGCATGCTCGATCCCATGCATCTGCAGCACCTTCACAAAGGCTTCCTCGGTCGTCATCTTCATCGGCGGCATTCCTTCGGCTGTGGTTTGGGGATGGTGAACTAAATAGGGCGGCGCCCCCGATCAAGGGAGCGCCAGTTCCATCCGATAAACCCCGCCAGACGGCCGGCATGCTACCAGGTTTTGACCGACTTTCGGGCGACAATGAAGCCATGGCTGCCCCGCCGGCATTTCAGCCCCGTGGTGCTGGAGGCGCAGTGAAATCCGTCCATGTCCCAGGTCTCGCGGTAGTCGAAGATGTTTTCCGACCCGCAGCAGGTCGCATCGCCCACGGCGCCAAACCGCCTGGCCTTGCCGTGCGGGCCAAGCGTGACGCGCATGTAGCTGGGTTCGACCCGGTCGCAGGATAGCTCCGGTCCGCCGCCGACGGGTTCATAGACATCGGTGCCGCCCGCCGGCGTATAGATGCAGCCGATGTTGCCCGACGGCATCATGAATTCGATCTGGCCCTGCGCATTGGGCTCGAAATCCAGGGCGAGGGCAGGGGCTGACAGCATGAGGAAGGCGAGAACTGCGATGGCCGGACGCATCGTGCATCACTCCGGTGTGGCAAGCGTTGAACTTGCCGGCACTCCTAGGCCTGTCCACCTGAACGGCTCTTGAACGACTACTTCAGCTCGATCTCGATGAAGGCATAGTCCGTGTCGTTGGCATTGATCACGTCATGCTCGACACCTTCGCCGCGGAAATAGGGAACGCCTTTCTTCATTTCGGCGAAACTGGTGCCGTCCTTGGTTTCGAGCCTCACCTTACCGTCCATCAGGGGCACGACGACGTAATCGTGGCCGTGGCGGTGCCAGCCTGTATTGGCGCCAGGTTCGAACCGCCATTCGGTAACGATCACCCGGTCGTTGTCGATGTGCTTGATGGCCTTGGCATTCCCGGTCATGTCAAACCTCTCTTCAAAGGAACCAGGCGAGGATGATCGGCACGATCAGCGCCGTCAACACCGCATTGAGCCCCATGGCGATGCCGGCAAAAGTGCCCGCCACCTCGTCGACCACGAAGGCGCGGGCCGTGCCGATGCCATGGGCCGCCAGGCCAGCCGCGAAACCGCGTGCCGCATAATCGGTCATGCCGAGAGCGTTCATTAGCGGGGTGACCACCACGGCGCCAATGAGACCGGTGAGGATGACCAGCACCGCGGTGAGCGACGGAATGCCGCCCAGTGACTCGGCGATGCCCATCGCAACGCCGGCGGTCACCGACTTGGGGGCCAGTGACACCAGTACCTCGGGTGGCACGCCGAAGGCAGCGGCGATGGCCAATGCCGACACCGCCGCCGTGACGGCTCCAGCCACGAGGGCTGCCAGCATGGCGATGAGATTGGCCCGGACCCGTGACAGATTGCGGTAAAGCGGCACCGCGATGGCAACGATCGCCGGCCCCAGAAGAAAATGCACGAATTGGGCGCCCTCGAAATAGGTGCGGTACGGCGTGTCCGTCGACCACAGGACCGCGACAATGAAAACCACCGAAATGAGCACCGGGTTGACCAGTGGATGTCGGCCCGAGGCCTGGGCGATCCGGTCGGCGATGACATAGACCAGAACCGTGAGCGTGAGCCAAAGCAGTGGGGTGGTGGAAAGATAGACCCAGAGCGTCGACGTCATGACGCTTGTCCCCGGTTCATCCAGCGGGCGACAAGAACGAAGACCAGGACCGTGACCGCAAGCGACAGCACTGTCGACGCCACCAATGCCAGGCCAAGCGCGAGCCAGTAACCGCCAAGCACGTCAAGCTGGTCAACCACGCCCACCGCGGCCGGAACGAAGAGGATCGACAGGTTCTGCAGCAGGGCCTGGGAGACCCGCCCAGACGGTGTCTCCCCGATGGCGTCCGGCGCTGCGCCGCCGGCCCGCGCCTTGATCATGAAATAGGCCAGCAGCAACAGCAGGCCAATGACCGGGCCCGGCATCGGCACGGCCAGCCCCCTTGCCATCGCCTCGCCGGCGAGCTGGCAGATCAGGAGGGCGGCGAGTCCATGCAGCATGGAAATAGGCTAGCCCCGGCCGGGCTGGAAATCCAGAACGTAATGTTATACTATAACGCATATGACCTTCCCCGAACCGCATCACAATCACGCCAAGTGCACGGCCGAACTGATTTCGCGGGCCGAACGGACTTGCGAGCGCAGAGGCTCGCGGCTCACCGACCAGCGCCGTGACGTGCTGACTTGCGTGGCCCAGAGCCATGCCGCGGTCGGCGCCTATGATATCATCGAGCGGATGGCCGCACATGGTCACCGCCCAGCCCCGATCACTGTCTACCGGGCCCTCGATTTCCTGCTGGCCCACGGCCTGGTGCACAAGATCGAAAGCCGCAATGCCTTCGTTGCCTGTTCCCACGTCCATGACGGCCGTCCCGCGGCGCTGCTGATCTGCGAGGCCTGCGGCCTCGTTGCCGAGCTCGATGTGCCCGATGCCTTTGCCGCGATTAGCGCCGCCGCTGCCGTGCAGGGATTTCGAGAGGCTCGCACCGTCATCGAGATGGCTGGTACCTGCACCACCTGCGGCAAGGCGAACTGACATGCTCAAGGCCCAAGGCGCCCTGCTCAGTACCCGCGATGCCTGCCTGGTCATTTCCGGTCGCAGCATTCTCGACCACGTCAACATCGATGTGCGGGCCAATGAGATCGTGACCCTGATCGGCCCCAATGGCGCCGGGAAATCGACCCTGGTGCGCTGCATGCTGGGCCTTCAGGCGCTGACCTCGGGCGAGGTGATCCGCAAGGCCGGATTGCGCATCGGCTACGTGCCCCAGCGCTTTCCGCTGGCCCCCACTGTCCCGCTGGATGTGCGACGGCTCCTGTCGCTGACGCTTCGCCCAAGCGAAACCGAGATCGACGAAGCGCTTGTTGAGGTTGGCATCGGACATCTCAAGGCGGCCGCGGTGTCGCAGCTCTCGGGCGGCGAACTGCAGCGCGCATTGTTGGCCCGGGCCCTTTTGCGCGCGCCGGAACTTCTGGTGCTCGACGAGCCGGTTCAGGCCGTGGATTTCATGGGGGAGGCCAAATTGTACGAGTTGATCTCGGCCATCCGCAAGCGCCATGGCTGCGGCATCCTCATGGTCAGTCACGATCTGCATATGGTGATGGCGGAAAGCGACCACGTGATCTGTCTCAACGGTCATGTCTGCTGTGAAGGCGGACCGCAGAGCGTGCAGCGTGATCCGGAGTTCGCCAAGCTGTTCGGACCATCGGCTGCCCGCATGATCGCCGCCTATACCCACCATCACGACCATGACCACGAAAGCCATGAGCACCACCATCACGACCACAAGCACTGACGGCAATGTTTGACATACTGGCTGAACCCTTCTTTCGTCGTGCGCTGGTGGCCGGGTTCGGCATTGCCTGCGTCGCGGGGCCGGTGGGCTGCTTCATCGTCTGGCGCCGCATGGCCTATTTCGGCGAAACCCTCGCCCACTCAGGATTGTTCGGCGTTGGTCTTGGCCTGTTGCTGGGCTTCAGCCTGACCCTGGGCGCCGCGGCGACAGCCGTGGCTGTGGCCCTGGTTCTGCTGCTGTTGAAGAGCCAGCGCCAGATCGCGACCGACACGCTTCTCGGCATTCTTTCGCACAGTGCGTTGGCTCTGGGACTGATCACGGTAAGCCTGGTGACCGGCGCCGCCGGGGATCACATGGACCTGCTGTTCGGCGACATCCTGACGGTCACCAGCCGCGATCTCTGGATTGTCTGGGGTGGGGCGGTGGTAGTGCTGGGCGCATTGGCCTACCTATGGCGCGACCTGATCGCCATGTCGGTGCATGAGGAACTGGCCCAGGCCGAGGGTGTGAAAGTGCAGCGGGTCGAGCTTGGCTTCATCCTGCTCATCGCGCTCATGACGGCGATTTCCATGAAGATCGTCGGGCTGCTGCTGATCACCGCCCTGCTGATCATACCTGCCGCAGCGGCCCGCCGGCTGTCGACGACGCCGGAACGCATGGCGGTGATCTCCGCCGTGATGGCGGGGCTCGCGGTCGTGGCGGGTCTGATGGCCTCGGCCTATCTCAATGCCATCTCGGGCCCGGCGATCGTCCTCTCCGCCGGACTGCTCTTCGTCTTGACCTTGGCGCTTCCGCAACGCATCTAGCCAGTATGGAATACACAGCAATCAGCGGCAGGCGGGCTTCCGTGCCCGTGGAGGTGGGACCGGTCAAGGTGGGCGGCGGCGCACCCATCGTGGTCCAGTCGATGACCAACACGGATACGGCCGATGCCGAAGCCACCGCCCGGCAGACGGCCGACCTCGCGCGGGCGGGATCGGAACTGGTGCGCGTGACGGTCGACCGCGACGAGGCGGCCAAAGCCGTGCCGAAGATCCGAGACCTGCTCGACAGGTGGAATGTGCCTGTGCCGCTGGTCGGCGACTTCCACTACAATGGCCACACGCTGCTGAACGACAACCCGGCCTGCGCCGAGGCACTGGCGAAATACCGCATCAATCCGGGGAATGTCGGCTTCAAGGAGAAGAAGGACCGCAACTTCTCGATGATGATCGAAACAGCGCTGAAATTCGGCCGGCCGGTGCGGATCGGGGTCAACTGGGGCTCGCTCGACCAGGCGCTGCTCACCAGGCTCATGGACGAGAACCACCGCCTACAGGAACCGGCCGAAGCCCGCACGGTGATGCATGAGGCGGTGGTGCAGTCCGGCCTTCTCTCGGCTGAACGGGCGGTCGACCTGGGGCTCGGCAAGGATAGGATCATCATTTCCGCCAAGTGTTCGGAGGTGCAGGACCTGATCGCCGTCTACCGCCTGCTCGCTACGCGCTGCGATTACGCGCTGCATCTGGGGCTGACCGAGGCCGGTATGGGTTCGAAGGGCATCGTCGCCTCGACGGCGGCACTCGCCGTGCTCTTGCAGGAAGGAATCGGTGATACGATCCGCATTTCCCTGACGCCCGAACCCGGCGGCGACCGCACCCGCGAGGTGACCGTGGCCCAGGAGATCCTCCAGACCATGGGCATCCGCAGCTTTGCACCCATGGTGATCGCCTGTCCCGGCTGTGGGCGCACCACGTCCACCGTGTTCCAGGAACTGGCGCAGGACATCCAGTCCCACATTCGCGCGCGACTGCCCGATTGGCGCCGCGATTATCCGGGGTTCGAAACGCTGCAGCTGGCGGTGATGGGCTGTATCGTCAATGGGCCTGGGGAATCGAAACATGCCGATATCGGCATCTCGCTACCCGGCACCGGAGAACTCCCCGCGGCACCCATCTTCATCGACGGCAAGAAAGTGGCGACGCTCCGCGGCGACAACATCGCCAGGCAGTTCAAGGAAATCGTCGAGGATTACGTGAAGCAGAGGTGGTCCCCGCGGTGATGCCAGCCTTCGGCAGGCCACGATAGCCGGTTTGTCACCTCGATGGATTACTTCCGGCGGGAGACCATGAAGTCGGCTGCATGCCGGAGAGTGTGGGCACGCGCGCCATGGGCCGCCAGCGCCGCGACCGCCTCCTCCGTCAGTTCCGCGGCCCGTGCCTTCGCCCCCTCCAGCCCGAGCAGATCCACAAAGGTGGCCTTGCCTGCAACCTTGTCCTTCTGTGTCGCCTTGCCGAGGGCTTCCGGTGTCGACTCCACGTCGAGGATGTCATCAGCGATCTGGAAGGCAAGGCCGATCTTGTCCGCATACTGACGAAGCGGCGCGGGATCGGCGCCACCAAGAATGGCACCTGCCTCGCAGGCGAAACGGAAGAGAGCGCCCGTCTTCATGCCCTGGATCAGCGTTATCTCTGAAAGATTTGAAATGACTCGGGTTTCCGCTGCGATATCGAGCATCTGGCCGCCGACCATCCCGGCCATGCCGGAAGCCCTGGCAAGACCGGATACGAGTGCCAGCCGGACTTGCGGGTCGGGATGCGTCGCCGGGTCGCTGAGGACCTCGAACGCTAGGGTAAGGAGCGCGTCGCCGGCAAGGATGGCGGTCGCTTCGTCGAAGGCTTTGTGCACCGTCGGCCGGCCGCGACGCAGATCGTCGTCGTCCATCGCCGGGAGATCGTCATGAACCAGCGAATAGCAGTGGACGCACTCGAGGGCGGCACCGACCCGCAGGGCGCATTCGCGCGGCACGTCATACAGCGCCGCCGATTCGACCACTAGAAACGGGCGGAGCCGTTTGCCCTGGCCGAGTGCAGCATAGCGCATGGCCTCGATCACCCGGTTGGCCGGGGATGCCGAGGACGACAGCAACTGGTCGAGCAAGGCGTCGGTTTCGGACGCGCAACGGCTCAGGGCTTCTTCGAAGGACACGGGGGACTTCCTGTGCTATGCGGCCCTTCTGTACGGTCATGGACGACAAAACTCAACCAGTTGACATGGAGGCCCCGGCGCCAGCCATGATGGGTATCGGACGGCTCCCCGATCGACGGTCGCCGGTGCTTGGCCGGATCTGGCGATGGGCCTGGCGGATCGCCGCGGTGCTGGTGGCCTGGCCCATCGTCATGACCCTGGTCTACGCCGTCGTGCCCCCGCCGGTTTCCAACATCATGCTGCTCCGCGCCCTCCATGGCGCCGGCATCTACAAGCAATGGGTCACCCTCGACCAGATTTCTCCGCATCTTCCCCGTGCCGTCATCACCGCCGAGGATGCCCGCTTCTGTGAGCATCATGGTGTCGACTGGCGCGAATTCCAGGGCGTGGTCGAAGATGCGCTGGATGATGAAGGCGGCCCGGTGCGCGGCGCCAGCACCATCCCGATGCAGGCCGCCAAGAATCTGTTCCTGTGGGATGGCCGCTTCGTGATCCGCAAGGGCCTGGAGCTGCCAGTCGCCCTGTGGATGGATCTTGTCTGGTCCAAGCGGCGCATGATCGAAATCTATCTAAACATCGTCGAATGGGCGCCGGGCGTCTATGGCGCCGAAGCTGCCGCAAGGTACCATTTCAACAAGTCCGCCAAGGACTTGACCCGCCGCGAAGCGGCACTTTTGGCGGCGGTGCTGCCCAACCCGATCACCCGCAATGCCGGCAAGCCCTCGAAGGGCGTGCGCCGCAACGCCGACCGGATTCTGCAGCGAATGCGCGGAATGGACGCCTATCTCGCTTGCCTAAAGGCCTGAGCACGGGTATAAGGCTCGCCAATCGAAAGGCGTGGGCCATTCCCGCGCCGCTTTCTTATGGAGATTTGAGATGGCCGTTCCACGTAAGAAAATGTCCAAGAGCCGCATCGGCATGCGCCGCTCGGGCCACAAGCTCGGCATCGTGACCTGGGTCGAGGACAAGAAGTCCGGCGAACTGCGCCGTCCCCATCATGTCGACCTCAAGTCGGGCATGTACAAGGGCCGCCAGGTGCTGGAACCGAAGACCGGCGTCTGACCCGACGCAGCTCAAAACCTTCTCGAAGCCAGCCTCAGGGCTGGCTTCTTGCATTTCCAGCCGTGGGTCAGAAGTCATTAAGGCTGTGACCGCGCGATAGGAGTCAACCACGGGGTGTGGTCTGGCGCTTGCATGCTTTGCATCATGCTTGTGCCGAATTGGACATTGATGCGCTGCGGCCTCGCCGGCGGAATTGGAGACGCCGCCGGCGAGTGGCAGGCCCTGGCGGGCCGCGCCTTGGTACCCTCAGGGTTCAACCGGCCGGAAATCATTGGGCCGGCGCTGAAACATGTGGCGGGCGCGCGTCTGGCCCTGGTGCGCGATGACCAAGGCCTGCGGCTAGCTCTGCCGCTCTGCCGCCGGTCCTACCCTTTGCCGATTCAATGCAACTGGTCTTCCCCGGTCAATTTCTTCGGACTGCCGCACCTTGACGCCGACATGGCAGAACCGGCCATGACTGCCCTGCTGCGCATGATCGAGGTGCCACTGATTCTGCACTCGGTGCCGCTCGCCGGACCATTCTGGGACATGTTGACCGCATCGGCTGGGCATTTCGCCGTTCTCGACCAGTGGGAGCGCGCTGGCCTCGAAATCACCGGCACCTTCGAGGATTGGTTCGAAGCCAATTTCGAACGCAAGCGCCGCAAGGAATTCCGCCGCCTGCAGGCCCGCCTGGCCGAGCAGGGCACCCTGGCCATGAAATGCCTTGCACCTGGCGCCGATCCAGCACCCTGGGTCGAAGAGTTTCTGCGCCTCGAATCCTCCGGCTGGAAAGGGCGGAAAGGAACTGCCATCGCCGCAGACCCTGCCGCAGCCGAAGCCCTGCGCGAATCCTCCGCCGCCCTTGCCGCATCCGGCCTGCTGCGCTTCTGGGCGCTGGAACTCGACGGGGCGACGATCGCCACCCTCTATGCTGTCGTCGATGGCGACCGTGCGTGGCTTGGCAAGATCACCCATGATGAAAGTCTTGCGCGCTATTCGCCGGGAGCCCTGGTGGTCCTCTACGCGACCGAACGGCTGTTCGCCGAACCGGGTCTCGCATGGGTCGATTCCTGCGCCATTCCGCACCATCCGATGATCGATCATATCTGGCGCGGCCGCATTCCTGTGGCCGACGTGATCGTTGCGGCAAATGCCGCCGGCGCGATGCGCTTTCACGCGACGGTCATGGCAGAGCGGTTGCGCCGTGGCCTGCGATCCGCCGCCCGGAATGCCATCCTGAAAATCACAGGGAGACACCGTGCATGACCCTCGTCACCGTCGATAGGGACCTCGCCCGGGCCAAGTTCCTGAAACAGGCCTTCACCCTCAAGCATGGGCTTTGCGGTCATCCGCTCTTTGCCCTGCCACGGCTGGTAGATCTGGCCAAATCCATGCCGCGCGACCGGATCGAATACAATTCTGGCAAGGTGAGCGTGGATGTGCGGCCCGAGGATGTGCCGAGGATCGATCGTCCGGCCGAGGAAGTCATCCGTTCGATCGAGAGCGCCGATGCCTGGATGGTGATCAAGAATGTCGAGTCCGATACCGCGTACCGGGCGATGTTGACGGCCTTCGTCGAAGACGCGAATCGGGCCGCGGGAATCGAGCCCGGCGACTATTCAGACCTCCAGGGCTTCATCTTCATCTCGTCGGCGCGGGCCACCACGCCCTTTCACATCGATGCCGAGGAAAATATCCTGATCCAGATCCACGGCGACAAATTCGTCCGGACCTTCGACAACGGCGACCGCCGCCTGATCTCGGAAGAGGACATGGAAATCTCGCCTTCCAAGCATCGCAATCAAAAATACGAGGAATGGTTCGAGGAGCGTGCGACATTGCACCCCCTGAAGCCTGGCGACGCCCTGCACATGCCTTACATGATCCCCCATTGGGTCAGCACCGGCGACAGCTATTCGATTTCCATGGCGATGACCTGGAAGACCCCGCAGGTCCGGCGGCTCAACAAGATCCGGCTGATGAATGGTACACTTCGCCGTTTCGGCCTGCCGCAGAAGCCGCCCGGCGCCCGGCCTGCCGCCGACGCGGCCAAGGTATTCGCCCATGACGTCATGCGCGCCATTCTCGATCCCCTGCGCAAATCGGAACGCCTGCGCCGCGTTCTTCGCGGGCTGATATACGGCCGCAAGGCGAATTATTATTACGATTACGAGACCAAGCCGAAGCAGGCTGGCATGTAGGCAACGAAAATGCCCGGACAAAATGCCCGGGCATTGTTCCGTCCGGAAACTCTGAGGCGTGTCAGCCGGCGAGCACCTTGTCGGCGGCCACGTAGTCGTAGCCCAGATCATCAGCCACGGCCTTGTAGGTCACCTTGCCATGGGCGACGTTCAGACCGTTCTTCAGGTGCGGATCATCGTTCAGGGCCTTTTTCCAGCCCTTGCCGGCAATCGCCAGCGCGAAAGGCAGGGTGACGTTGTTGAGCGCGAAGGTCGAAGTTCTGGCGACACCGCCGGGCATGTTGGCGACGCAATAGTGAATGACGCCATCGACAACATAAGTCGGATCGGCGTGGGTGGTGGCCTTGGAGGTTTCGGCGCAGCCGCCCTGATCGATCGCGACGTCGACCAGCACCGACCCGTTCTTCCAGTCCTTGAGCATGGCCTTGGTCACCAGTTTCGGCGCAGCAGCACCGGGAATGAGCACCCCGCCGATCACCAGATCGGCTTCGGCGCATTCGTCTTCGACCGCACCTTTGGTGGAATAGATGGTCTTGATGCTGGTACCGAAGCGGGCGACCAGCTCTTCCATCCGGTCGACATTCTTTTCGAGGATGGTGACGTCCGCGCCCATTCCCAGCGCGATGATCGCGGCATTGGTGCCGACCACGCCGCCACCGAGAATGACGACCTTGCCCGGCGCCACGCCGGGAACACCGCCGAGCAGCACGCCGCGGCCGCCCTGGGCTTTTTCGAGGCAGTGGGCGCCCGACTGCACTGACATGCGCCCGGCGACCTGGGACATCGGCGCGAGCAGCGGCAGGCCACCACGCGGGCTGGTCACTGTCTCATAGGCAATGCAGATTGCGCCGGACTTCACCAGATCCCGTGTCTGCTCCGGATCGGGCGCAAGATGGAGATAAGTATAAAGGATCTGGCCCTCGCGCAGCATGGCGCGCTCGATCGCCTGCGGTTCCTTGACCTTGATGATCATGTCGGCCTTGGCGAAGATTTCCGCCGCTGTAGGAATGATCTTGGCGCCGGCCGCCGCATAGTCGGCGTCGCTGGCTCCGATGCCCGCGCCGGCATTGGCCTCGACCCACAGGGTGTGACCGTGATGCACGGCCTCGCGCACCGAGGTCGGCGTCATGCCGACCCGGTACTCGTGATTCTTGATCTCTTTCGGAACGCCGATCAGCATATGAATATCCTCCCTGGAAGGCCTGGAAAATAGCGCAAGCCAGTTCGGAAGTGTTGCTGAAGACAGGGCCGGAGCAGTGCAGCATTGAGAACGCATTCGAATATATGTTACATTCTCCGCATGAAATCCCATGATCTGGACAAGATCGACAAAATCATCCTGACCGAGTTGCAGGCCAATTCGCGGCAGCCGATCGCTGAACTGGCCGCTAAGGCCGGTCTTTCGCCTTCGGCCTGCCACCGACGCGTGAAGCTGCTTGAGGAGGCTGGCATCATCACCGGCTATGCCGCCACCCTTGACCGGACATTGCTCGGCCTCGCCAACGAGTTCTTCGTAGAGGTGTCGCTCGCCGCCCAGACCGAGGAAGCCTTCGAAAAGTTCGAGAAGGCGGTTCAGCGGGTTCCCGAGGTCCTCGAATGCCACTTGATGAGCGGTCAGTTCGACTATCTGCTCCGCGTCGTTGCGGCCGACACCACCGACTATGAGCGCATTCACCGTTCGCGAATCGCCCGGCTTCCCGGCGTGCAGCGCATCCAGTCCTCCCTGGCGCTGCGGACCGTGAAAGCCCGGGCGGGTTATCCGGTTTGAGGTAGCGCCGTGCTGATGTCCATGCCGGTTCACATGCTATGGGTTGGGGGCCCCTTGAGCCGCCTGGCGCGGCTCAGCCTGACCAGTTTCCTGAGCCTGGGATACCATGTGAAGTTATGGAGCTACGAGCCTGACGACACGGGCGGCGCCGAGCTCCGCGACGCCGCCGAGATCCTGCCAGTGGACGGAGACCCGCGCGCCAACATGGCGTGGCTCACCAGCCTGTTCCGCTATCGTCTGCTGGCCGAACACGGCGGCATCTGGTCGGACATGGACGTGGTGGCCCTGCGTTCAGCATCCGATTTGCCTGCGCGGGCTATGGTCGCATCTGAAAAGCGCCGCCCCTTCCGCCATCGCGAGGCGAGCGCCACCGGCGCGGGGCTGACCCAGGTTACCAATTGCTTCATGGCCAATCCATTGCCTGCCTCCGGCGATCTATGGCACCGTGCCACCGATGCCGTCGCGTTGCTCAACCGCGAGGACAGGACCTGGGAGAACGTGGGGCCCCATCTGCTCTCACGCCTCATGCTGGAAGACCCCGGCCATGGTGTCACCATTCTGTCACCCGATGTCGTGGATCCGGTGGCCTGGTGGAATGTGCCCGGCATCTTCCTCGAGGACCACGATCCGCCGCCGTCGCCCTTCATGCACATGTATGCGACGGTCTGGGCCCGGCGCGGCGTCAATGCTGACGCGCCGTTCCCGGACAATTCCATGGCCGAAAGGTTGTGGCGCCGCTTTGGACTCTGATCGCCTGCTGGCCTAGCTTGCCCGGTTCAGTTGCCGGTCGCGCCAGATCATCAGAAGTCCCGCGCCGATGACCACGGCGGCTCCCGCCCAGGTGTAGCCATCGGGAAAGTCACCGAAGATCACCAGGCCGTAGAACACCGCCCAGATCATCGACGAATACTCGAAGGGGGCAACGAAATTGGCTTCGCCGAACCGGTAGGCATTCACAAAGAAGATCATGCCGAAGGCGGCGAGAACACCCATCAGGAGCATCACCATGAAGTCCCGGAAGTCTGGCACGACCAGCGGCCGCGACAGGAAGGCGAGGCTGGGATGGCTGAACCCGGTGGTGACGACCAGATTGAAAATGACCGCCAGAACGAGGCCGATGGAGAAATAGATGATGTTCTGCCACACGGCGATGACAATCGGCGACACTTGCTGGGCCAATGGCCGGCCGTACATCTGGCCGATGGCATAGCCAAGGGCCGAAAGCAGCGCGAAGATCGACGCCCATTCGAAGGTGTCTTCAACGCCTGGCCGCACCATGATCATGACGCCGATGAAGCCCGCAATGATTGCAAGCCAGCGATGTATCCGTACCTTTTCGCCGAGCATCGGACCGGCAAGCCCGGCCACGAAGAACGGCATGGTGAAGTAGATCGCGACCGCATTGGCGATCGGCATGGCGGCAATCGACAGCACGAAACAGAGATAGGCAAAGCCAAGAATAAATCCTCTGATGAAGACTCTGCCGAGGAGCCGCGGCAGCAGTTTCCCGAATGCCTTGTCGCGCCACAGCATGACCATCAGGACCGGAACCGAGCCGACGCAACGCAGCATCATCGTTTCATAAGCCGGATAGGCGCCGGACATGGATTTCACGATGGCGTCCTGGGTGGCGGCAAATCCGATGCCGGACAGGATGAAAATGATGGCAAGAAGCCGATTGTCTCGGTGCGCGACGGTCATTGCCGCCCTTTAGCCGATCACCTGCTGGAAGGAAATCACCGCCGAGGTCGGAGAGCATTGCGTGTCGGGCAACCCTCCGATAGCCCGCTACCGAGGGAACGACGGTGATTGCAGTCTTGCCACCGTCCAACGTGCAGGAGATCAATTTCATCACTGGGCTGCCGTCATGCAGCGCTGCGGCTTGATCCTCGGCAAACTGCCATGGATGCCTGATGAGAAAACTCATCAAGATTTCAGTGTTCGTCAGACGGGCGGATGTATGCCGCTACACCTAAATGGTGGCCACGATTTCCGAAAGCAGCCGCACGCCTGGCTCGATCTTCTTCTCGTCGATCGAGGAGAAGGCCAGCCGGAAATGGTTGCGTGGCGGGTTGGGTCGGCCGAAGTTGATTCGGCCCGGTTCGATCAGGATGCCCTTTTCGGCAGCCGCCTTCGCCAGAACCTCGCTGTCAAGCCGCGCGGGACCGCTGACCCAGAAACTCGTGCCGCCGAAACTCGGGATGCGGCTGGCATTGGGCATGTGGGTATTGAGGGCTTGTCCCATCACCTCCCACCGGCTGCGATAGGCGCGATGCAGCCGCCGGATCAGCGTGTCATGGTGGCCAAGCGACAAGAACAGCGCGGCGGTACGCTGGTTGTTGTTGGGCGCGTGCCGCACCATCAGCCGGCGCAGAGCCCTGGCCTCGGCGATCAATGGCTTAGGCCCGACCATGAAACCGAGACGCAGGCCCGGAAAGAGGGTCTTCGACAATGATCCCACGTAGACGACCCGACCCCCGTCATCCAGCGATTTGAGAGCGGGGCAGGGCTCGTTCACATAGTTGGTCTCGAACTCGTAGTCGTCCTCGATGATCACCATGTCGCGCTGGGTCGCAAGCCGCAACAGGTCCATGCGCCGTTCCAGCGGCATGGTGACCGTGGTCGGAAACTGATGGCTCGGCGTGGTGAACACGATGTCGGCTGACTGCAGGTCGCCATTCAGGGCCAGGCCCATCTCGTCGATGGGAACGAGCGACACATGCCGCGACTTGAGTTGAAAGGTGTTGCGCACGTCGGGATAGCCCGGCTCTTCCATCGCCACCCGCGTCTCCGGCCCCACCAGCAGGCTGGTGAGAAGATAGAGGGCATTCTGGGCGCCGAGCGTGATCAGAATCTCATCGTCGCTGGCCATGATGCCGCGCCGCGGCAGGATGCGGCGGCGGATCTGCTCCACCAGCAAGGGGTCGTCGAAGGCCCAGGTGTCGTTGGTCCAGGTGCCGAGCCATCGCTTGCCCAGAGCCTGCCGGGCGCAGTCGCGCCATTCCGCAAGGGGAAACAGATTGTGGTCGACCTGACCATAGATGAAGGGATAGGCGTAGCTTTGCCAGTCAAGCGGCTTGGAAATATTCTCTTGGGCGGCCGGCGTCTTGAGAAGGCGCGAGGCCCAGTTGATTTCGCCCTGTGCCGACCGTGCCGGTGCCGCCGGCTTTCCCGTGAGCGCGCCCTCCATAGCCTTGTCGGCAACATAATAGCCCGAGCGTTCCCTGGCGATGAGGTAGCCATCATCAAGCAGGCCCTGATAGGCGAGGACCACCGTATTGCGTGATACGCCGAGGCTCTTGGCCATCTTGCGGGTCGATGGAATCGGCTCGTCACGGTCCAGCTGGCCATCGAGGATCGCCGAGACCAGGGCCTCGCGGATCTGGGTTTGGAGACTGGCGTATTCGCTGCGCCGAATATGGACGAGCCAGTCGCGCACGTTGGTCCCTGTGAATAAGTGGTCTGGACCTATGATAGGGCCAACGGCCGGGATAAGGTAGAGCTAAATCGCCGCCATACGGATGCCAATGACCGAACCAGCCCTCAACACCTCGCCAAAGACATGGGACGAGGTCAAGACCACCACGTGCTACATGTG
>JAGRLX010000451.1 GCA_020441605.1 Alphaproteobacteria bacterium
GAAGCACATGTCCAAGGTGCTGGGTCTCATCGACAAGGGACGCGAGGAGGGCGCCACCGTGACGTTCGGTGGAAGCCGCGTGCTGGAGGACACCGGTGGCTACTTTGTCGAGCCGACGATCGTCGAAGGCGTGCGGAACGACATGACCATCGCCCGCGAAGAAATTTTCGGACCCGTCCTTTCGGTGATCTCGGTGAAGACTGAGGAAGAGGCGGTCCGCATTGCCAACGATACGAACTACGGCCTCGCCGCATCGCTTTACACTGACGATCTCAACACCGCGCACCGCGTGGCTAAGGCTATCCGCGCTGGCACGGTTTCAGTCAACTGCTACTCTGAGGGCGACTTTGCCGTGCCCTTCGGTGGCTACAAGGAATCGGGTTTCGGCGGCAAGGACAAGGGCCTTCATGCCCACGACCAGTACACCGAGCAGAAAGCGATCTGGATCCAGCTTCGCTGACCACGGCCCAAGAAATCTCGGAGCGTCCTGCGCTCCGCGAGTACGTCAATCCCACACCCAGGTAACATCCTGGGCCAACACAACGGAGAAGAACCATGAACAAACTCGAAGGTGTCTGCGTACCGATCTGCACGCCGTTCATAGACAAAGGTGCGTCCCTCGACATCGGGGCGTTCAAGAATAACATCGATTCACTTATCGGCAATGGCGTGCATATCATCGCCGTCAACGGCGGTACCGGCGAGTTCCCTTTTCTGTCGGAACCGGAGAAGCGTGAGCTTGCAGAGGTAGCCTGCAAGCATGCCAACGGTCGCGTCAAGATCATCGTGCAGACCTCGGCCATCCGGACCGAAGACGCCGTCGAGAACTCCAAGCATGCCGAGGGCGTGGGTGCCGATGCGGTTCTGGTCCTGCCGCCCTATTTTGAGGGGCCCGGCGAAGAGGGTGTGCGCTGGCACTACGAGCAGATAGCCAAAGCGATCAAGACGCCGATCATGGCCTACAATATTCCCGTCTACACCCAGTTCGACATCACGCCGGAGGTGTTCGCGCGGTTCTCCGAGATCGACGGCGTCGACTACATCAAGGACTCGACCGCCGACCCGAGCCGTATCGAAAAGCTCGCTGGCCAGGGGTCGAAAGTCTTCTGTGGCTGCGACTTCCTGAACTTCTTTGCACTGGTGAATGGGGCCACCGGTCTGTTCACCGGTTCCGGCAATGTCGCGCCTGCGCAGATCCGCCAGCTCTACGACCTGGTGAAATCCAGCGACTATGGCAAGGCGGAGAAGGTCTGGAAGAAGCTGCAGCCGATCAGCCGCTTGCTGTGGACCCTACCTTTCAACCCGGTCGCCAAGGCGGGCAGCGACAAGACCGGGCGCAAGGTCGGTCTCTGCCGCATGCCGGTGCCCCCGTTGAAGGACCATGAAATGAAGCTGGTCGACGAAGCGGTAGCAGCACTCTCCGCCTGACCCCGTTCGGCGCCGGACTGCATCGCCTCGGATGATGCAGTCCGGCACTTTCCGAGAGTTCTCGATCATGCTGCAAGACTTTGTGAGGGAGCCACCGCTCTCCGGTGGTGCCCGGCGCCAGCTCGCCAGCGGGCCGGTCATGATTGTCGATCTTGGCGCCATCCAACGCAATTTCCGCGCGCTAGCAGCAATGACCAATGGCACCTGCGCGGCGATCGTGAAGGGCGATGCCTATGGTCATGGCATGATCGAATCCTCCAAGGCCTTGCTGGTGGCCGGCGCGAAGTTGTTCTTCACGGCGCGTTTCGAAGATGCCTTGGCATTGCGTGATGCGCTCGGCGATGGTCCGCAAATCTGCGTCCTCGATGGCGTGCCGCGAAGTGGAATCGCAGAAGCGCTCGCCCGGGGTATCACGGCGGTCGTGAATTCGATCGAGCAACTTGAAGCGCTGGCCGACTTTGCATCGGGGGGAGCAGGGCGGATCTCCACTTTCGTACACCTCGATACGGCGATGAACCGCCTTGGTCTTTCAAGGAATGACGATGAGGCCGCCCTGCCGCTGCTGCGATCACTCGACGTCAAGGGCTACATGACCCATTTCGCCTCCGCCGACGATGTCGATCTTGACCTGTGCTATCGCCAGGTTGAGCGATTGAAGAGCCGGGCGAGCCGCATGCCCAAGGCGCCCTTGTCGATCGCGAATTCCTGTGGCGTGTTCCTGGGCCCCGAATTCCACGGTGACATCATCCGACCGGGAAAGTCGACCTTCGGCATCAATCCTCTGGTCGTCGGCCGAAATCCTTTCGAGGAGCCCGCGACCGTCCTTGCCCCGGTCGTTCAGGTACGGCGGCTCGAAAAAGGCGACGCCGTTGGATACTCCTGCACCTGGCGCGCGCCGGCGCCACGGCGCGTGGCCATTCTCGCGATCGGCTACGCAAATGGATACATGCGGAGCAACAGCAATCTGGGCCAGGTTGCCTTCGGAGCGCGAATCGCCCCCGTTGTCGGACGCATTTCGATGGACTTGACGGCCGTGGACGTGACGTCCTTTCCAGAAGACGATATTCGGGCCGGGATGACGGCCGAGATCGTCGGCCCGACCCTGAACTACCGCAGTCTGGCCGAAACCGCCGGCTCGAATGAGCACGAAGCCATCATCAACCTGGGCCGGGGATGCCGGCGTTCCTACCTCGGCCATATTGCGCATGGCTGATTTGAAGCTCCGACCCGGCTTCGCATTGGCCAGAACGCCGCGAATTCTGTTCTGCGACGTCGACAGGACGCTCCTCACCTATGACCACGTCTTGCTGCCCGAGGTTGCAGCTGCGATGCGATCCTTGCGTTCCATCAACCTTCCAGTGGTTCTGGCATCGGCGCGCTCTCCCGCCGGGCTGGATCGGGTGCATGCCGAGGTCGGCGCCGCAGAACTGGTGTGCTGCTTCAACGGCGCATGGGTGGGCAAGCTGTCATCGCGACAGGCGCTCAAGGAAGTTCGCCTCGGACGCGAACTGGCCTTGGAGGCCATGTCGACCATTCACGCGGCCGGTGGCAGCCCGATTTGGTTTGATCTGGGACGATGCTACGTTCTGGCGGCAGACGAGAAGGTCGCTCGGCTCCGAACGGATGTCACGGGCGATGACTTGGAGATGGTTCGCAACGTCGAAGATATTCCAGGCGCTCCGTTGAAGCTGCTTGCCACATTTTCCAGTGACCGCATTTCCGAGGCGATCGGGTCTTTGTCCAACGTGTTTACAGGTCGAGTTACCGTTACGCAATCTGGCCCCAATCTGGTTGAGTTTGTTGACCCCCATGCCCGCAAGGATTTGGCTGCCAGCTTCATTGCCCAGAGTTGGAATGTGGATCCAAATGACGTTGCCGCGGCTGGGGATTCAGACAATGACATCGCGATGCTCAGTTGGGCGGGCTTGGCCATAACAGTCGCCAATGCCAAGGAACATGTTCAAGACCTTGCTGATGTTGTGGCGCCGTCCTGCGACGATGGCGGTCTCGCTCGTGCATTGACTTGGCTTGTCCAGAATGCCCCGTCTGTGCATGCCGCTTGATGTTCAAGGATATCTGAAGATGGCCATCTGCAGTCGCCATGTAAGGTGTTGAACGGTGCTGAAAGGACGGTCCATGCGCTGATGGCAGGATCAATCGGTGTCATCTGGGGTGACCAGCATGCCCATTCGGGTCCGATCCATTGATGGGATCATTCCCGGCATAGGCGTAGCGGTTG
>JAGRLX010000452.1:0-247 GCA_020441605.1 Alphaproteobacteria bacterium
TGGCCTTCGCTGACGGCAATCTCGGAGTCATGATCGATCTGAGCGATGAAACTGCGACCGACGATTTCGGCGATACCGACACTCTGATCGGCATCGAGCGGATCATCGGATCGAGGAATGGCGATACCATCATCGGCGACAACGCCGACAACACTCTGGAAGGCAACGACGGGAACGACACGCTCGAAGGCGGAAAAGGGCTCGATACGCTGTATGGTGGTGCCGGCGACGACAATCTCGATGGCGG
>JAGRLX010000452.1:383-583 GCA_020441605.1 Alphaproteobacteria bacterium
GACGGGCCGAAGCAGGACAACTCGGGATCTGATATTCTGTCGGGTGGCAAAGGTGATGACGAGATATGGGGCTACGACGGCGGCGACACCTTGTTGGGCGGTGAGGGCGGCGACCACCTCTATGGGGGAGCGGACCGCGATACACTCAAGGGTGGGGACGGTGACGACTTCCTGTACGGCCAAGAGGGCAAAGACGATCT
>JAGRLX010000452.1:672-1098 GCA_020441605.1 Alphaproteobacteria bacterium
TTCATTCCGGGAAGTGGTGTCGACATCATTCGCGGAGGAAAGGGCTTCGACACTCTGATCCTGACCGGGGCGACAAAGTCGGTCAAGGTCGATATGCCCGCGGGAGATTTCGACGGCGGCGGTTTCGACCGGAACACGATCAGCGGAATCGAACAGGTGGTGGGTTCCGATCAGCGCGATACGATCATCGGGACATCTGCAAAAAACGTCTTCGAGGGACACGGAGGGAAGGACGTTCTCATTGGCGGCCGCGGTTCGGACAGGTTACGCGGCGATGCGGGCGCCGACACCCTCGACGGCGGTGCGGACACCGACAGATTGTGGGGCGGTGCCCAAAACGACACGATTTCTGGCGGCAACGGGAGCGACCGGATAGACGGTGGTGCGGGCGACGATACGTTGACCGGCGGCTCGGGCGGGGACCTC
>JAGRLX010000452.1:1213-1820 GCA_020441605.1 Alphaproteobacteria bacterium
AAAGTGGACGCCGCTGCTCATGCCGTTGCTAAGGACGGCAACGTGGTCATAACGGGCCGGGGCGATGGCGTGTTGATCCTTGAAGACGTCCAGCTGCCGCTAGGACTTCAGTTCATATTTATCGACGTGTGACTGCGCGGGCATTTGTGCAGTCGCCCTCGGCTCTGCATCGTCATTGCAGGATGTCCAATTGGCGAGCTTCTTGAAGCCACCATTCAATAGTATTCTTCGCCGATTGAAAAAACCCAAAAGATCCAGGTGTTGGCGCCTGCCGTGCCTAGATTGGCGGTTGCCCGCGCTGGCGGGAGGACATTGACTGAATCGCGTCGGGTCTGACCTCGGCTGATTGGTTTCTGTCCTGCAGTCATATCCATTGAAAGCGGCGTTCAGCTTGGTTCCACCTTCTTCAGGCCTGATCATCTTTACGATCAGCTCGATGTACAACACCGGACAACGAAGCTGAACAACGGGCGCGAGCCGTATACCCCATGCGAGGCTTGGTGCGCTGTTTGCCGCGCCCAGCAGCGCTTCGAGTCAGGCGAAAATGAAATCCGCCGGTCGCAGTTCCGTGAACGTGATATTTTCGATGATCAGGACCGACGCCCCT
>JAGRLX010000009.1 GCA_020441605.1 Alphaproteobacteria bacterium
CGCCAGGCCGTGGAAGATCTGGATGCCCGGCTCGGCCAGTTCCATGCGCATGAAGACGGACAGGATACCGCCGACCACGCCGGCGAAGATCGAGAACCACAGGTACATCGTGCCGATGTCCTTGTGATTGGTGGAATAGACGTAGCGCTTCCATCCCGTGGGATGGCCGTGATCGTCGTGAGCTGCTGCGTGTGCCATTGTACTAAGCCTCTTCCCCCAAATTACTTTTGCGCCAGCTGGCCCTTGGCCTTCAGCATGGCGAACAGATAGTCACGGGCCTCGTTCACGCCCGCGGTCTTGACCTTCTCGGTCCAGGCATTGAAATCGGCCTCGGAGACGACATGCACTTCGATCGGCATGTAGGCGTGGTCCTTGCCGCACAGTTCCGAACACTGGCCGTAGTAGATGCCCTCCTTCTCAGCCTTGAACCAATCCTCGTTCAGGCGGCCGGGAATGGCGTCGATCTTCATGCCGAAGGCGGGGATCGTCCAAGCGTGGATGATGCCCTCCGGATCCGAGGTGACGATGGTCTTCACGACCTTGTTCACCGGCACCACGACCGGAACGTCGGTGGCGAGCAGGTAGGGAACGCCGTCCTTCTTGGCATCCTCTTCCGACTTCAGATAGGCGGTGAAGCTCACCTTGGCCGACCCGTCATCCTCCAGGCCAAGGTCTGGATATTCGTAGGTCCAGTTCCAGCTCGGATTGCCGATGATCTTGATAGTCATGTCGGGCGTCGGGATGTCACGCTGCAGGTAAAGCAGGCGGAACGACGGAATGGCGATAATCACCAGGATGAGGATGGGAACCACCGTCCACACCACTTCGATCATGGTATTGTGAGTGGTCTTGGACGGAACCGGATTGACCTTGGCGTTGAATTTCACCATCACATAGATGAGCAGCGCCAGCACCAGAAGCGCGATCGCCGTGGTGAGCGGCAGCAGCAAGCCGTTGTGGAACCAGTGGATTCCATTGGCCACAGGCGTCACGCCTTCCTGCAGGCCAAGCTGCCACGGTTCGGCATGTCCGTACTCCGCCATCGCGGAGGGCATGCCGGCGAAGGCTGCCGCCGCGGAAAACGCCGCCGCAAGTGTCTTTGCGAACCTCATTGTCGCCCCTTTCCCAATCCAAACCAAACGCCGTGACCTTGGGTCACGAAAATTATGCGGAATCCGGCGTGGCCGAACCCCGGCTATTTTGCCAGATTGTGAACCACATTCGCCGCTGTCCCGCAACGGAGGAAGGCGCGGCAAAACGTCATTGCGGACAAACCGCGGCCGTCATTCGGAATTCTGCCCCATTTCCTCCCGAAACGGTTGCGGAAGGCGGGTGTTTTGGGCTCAGGATCGCCGCGGAATGCGGGTTGTCTTATCGTGGATCGGGCGCTATGAGCCGATCGTATATGTGAAAAGAGGGTGCTTTCTCGTGCGAATCAATTTCAGGCTTCTCGGTATTGCAACTGCAACAGTGTTCGCCCTTGGCGCCATGCTGACGGGGCCTGAACCAGCGTCCGCCCAGTCCCAGCAGCCCCAGCAGCAGTTCGGGCCGCGCGCCAACAAGACCAATCAGGCACCCGCGCCGGGTAACCAGGCGCCACCCAATGTCGAAGTTATCGCCACGCACGGTGCCTGGAAAGTGCAGTGCGAGGCCGCGGTCAATGGCGCCGACGGCCAGCAAGGTACCGAGCGTCAGTGCGGCATGGTGCAGTCAACCCAGAATGAAAAGAATCCCAAGGCGACCCTCACCCTTGTCCTGGTCAAGTCCAAGCAGGAAGACAAGGACATTATCATGATGCGGGTGCTGGCGCCGATCGGCGTGTTCCTCCCCACGGGTGTCGCCCTCGAAATCGACGGCAATGCCGTCGGCCGGGTTCCGTTCACGCGCTGCCTGCCGCAGATCTGCATGGCTTTCGCGGAGGCCTCCCCTGAAACCCTGGTCAAGATGAAGAAGGGCAATGCGGCCAATTTCATCATCTACGAGGCGCCGGGTCTGGGCCTGCCCATGAAGATGTCGCTGGACGGATTCTCGGCGGCGATCGCCGCGCTGGAGAAGCTCTGAGCCGCCTGGACACTGGCAAAGCCGGCGGGCGTCTCCTATCTCCTGACGGTACCGACTTGAAAGGCCGAAGCTCGTGTCAAACGCACCACCCCTGTCATTGATCGAAACATCCGGTCTCAGCCGCGGCCGGGTCAAGTCGCTTGTCGCTGACGCCCTGCGCGATGCCGACGACGGCGAGTTGTTCCTCGAGCACCGCCAGACCGAAAGCCTGGCCTTCGACGATGGCCGCCTCAAGGCGGCGAGTTTCGATGAAACCCAGGGGTTTGGCCTGCGCGCCGTGCGCGGCGAGACTGCCGCCTACGCCCATGCGACCGAGTTGAGTGAAAGCGCCCTGAAGCGCGCCAGCGAGGTCTGCCGGACCGTCGCCCATGGTCCGGGCGCCGCGGTCAGCCTTTCGCCCGAAAGGACCAATGCGCGACTCTACAGCGAGGCCAATCCCGCTGCCGCGCTGGGCTTCGCCGAAAAGGTCGGCCTATTGCAGACAGCCGACGCATTCGCCCGCTCGCTCGACCCGCGGGTCGTCCAGGTGTCCGTTTCCATGGCCACGGACTGGCAGGCGGTGGAAATCCTGCGACCCGACGGGGCAGTCTATCGCGATGTCCGGCCGCTGGTGCGGTTCAATGTCAGCGTGGTCTCGTCAAACGGCAAGGACCAGGGCCAGGGAAGCCATGGCCTGGGTGGCCGCGGCGATGTCACGTCCTATCTGACCGAGGCCAGGTGGCAGGATGCGGTGCGCGAGGCGCTGCGCCAGAGCCTCGTGTCGCTCGAGGCCAAGCCGGCGCCGGCGGGCGAGATGGACGTGCTGCTCGGTCCGGGCTGGCCGGGTATCCTGCTGCACGAGGCCATCGGCCATGGCCTGGAGGGCGACTTCCATCGCAAGAGGACCTCGGTGTTCACCAAGCTGATGGGCGAGCGGATCGCGGCCAAGGGCATCACCGTCGTCGATGACGGCACGCTGCCGAACCGGCGCGGGTCGATCACCATCGACGATGAGGGCACGCCGTCGCGCTGCACGACGCTGATCGAGGACGGCATTCTGGTCGGCCTGATGCAGGACCGGCTGAACGCCCGGTTGATGGGCGTCCGGCCTACCGGTAACGGGCGGCGGCAATCCTATGCCCATGCGCCCATGCCGCGCATGACCAACACCTACATGCTGTCCGGTGACAAAAATCCCGAAGAGATCCAGCGCTCGATCAAGCGGGGGCTCTATGCCAAGTCCTTTGGCGGCGGCCAGGTCGACATCACATCCGGCAAGTTCGTCTTTTCCTGCACCGAAGCCTATCTGATCGAGGACGGACGGATCACCGCACCGGTCAAGGGGGCGACGCTCATCGGCGCCGGCGCCGAGGCCCTCACTCGCATCTCGATGGTGGGCAACGACATGGCGCTCGATCCGGGCATCGGAACCTGCGGCAAGCAGGGACAGGGCGTTCCCGTGGGCGTCGGCCAGCCGAGCCTGCGCATCGATGGCCTGACGGTCGGCGGCACCGCCGCTTGAGCAATGCGCCCCACCACCGTCATCTTCGACATGGACGATGTGCTCTGCCGCTACGATCTCGGCCGGCGCCTGCGTGCCCTGTCGCGGCTGAGTGGAAAGACCCCGCGCGATATCCGCGCGGCGATCTGGGATTCGGGCTTCGAGGATGAAGCCGATTCCGGCGGCTATCCCGATCCTGACGATTACCTGCATGAGTTTGGCCGGCGCCTGGGTTATCCGATCAGCGCCGACGAATGGTTTGCGGCCCGGCGTGCGGCGATGACGCCATGGCCCGGCATGCTCGGTCTGGCGAGAGAGATCGGAACGAAGGCGCGGATCGCGATCTTCACCAATAATGGGCCGATGGCCAAGGCCGGCCTCGACCGGTTGTTTGCAGAAGCGGCGGCGATCTTCCGCGAGTCCTACTATTCATTCGAATTCGCCACCAAGAAGCCCGATCCCGCCAGTTACCGGCGGCTGACGGCGCGGATGGGCGCTGAACCGCAATCCTGCTGGTTCATCGACGACAAGCGCTCGAATGTCGTAGGGGCGCGCATGGCGGGTCTCGCCGGGCACCACTTCCGGTCCGAGGAGGCATTTCGCCGGGAGGCTCTGGAGATCGGATATCTCACGTGACGCGGGCCCGCTTCGTCACCGGATCGACGATGCGGCATGTGGTGGTGATGACCTCCACCGGCGCCCTCGGCCTCATGGCGATGTTCCTCGTGGACCTCGCCGACCTGTTCTTCCTGAGCCTTCTCAACCAGACCGAGGTTACCGCGGCGATCGGCTATGCCGGCACCATCGTCTTCGCCAATCTGTCGATCAGCCTCGGCGCCGGCATCGCTGCGGCAGCACTGGTCGCACGCAACATCGGTGCCGGACAGGTCGAACGGGCGCGTGACTTTGCCACCAGCAGCCTGGTCTTCGCGCTGGCGATTTCGACTGCCGTTACCGCCACCATCGCAGTCACGTCGCATTGGCTTCTCGATGCGCTCGGCGCGGCCGGAGAGGCCAAGCACCTCGCCCAACTGTTCATCTGGACCCTGACACCCGGTTATGTCCTGCTGGCCGGGGCAGTTTGCTGCTCGTTCATCCTGCGCGGGCTCGGCGACCCCCGCCGCGCGATGTACATCACGCTCTCCGCGGCGGGCGTAACGGCGGTGGTCGACCCTCTGTTCATCTTCGGCTTCGGCTGGGGGATACAGGGCGCGGCGGCCGCCAATGTACTGGCGGACGTGGTCTCCTTCGCCATCGGCCTTCATGGCGTCGGGCGGGTGCACCGGGTCCTGCAGCCGCTGCGGCTTGCCGCGGTGAGGCGCGATTTGCCCGCCATCAATGCCATCGCCGTGCCCGCCATGCTCACCCAACTGGCCACACCCTTCGCCAATGCTTATGTGACGCGCGCCGTGGCCCCTTTCGGCGACGAGGCGGTCGCTGCCTCGGCAGTGATCGGCCGGTTGGTGCCGGTCGCCTTCGGCATCATCTTCTCCCTGTCGGGTTCGGTCGGTCCGATCATCGGCCAGAACTACGGTGCCGGCAAATTCGACCGGGTGCGGCAGACGCTCGTCGACGGCCTCAAGTTCTCGGCCGTCTACACGCTGGCCACATCCGCCCTGCTCTATGTCTTCCGACACGAGATCGCCGAGACCTTTCGGGCCTCCGGCCGCACCATCGACCTGGTCGTCTTCTTCTGCACCTTCATTGCCATAAGCTGGGCCTTCGCCGGCGCGCAATTCGTCTCCAATGCGGCCTTCAACAATCTCGGCCGGCCCAACCTCTCGACCTGGTTCAACTGGGGCAAGGCGACCCTGGGCACGATCCCCTTCGCCCTCGTCGGTGCCCGCTATGCCGGCCCCGAAGGCGTGCTCGCCGGAACGGCCATCGGGTCGGTCATTTTCGGCGTTGCATCCGTCTACGCAGCCTTTAGGATCATCGGCCAGATCAGCACAACCCATGGTAACGGGAGTGGGCAATGAACCTGCAGAAGATCCTGGCCGAGGCACAGAACGGGCAGATCTATAGCCAGGTCGCCGCGGCCTTCGGTCTCGATCCCGGCGAGACTAGGACTGCCATGGAGGGCATGTGTCCGGCCATCGTCCTGCGGCTGAGGGAAGAGGCGGCGCAGAATGAGGCGCTGCTCGAAGCCCTGGCCGGCGTTCTCGATGAAGGCTATGCCGGGTCACCGCTCGATGAGCCCGGTGTCCTCACTGGTGGCGAATCACTGTCTGATGGACAGGACATCCTGCAGGCGCTCTATGGCTCACGGGAGGCCGCACTCGCCGAACTCGAAGCCTTAGCGCCCGGTGTGCCGGCCCGGCAGCTCTCGGATCTGGCCGCGGTTTCGGCCACCGCAGCGGTGAGCGCCATTGTCCGCGCGCAGGGTGTCATGCCGGTCAGCGGCGTGCAGACGGCCATGGGCGGCAGCGGCGGCCTGATGAGCATCATCGTCGGCGCCCTGGTGCGTGGTGTGGTCCAGGCGGCAAAGCGGGAGCTCACCTCACGCGCCCGCAAGGCGCTGGCACCGGCAAGACCCACGCGCCGCAAGGCCACTCCAAAGCGCAAGGCGACGCGCAGCGGCACTGCCAAGAAAGCGTCATCGCGCACGGCCACGCGGAAGACGGCACCCCGCAAGACTTCCGCGCGCAAGACGCCCGCGCGCAAGTCCAGCACGCGGCGGCGCTCGACCATCTCGATTGAAGACATCTTCGGCGATCTTCTCGGCAACAAGACCAGATAGGAGGCTTTCCATGGACTATGCATCGATCGGACGGCAGTTCGGGCTCGACGAGGCGCAAACCCGCTCGGCCATCGAAGCGCTGACGCCCGTCGTGGCCGCGGGCCTTCGCCGCAATACGCAGAGCGACGATGGCTTCGCCGACCTGATTGGGGCGCTGTCGGGCGGCCGGCACAGCCGCTATGTCGAGGATACCTCGGTCTTTGGCTCCCCGGACGCCGTCGACGATGGCAACGCCATCCTCGGGCACATCTTCGGGTCAAAGGACGTGAGCCGGGGCGTCGCCCAGCAGTTGTCTGCGTCATCGGGCATCGGCGAGTCGATCCTCAAGAAGATGCTGCCGATCATCGCGGCGATGGTGATGGGCCAGATCGCCAAGAAGAGTTTCGGCGGCGGCGCGACCTCGGGCGGCCTCGGTGACATCCTGGGCGACCTGCTCGGCGGCGGTCAGCCGTCGCGGGCACCGCAGGCGCCCTCGGGGGGCGGGCTCGGCGATATTCTGGGCGACATCCTGGGCGGTGCGCAAGGCCGCCAACCGGCACCGGGCGGGGGCGGCGGCGGACTCGGCGACATCCTTGGAGACATCCTGGGCGGTGCCCAGGGCGGGGCATCGTCGCAGGGTTCCCCTGGCGGCGGACTGGGTGACATTCTCAAGGACGTGCTTGGCGGCGGGGCGCCGCCGGAACGCCGGGAACAGGTGGCCAAGGGGCGGCGGACACTCGATGAAATTCTTGGGGGTGGCAGCAGCCGCGGCACCGCCGCCGACGATCTCCTTGCGTCGGTCGAGCGGTCGCTGCGCCGGCGCTGAACGAAAGGGGCGCTGGCATCGAGAGAGCTCGTGGGGGCGGATCGTTGATCATCGCCCCCACACCTGGACACGCGGTCATTACAACCTGGTCCGGCGGCGCTGGTGCGAACGCTCCTCCAACGCCAGGGCGGCATTGACGGTCAAGGGCAGGCCCGCCGCCCAGCGGACTTCATCGCGGGATACGCCAATATCGCGCAGCATGTAGTCGTCGAAGGTTTCGAGCCTGGCGACCGCCCGGCGGGCGCGCCAGTTCCGGATGAACCGCGACACGAATGACGAGGTTCCGATATCGCCGTAAGATGCGGAATGATGCAGTGCATAGTCTCTCATGACAAATCCTCCTGGTTCGCGAGAAAAGCCATTTCCCTCGCGTTTCTCCACCCGAAAGCGGATCGGCATCACTGTTGTGATGGTTTTCTTCTCGCAGAATTCGATTGATTAATCCAACGAATGTCTCTTATGATAATCATCACGATTGATGATGAGTAAGGCGATGATCCCCAATCTCGATGTCGACCTGATGAAGACCTTCCTCGCCATTGCCGATACTGGCAGCTTCACCCGCGCGGCAGAGGAGGTTCACAAGACGCAGTCGGCCGTTTCCATGCAGATGAAGCGGCTGGAAGAACTTCTGGGCCGGCCGCTGTTTGCCCGCGACGGCCGCGCCAGCCGCTTCACGCCGGATGGCGAGCGGCTGGTCGAATATGCCCGGCGCATGGTGGCGATCAATGACGAGGCGGTCTCCGCCTTCACCCGGCCGGACCTCACCGGCACGGTGCGCCTTGGAACGCCGGACGACTATGCCGACCGCTTCCTGCCGGAGATCCTGGCGCGCTTCTCGCGCACCCATCCGCTGGTGACGGTGGATGTCGACTGCACATCGAGCGCGACGCTGTTCGAGCGGGTGAAGCGGAATGAAATGGACCTGGCCCTGGTGACCTTCGGCTGTGACATCCGGACCGACCATCCGGTGCGGCGGGAGCCGCTGGTCTGGGTGGCGTCGGCCCGGCACAGCGTTCACCTGCTGGATGTGCTCCCGATTGCCATTTCCCATGCCGGCTGCGAGTGGCGCAAGATGGTTCTCCAGGCGCTGGAGAGCCGTCACCGCAAGTTCCGCATTGCCTATTCGAGCCCCAATTCCAATGCCGTCAACGCCGCGGTCCAGTCGGGATTGGCGGTCGGCGCGGTGCCCGAGCTCTGCGTGCGGCCGGGCATGCGCATCCTCTCAGAGAGAGATGGTTTTCCGGCGCTTGGCAGCTTCGACATCGGCCTGGTCCGCAAGCCCGGCCGCAGCAGTTCCGCCATCGACGCCCTGGCCCGGCATGTGACAGAAAGCCTGGCCAATCTCAATTCCGCAATGATCGCAGCGGAGTAGTGCCATGACCATCGCGACGGTGGCAACCCGGCTTCTCGGCATCACCCATCCGGTCGTGCTGGCGCCAATGGGCGGGGTGGACGGCTGGCGGCAGCGGTAAGCGGCGCCGAACTCGCGGCGGAGATCGCTCAGCACAGGGATGCATGGTGGACTGTGGCGCGTGCCGGAGACCTGTCGCAGGCGGTAGTTTTCGCGGGCGAGGAATTGGACCTGACCAACGACATCGTCCTGGCCGGCGACATGCTGCAACGCATCGTGGCCGGCGTTGAGGCCCTGCTGCGCGGGCCAGCCCATATCGTCGTTCAATAGGCGAAGTCGCGGAACACGCGCTCGATGTTTCCGCCCCAGTTTCCGTTGTAGAGGTCAATCAGGTTTTCGGCCGGCGTCCGGCCCGACTCGACAATCTCGTCCAGAACATCGAGGAAGGCGGCCTCGGTCCTGCCCTTGCAGCCATGGGCGTCTCTCGCCTCCAGTCCGGCGCGCGCCAGTGCCAGCACATCCCGGGCGACTTCCTGCACCGTCCGTCCACGGATCATCGCCCCGAGGCCCAGGCGTGGAACCTCGTCGCGCAGGGCCTGCCGTTCGGCAGCGGTCCAGTCCTTGACCAGAGTCCATGCCGCATCGAGTGCACCCACGTCGTACAGCAGGCCGACGAACAGGGCCGGCAGGGCGCAGAGCGTGCGCCAGGGCCCCGAGTCGCATCCGCGCATCTCGAGATATTTCTTGAGCCGGACCTCCGGGAATATCGTGGTGAGATGATCGGCCCAATCCTTCATGACCGGCTTCTCGCCGGGGAGCTGCGGCAGCTTGCCGTCAAGGAATTTCCTGAAGCTCTCGCCAGCGGTGTTGACGAACTTGCCATCCCGCATCACGAAATACATCGGCACGTCGAGGGCATAGTCGGCGTAGCGTTCGAAACCGAAACCATCCTCGAACACGAAGGGCAGCATGCCGGCGCGGGCGTTATCGGTGTCGCGCCACACTTCGGAACGGAACGACAGAAAGCCATTGGGCCTGCCTTCGAGAAACGGCGAGTTGGCGAAGAGCGCCGTGGCGACGGGCTGTAGGGCCAACGACACGCGCAGCTTCTTCACCATGTCGGCTTCATCGGCGAAGTCGAGATTGACCTGCACCGTGCAGGTGCGGAACATCATGTCGCGGCCGTACTTGCCGACCTTGTCCATATAGGGCGCCATGATGCCGTAACGGCCTTTCGGCATGACCGGCGTCTCGGCTCTCGTCCACAGCGGTGAGGCCCCTAGACCCAGAAAACCGATGCCGAGACGATCGCCCACCTCGCGGACCTGGGAGAGATGCTCGTGCACTTCCTCGCAGGTTTCGTGCACCGTGCTCAGCGGCGCGCCGGACAGTTCGAACTGCCCACCGGGTTCAAGCGAGATGTTGCCCAGGCCCTCAGGATCGGACAGGGCGATGATATTGCCGTCCTCGTAGACGCCGGACCAGCCGAAACGGTCGCGCAAGCCCTCGAGCAGCGCCCGGATCGAGCGTGGCCCGTCATAGGGAACCGGCGCAAGGCTGTCGGTGAGAAAGGGGAATTTCTCGTGCTCTGTGCCGATCCGCCATTGGTCGCGCGGTTTGCAGCCCTCCTCGAAATAGGACAGGAGCTGGGCGCGATTTTCGATGGGGGTTCGCGCTTGTGGCGTATCGGGGGAAGGTCCGCTCACGGGTCATATCCTGTCTGATTTGGCCCCGACGATCTAAGGGGGCGGCGGTGTTCCGGCAAGACAAAGATTATTGATGGCACGATCACCGATGGTGATGGGAGTCAGCCGGCCCAGTCGCCAAGGCAGGCCTGGACGAGGGCAAGAGCGGCGACAGCCGCCGTGTCGGCGCGCATGATGCGCGGGCCAAGGGAAATTGCGGTGACCGCCGGCAACGACGTGAGCTGCGCCTTTTCGTCGCCGGTGAAACCGCCCTCCGGCCCGATTAGCACTGCGGCCGGCAGGCTCGCCATCCGGAGCGCGTCGAGCGGATTGGCGATGGGGGCCGTTTCGTCGCAGTAGATCAGGGTTCTGCCGCGGTTCCAGTCGGCCAGGAGCCGGGCGAGATTCACAGGTTCCTGTACTTCCGGCACATAGACCAGATTGCACTGTTCGGCCGCTTCGATGACATTGGCGCGCATCCGATCAAGGTTGACGCGGCCGGCCACGGTACGCTGGGTGATGACCGGACGCAGGCGCCGGGCGCCGAGTTCCGTGGCCTTCTGCACCACGTAGTCGAGGCGGGCATGTTTGAGGGGCGCGAAGATATAGTCGATGTCGGGCGGCGGCGCAGCATCGGCAAGCCGCCGTTCGCAGCGCAGGGTCGCGGCTTTCTTGCCGACCGTGCCGAGATAGCACAGCCACTCGCCATCAGTGCCGTTGAAGGCTCGCACCGGGTCACCGCTGCCCAGCCGCAGGACACCGGTCAGGTAGTGCGCCTGCTCGCGCGACAGGATGATATCGCCGGCCGGAGCCAGAGCGCTTTTGATGAACACGCGGGGAGTGGTTTTCATGCAATGCCTGATGTACACCGCCGCCATGAGACATGTCAGCAGCCAAGATGGGCGGGTCGCCGACGCGTTGCCCGGCCATTGGGCCGACCGTTATCTGCCGCAGGCAGCCCGGCCCTATGCGCGCCTGGCAAGGCTTGAGCGGCCGATCGGCTGGTGGCTTCTGCTGCTGCCCTGCTGGTGGGGCCTGGCGCTGGGCCAGATCGCGGCCGGCGGCGGCATGCCCAATCCCTGGCACGCGGTGCTGTTTCTGGTGGGCGCCGTCGTCATGCGTGGCGCCGGCTGCACGCTGAACGACATCGCCGACCGTGATTTCGATGCACAAGTGGCGCGAACCCGGTCAAGACCCATCCCGTCCGGCCAGGTGACCATCCGGCAGGCCTTCGCCTTTCTCGCCCTGCAATGTCTGGTGGGCTTGGCGGTGCTGGTGCAGTTCAATGGCTTCACCATCGCCACGGGCGTCGCGTCGCTGGGCATCGTGGCCGTCTATCCCTTCATGAAACGCATCACCTACTGGCCGCAGGCGGTGTTGGGCCTGGCGTTCAATTGGGGCGCGCTCGTCGGCTGGACCGCAACCCATGGCGCCCTGTCGCCTGCTCCGCTCCTGCTCTATGCGGGCGGCATCGCCTGGACGCTGGCCTATGACACGATCTACGCCCATCAGGACAAGGAGGACGACGTCCTGATCGGCGTGAAGTCGACGGCCCTGCGGTTCGGGGAGAGCAGCCGGCCATGGCTCGCGGGCTTCTTCCTCGCTGCCCTCGCGTTGATCGATGCTGCGATCTGGATGGCTGGAGGCGGTCTGGCCGCCCATCTCGGGGTTGCTGCAGCCGGGCTTCATGGCGCCTGGCAGCTGTCGCGTTTCGCGGCCGATGATTCGGCCCGTTGTCTTGAACTTTTCCGATCAAACCGCATATTCGGACTGATCATCACCCTGGCCCTGCTACTGGATAGTATCACCGCATGATTGACGACCTTCTGACACTGGCCAGCGATGCCGTGTCCATTGCCCGCAAACTTGGCGCCGACGCGGCCGACGCCATCGTCTATGACGGACACAGCACCGAGATCGAGATCCTCGAAGGCAAGATCGAAAAGCTCGAGCAGGCCGAGGCCCGCGAAATCGGTCTGCGGGTGTTCAGCGGCCAGTCCTCGGCGATATTGTCGGGAAGCGTCCTGACGCCCGAGGCGATCACCCGGCTGGCCGAAACGGCCCTCGCCATGGCGAAGCTCGCACCTCCGGATCCCTTCGCAGGTATTGCTGCAACGGAAGACCTGGCGCGCGAATTTCCTGACCTCGATCTTGTATCGGATCGTCTTCCCAAGGCCGATGAACTCGAACGGCTGGCGCGCGCCGCCGAGGAAGCCGCCCTGGCGGTGCCGGGTGTCAGCAAGTCGGGCGGCGCTGGCGCATCGGTGTCGGACCGCAGCATCGCCATGGTCATCTCCAATGGATTCGCCCGCGGCTACCGGCGGACCGGAATGGGGGTCAGCACATCGGCGATTGCCGGCGAGGGCACCGCGATGCAGCGCGACTATGACTATACCTCCGCGGCGCATTTCGCAGACCTGCGCAGTGCCGAGGAGATTGGCCGCGAAGCCGGCACGCGCGCCGTCAGGCGCCTGAACCCGCGCAAGGTGAAATCGCAGACCGTTCCGGTAGTCTATGACCGGCGCGTGGCGTCGGGCCTCCTCGGGCATCTGCTCGGCGCCATCAATGGCGCAGCCATCGCGCGCGGCACCAGCTTCCTCAAGGAGAGCCTCGGCCAGATGGTGTTCGACGATCACATCACCATCGTCGATGATCCCCTGCGCCCGCGGGGGCCAGCATCGCGGCCCCATGACGGCGAGGGCCTGCCCTGCCTGCGCCGAAACCTCATCGACGCCGGACAACTGACCGGCTGGATCCTCGATTTGCGCTCGGCCCGTCAACTGGGCCTTAAGCCTACCGGGCAAGGCTCGCGCGGATTGTCCTCGCCGCCCGGTCCCGGTTCATCCAATGTTCACCTGCAGCCCGGCACAAGCTCACCACAAGTACTGTTCAGCGACATCAAGCACGGACTATTTGTGACGGAACTGATCGGATCGAGCATCAACATGGTGACGGGCGACTACAGCCGGGGTGCCTCCGGCTACTGGATCGAGAATGGCGAACTCACCTTTCCGGTGAGCGAGATCACCATCGCGGGAAATCTCAGGGAGATGTTCCGCAGCCTGCAGCCAGCCGACGATCTGGAATTCCGCGCTGCCGTCAATGCGCCGACGTGCCGCGTGGAGGGGTTGACGATTGCCGGGATCTGACGGGTTACAGAAGGACGCGGACCTCCTTTATGACGCCGTGCACGAAGCGGGTGCCCTTGCGATGACCCTCTTGCGCCAGAATGTCAGGCGCTGGTCGAAGAGCGATGGCTCCCACGTGACGGAAGCCGACCTGCAGATCGATGCCCTGCTGGCCGGAAGGCTTCAGGCGGCGCGGCCCGGATACGGCTGGCTGTCGGAAGAGACGCCCGATGATCCCTCCCGGTTGTCCTGTGCGCGGCTGTGGATCGTCGACCCGATTGACGGAACCCGTGACTTCATCCACGGCGGTAGCGACTGGTGCATCGCCGCCGCGCTGGCCGAAGCGGGGAAGCCGGTCATCGCGGCGGTCTACCGCCCGGTGCGCAACGAGTTCTTCTCCGCGGTCGCCGGCCGGGGCGCCTTTCTCGACGGATTGCCGCTTGGCGTGACCGACGCGGCCGAACTTGCCGGGGCCCGGATCATGGGCAACCGCAAATCTCTGGAACCGCTCGCAGGGCGCGGGATCACGGCCGAAATCTCGGGCGCTCTGCCGTTGCAATTGCGACTGGCCTTCGTCGCAGCCGGACGGCTGGACGGCGCGGTTTCCACCGGACCCCGCAACGACTGGGATCTGGCGGCCGGCGATCTCCTGGTGCAGGAGGCAGGCGGGCGGGTGAGCGACACCGCGGGCGGCGCCTATGTTTACAACCGCGCCGAGACGTGGCAGCAGGGTCTGGTGGCGGCGGGTCCGCGGCGCCACGCCTGTCTGCTTGGCGCCCTGGGGAGAACATGAGCAAGAGTCCGGCCGATTCCGATACCCAACTCATCCACCTGGTCTTCGGCGGCGAGCTCGACGATATCCAGGGCGTGACCTTCAAGGATCTCGCCAAGCTCGATGTCGTGGGTTTCTATCCGAATTATGCCGCGGCCTTCGAGGCCTGGCAGAGCAAGGCCCGCGAAACCATCGACAACGCGCAGATGCGTTACTTCATCGTCCATCTGCATCGCCTGCTCGATCCTTCGACGGACAAGACGCGGAAGAAGCCGACGCGGAAATAGATCACTCCCACATGCCGCCGCCCGCGCGAAGGGCGGTCGAGTGCAAGCGCTTGCGCGCGGCAAATCGCGCCGGATGCAGGCGCTGATCTACAGCACCCCGGCCTGCTGCAGCCGGCCCAGGGGAAAGGCGTCGAGGGGATTTTCCGCGGCGAGACGGTCGAGGCGGGCGAGCGCGCTTTCACAGTCCTTGCGCATCTGCGCGACGAGATCCGCAATCGAATCGAAGCGGCGGTCGGGCCTGATCAGGTCGACCATCTCGACCATCAGGGTGCGGCCGTAGAGGTCACCCTCGAAGCCGATGAGAAAAACCTCCAGGAACGTCCTGCCCGTGTCGAAGGTCGGGCGGTCGCCGAAATAGCCCGCGCCGGGCCAGGCGATGGCGCCCTTCACCGCACTGTCGCGCACCCGCACCGCATAGATCCCGCGAAACGGATCGGCGCCCGGCTCCAGCACGATGTTGAGGGTGGGAAAGCCGATGGTGCGGCCGCGGCGATCACCCTCGACGACCTCGCCCATCACTGTCCAGTGATAGCCCAGCTCGCGGGCGGCATCCTCGAGGTGCCCATGGCGCAGGGCCTGACGGATGGAACTCGACGAGAAGGGCGAATGGGCGTCGCCGTCATCGGCCACCTGCTCGACGATGGTGACGCCAAATCCGTCCTGGCTGCCCAGCGCCGACATGGTGGCGGGATTGCCTTTGCGGCCTCGGCCGAAATGGAAGTCATAGCCGGTAATGACATGCGACACGCCCAGGCGCTCAACCAGGTGATGGCGCACGAATTGCTCGGGCTGCAGGTTCGCCAGTTCAGCGTTGAAATCGAGCACCCGCAGGAAGGCCGCGCCGAGGCCTTCCACCAATCGGGCCTTGATCGCCAGCGGCGTCAGGCGAAAGACCGGTTCGCCGGGCTTGAAGAAGGTTCTGGGATGGGGCTCGAAGGTGACGACGCCCCATGGTCTGCCAAGGGTTTCGGCCATTTCGCGTGCGGTGGAGAGCAGTTTCTGGTGGCCGCGGTGTACGCCGTCGAAATTGCCGATCGCCACCACCGCGCCGCGGAGATCCGGCGGCAGTTCTCCGTCACCTGAAATCAAACGCATACCAAACCCTTCTCACGCCCAGGCCAGATCCCACACCGTCCGCAAGATCCGGGCGTTGGGCACCTGTTGCCTGACCAAGGCTTCCGCTGCCGCGAGTCCCGCGCTCGCGTCCATCACCCCTTCTGCAACAAGCAGCGCGTCAATGCCATAGTCTGCTGCGCCCCGGATGTCGGTTTCCGGGCCATCGCCAATGGCCAGGATGTCGCTGCGGCCCACCGGGGCCTGCCGGAGCCGGGCAGCTTCTGACACGGCGAGATCGTAGATCGGGGTGAAAGGCTTTCCGGCCATCAGCACCTTTCCGCCCCTTTCCGCGTACATGTCCGCCAGCGTTCCGGCGCAGTACAGGAGATCGCTGCCCTTGCGGACGATCTTGTCGGGATTGGCACAGATCATCGCCAGATTGCGGCTCACCATGTCATCGAGAAGGGGGGCATAGTCCTCGAGCCGGTCGTTCACGTCGTCGAAAAGACCGGTGCAGATCACCGCGCGGGCGTCGTCGAGACCAGTCAGCCGGATGTCCAGACCGGCAAAGATCGAGTGATCGCGTTGCGGGCCGAGGTGGTACAGCAGGCCGCCACCATGCTGGACCATCAGGTCGCGGGTCACGTCGCCAGAAGTGACGATGGCGTCGTGGCTTTCCGGGCTCACGCCGATCTGGCGCAACTGGATTTCGACACCGGCCCTGCTGCGCGGCGAATTGGTGACCAGGATTACCGTGCCGCCGGCGGCGCGATGCCGCACCAGGGACTGCACGGTGACCGCGAAGGGGCTTCGGCCATTGTGTATGACGCCCCAGACATCGCACAGCCAGACGGGATATCGCGCCGACAGGTCCTGCATCGAAGCCGCTATGCGGCCTGGGCGTGGCGGCGGGCCGGGGCGGCTCCGGCGTCGCCCTTCACCTTGCGCGGCGGGGCGAAGAACATACCACAGCCGAACCGGGCGATCTGGGTTGCGGCGGCGGCCTGCTGGGCCGTGGTTATGCCACAGGCCAAGATCTGGAACTGCATCGCCCGGGCATATTGGGTGAAGTCGCGCCAAGCCGGCGACATGCCGAAGCCCGCGTCGAAGGCGGCGGCACCGATCGACAGAAACTTGACGCCAAGCTGGCGCAGGGCCGCCAGGTCCAGTCCGGCCACATAGACATTGGCGAGGGCCATGGTGGCTCCCTGGCGTCCGAGCCTGGCGAGATTGGCGATGCCTTCGCCATCCAGCGACGCCAGGGTGTCCTGGTTCATTTCGAAGACGATACCGCTTGCCACGTCGGCTTCGCGCCGCAATACCTCCTCGAGCGTTGCAACCGCCGCCGCCGAGGCGAGCGTTCCCGCCCCGAGAGGTACGAAGACGCGCAGCCCCGGATTGCGCAGGCGCAGCCGGCGCAGCACTGGCGCCACCAGCTTCAAGGCATGGGCATCGAGAGCCGGACGCATACCGCCCTGGTCGGCCTTGCGCATGAGGTCGTCGTGTTCGACGCTGGTGTCGCCGCTCCCCGTGAGATTGAGCTGGGCGCGATAGTTGAGCGTGTTGCCGGTCGAAAGTTCGATGACCGGCTCGAGGAGAAGGTCTATGCGTTCGGCGTTCGATTTGGCCGCCGCCTGGACTGGAGGCGCTTCTGCGGGCGGCACAGTCTCCTGGCGCGGCTCCTTTCGCACCAGTTCCTTCACCGAGTCGCGCAAGACGCGCACCTCGGCGGCGATATCGTCAAGTGGGCTGGGCGGCGGATTGGCGACGCGATGCTCCAGATTGTCGAGCCGATTGGCCAGTGCATCGGAAGTCCCGGCAAGACCGGCGATCGCCCGCTCATCCTCGCTTACCCGGCCAGCGACGCGCGACATCCTGCTCCAGATCATGCCAAGGATGAGCAGTTGGCCGACGGCGAGCACCAGCAGCGCCCCCGGAATGGCAAGGCCCTGGATCTGTCCGGCGGCGACGGCATAAACCGCGCAGGCCACGGCAAGCAGGGCGAAGACGCCAAGTCCCGCCATGATGGGCCAGTCTGCCCGCCGTTCCTGATCGTCAATCACAGCCGTGTGCCCCACGAATCACTGGGGCCAGAGAGTAACGCACTCTCCGGCCCCTGACCATTCTAGCTGTTGGTCGCAAACGTCTGCCCGGGTCGGATTTCACCCGCTCGGAAGCACAATCACACGCCAGAATTGAATCGACGATAAGGTCGATCAGCTCAGACGCGACTGACCCAGGCTGATCTCAACCTAGGTGACCGAGTTCAGGATCTTCGGCATCTTGTCGGAGAAGATCTCGTCGATCTGGTTCTCGTTGATCATCAGCGGCGGCGACAGCGCAATGGTATCCGCAGTGATGCGGATCATCATGCCCACATCGTGGAAGCCATTCTCCATGGCCTTGTAGGCGCGCAGGCCAGGCGCGCCCTCGACCGGTTTCAGATCGATGGCGGCAACCAGACCAAGCGTGCGGATATCCTCGACCAGCGGATGGCCCTTCAGGGTGAAGGCCGCGTCCGCCCAGGCGTTCTCGAGCTTCTTGGCATTCTCGAACAGCTTCTCGTCGCGGTAGACATCCATGGTGGCAACACCTGCCGCCGCAGCCATGGGGTGGCCGGTGTAGGTATAACCATGGAACAGCTCAATGACATGCTCGGGCCCGTCCATGAACTGGTCGTAGATACCCTGCCTGACCATGCAGCCGCCCATCGGCACGGTGCCGGAAGTGACGCCCTTGGCGAAGGTGAGGATGTCTGGCACCACGCCGAAACGCTCGGCGGCGAAAGCATGGCCGAGGCGGCCGAAGCCGGTGATCACTTCGTCGAAAATCAGCAGGATTCCGTGCTTGTCGCAGATCTCGCGCAGGCGCTTGAGATAGCCCTTGGGCGGCGGCAGCACGCCGGTCGATCCGGCCATCGGCTCGACGATGACGGCGGCGATGGTGGAGGCGTCGTGCAGGGCGACCAGACGCTCGAGGTCATCGGCAAGGTGGGCGCCCCACTCGGGCTCGCCACGGGTGAAGGCCTGTTCCTTGCGGTTATAGGTATGGGGCAGGTGATCGACTCCGGCCAGATGGGCGCCGAACCACTTGCGGTTGGCGACCATGCCGCCAACTGAAATGCCGCCGAAATTCACGCCATGGTAGCCACGCTCGCGGCCGATGAGGCGCGTGCGGGTGCCTTGGCCGCGGGCACGCTGATAGGCCAGCGCGATCTTCAGCGCCGTGTCGGCGGCTTCCGAGCCGGAGTTGCAGAAGAAAGCGTAATTGAGGTCGCCGGGCGCCATGGTCGCCAACCGGGAGGCCAATTCGAAGACCTTGGGGTGGCCGAACTGGAAGGTCGGCGCGAAGTCCAGTTCGGCTGCGGCCTTCTGAATGGCGTTGACGATGGGTTCGCGGCAATGGCCGGCATTGGAACACCACAGACCGGCGCTACCATCAAGGATGGGGCGGCCCGACAGGTCGTAATAGTGCATGTCCTTGGCCCGGGCGATCATGCGGGGGCGCTTCTTGAAGGCGCGGTTCGGCGTGAACCCCATCCAGAACGGTTCCAGGTTGTTGGGTGACGGTTCCCAGGACGTGGCACCGGCAAGATTCATCGGCTTGTTCATTTCGTGAGACTCCTCGGCTCGATGGCCTGCAGATAGCAGAAATCGGGGGGACATGGAAATGCACCAGCTTTTGGCGTTGCCGGGAGCCAGATTTCGGGTCAGGATGGCGGACGGCCAGCGCATCGGGCGAGCCGATGACATTCTTGGTGGAGCGAAGTGCGCCGAATTCCAAATGGCCAATCAAGTCATGGACGGTCAGGTGACTTCATTTGACTGCGTGCTGATCCAGGTGATGGAGGTACCAATGAAACATCTCGCCGTCCTCATGGTGGCTGCGGCCGTGGCCCCGGCAGCCGGCATGGCGCAGGCCGGCGGACTGCGCTGACACCGCCGTCGGGTGCCAGGGCTCGGATGATGGCCGACGACGGGAGCATGCAAAGAACCGCTCCGGTTCGGCGTCGGCTCGTGTTTTACATCCCCGGCTTCGACCCCCGCGGCCCGCTGCATTACCACCGGCTGTACTCCGGCGAGGCGGAGAAGCAGGCCCGGGTCAGCGGATACACGGCATCGGTTTCGAGGCGTCGTGCCGTCGACGATTTCGAATCCTGCTGGACGGTCACATCCGGCCAGACAGTCACAGAATACCGGTTCCTGCGCTACGAGGATATCGTGCGGCGGCAATGGCCGACGGGCGGGCAGGCAATGTACGGCAGCATCCTGAATTACTCGTGGCACTTCCTGCGCATGGGCGTCTTCGCGATGATCGGCCGGAACAGCTGGCCGGGACTGATCGCGGTCACCTATCCGCCACTTCTCGTCATCGGCTTGTTCCTCGCGTCCACAATCTTCGGGATCTTTCTGGCGGCACTCTTGCAGCCCGCGCTTGGACTTCTGTCCTGGCTGGCGGTGCCGGCGCTGCTTGCGTTGCCCTTCGCCACTTACGGCCACATCGAGAAGCGATACAACGCCTTCTGGCTGGCGCGGAGCTGCGCCTTTCTCGTCGACCGCAGCCTCAAGCGAGTGCCGGAGATCGAGGAACGCTGTCTCCTTTTCGCGGGACGCGTCGCCGACGGCATGGACAATGGCGGGGCGGATGAAGTCTTGCTGGTGGCGCACAGCGTGGGTACGCATCTTGCGATCACCGTGGCGGCGCGGGCCTTGGAACGCGCGCGCGCGGACACCCGCCTCAGCCTGCTGACTCTCGGCCAGGCCATCGCCATGACGCCGGATGAACCGCCGGCGCATCAATTCCGTGAAGATCTGCTGGCAGTCTCCATGTCGGACCGGCTTGACTGGATCGACGTCACCTCCGCCATAGACGGGTCGTGCATCGCCCTGAGCGATCCGCTTGCACTCAGCAATGTCGTGAGACCTGAGGGGGCCCGCATCCAGCCCAAGCTGGTGTCGCCGCGTTTTAACCGGCTCTTCACCCCGGAGACCTATGCGACAATCCGCCGGAATTTTCTCCGTACCCACTTTCAATATCTGATGGCCACCGAATATCCGGGCGATTACGATTACTTTCTGATCACGTCCGGTGACATCCCCCTCGCGGAGCGCTTCGCGCATCTCGACAGCGTCACCGGCTTCAACCGCTTCCGGATTGGCAAAAGATGAGTCATTTCACGCCGCCCTACCCCAAGCCGATGACCAAACACGCATGGGCCCTGCAATTGTTGTTGCGGCCATGGAAATTCTTGCAGTGGCGGACATGTTCCATCCGGTCGTTGTCGAGTCGCGCCTATCACATGCACCTCGGCGATATCAGGCTGCCGTTCACGCGCATCGTGATTCCGACCCAACCTGACCTCGTGAAACGGGTGCTGGTCGACGAGGCGGAACAATTTCCCAAGAGTCAAATGATGGCCGACATGCTGGAAACGCTGCTCGGCGACTCGATCTTCGTCTCGAACGGCGACGTGTGGCGACGACAGCGGCGGATGATGAACCCTGCCTTCGAACAGGCCCGCATCAAGGTGGTATTCGATCTGATGTGCGATGCCGCGAATGCCCTGTTCGAGCGCATGGACGCGCATGCCAATCAGCCACAGACGGCTATCGACGCCGAGATGACCCATGTCACGGCCGACATCATCTTCCGGACCATCTTCTCGCGAAGTTTTGAGGCCGAAGAAGCGTCATTGATCTACCATGCCTTCAATGCCTTTCAGGAGGCCGCCTATTCGCACGGGCTGGCGCGAACCGTGGGTCTGCCGAACTGGGTATCGTGGTTCCAGCGGCGTACGGCGCAACGCACGGCCCGCCAGATCAGAGCGGTGCTCGACCCGGTGGTGAAAGCGCGCTACGACAGCTTCCATGCCGGCGAACCGCAGACGCACAACGACATCCTGCAGTCGCTGGTCTCGGTGAAGGACGAGGTGACAGGCACTCATTTCGACCTGCGTGAACTTTGCGAACAGGTGGCAATGCTGTTCCTCGCTGGGCACGAGACTTCGGCCGCTTCACTGTCATGGGCGCTTTATCTGATCGCCATGGACCAGGAAATCCAGGAGCGGATGCACCGTGAGGTCATCGAGGTGCTCGGGTCGAGCGAGCCGCAATTCTCCGACATCCGCAAGCTCGATGTGTCGCGCAATGTCTTCTCAGAAGCGTTGCGGCTTTATCCGCCGGTGGCCTTCATGCCCAGGGTTGCCTCCCGGCGCTGCACGATGCGCGACAAGCAGATCGAGCCCGGCACGATCGTGTCGGTATCGCCGTGGGTCATTCATCGGCATCGCCGCTACTGGGATGAGCCCGACGCATTCATTCCCGACCGCTTCGACGACCCGGCGACGCTCGAAGCGCAGCGCAGCTGCTACCTTCCCTTCAGCAGGGGACAGCGGGTCTGCCTCGGCGCCGCCTTCGCGCAGCAGGAGGCCGTGATCATCCTGTCAGGACTGGTCCGGCGGTATCGGTTTGATCCGGTGCCCGGTTTTGAGCCCAAGCCGGCGGGACGGCTCACCGTGCGCTCGACCAACGGCATCAAGCTCAAGATCACCCACCGTCAGCAGGCCGAAGCGCCTTCCAGCCCCTGAGAATCGCCCGGTGCTGACGGCGCAGGATGGCGCGCAGCTCCGGCATGCTCATTTCGCCGGATTTCACGAAGGTGACGAAGTTCATGTTGGTGTTGTTGAAGATGACCTCGCCGAGGCTCGTCGCATCTGCCGCCCTGTCGAGCAATTCCAGGTTCTGCAGTTTCTCGATGAGGGCGCAAGTCTGTCGCGCCAGCGCGATGTCGAGGGCCGCGTAAGTCTCGCCAAACGGACTCGAAGGCTGCTGGGTGGAGATTGCCATCGCCTGCCGCCACATCTCCTTGCTGAGATAGACCAGCGAATGCTCGATGTAGATGCCGATGAGCGTGTCAACGGCCTTCTCGGCACTGGACGGAGGACGGGCAATGACGGTCTCTCCCGCGTTCAGCACCTCGTTCACTTCAAGCGAGACGATGGCGACCAGAAGATCACCCTTGTTCTGGTAGTAGTTGTAGATGGTGCCGATCGATACGCCGGCCGCCGCCGCGATTGCCTCGATCTTCACCGCCTCATAGCCGGCGTTGCGGAACAGCTCGGCGGCCGCCTCGAGAATGCGCCCGTGGCGGTCGGCTTTCTGCTTTGCTCTGAGGCCTGCCATCGGGGCAGTCTGCCATGTTTTTGGAATTGACTCAATTTTAGAATTGGTTCAACTTTCGTGTGGACACAACAGGGAGATCCGCAACATGTCGATCAGGACCATCGCCAGGCGGCTGGCCGGCGCATCATTCATGGTCTTCGCCGTTCTCGGCGCCACGGGTGGCGCGGCAACGGCCGCCGACCTCAACGCCCTGGTATGGTGCGACCACTCCGATCCGGCGCTTCTCCAGCCCTTCGAGGACGCCAACGGCATCAAGGTGAATGTGAAGGAGTTCGAAGGCACCGGCGCGGGCCTCGCCATCGTCGAGCAGTCGCAACCCGGCGACTGGGATGTCATGGTGATCGATTCCATCGACGTGCGCCGGGGCGTCGAGCGCGGGCTGTTCGCGCCGCTGCCGGAGGATCAACTCCCCGTCGGCGATCTGTTCGCCGAAGTTCTGATGAACGAATACACGGTCTCGGACGGCAAGCGCTATGGCATTACCGAAAAGTTCGGGTACAACACCATCGGCTATAACAAGTCCAAGGTGAACGTCGATGACATGCAGTCGCTGGCGGCGTTGACCAACGAGAAATACAAGGGCCGGATTGCCATTTACGATTACTACCTGCCGGTGATCGGCATGGCCGCCATGTCGATCGGCAAGAAGACCGCCGAACTGACCGAGTCCGATCTTCCCGCCATCAAGGACGTGCTGATGAAGATGAAGGCCAATGCCAAGGCGGTGACCGATGTCGTCGCCAGCCAGACCGCGCTGGCGACCGGCGAGGCTGACATCCTGGTCGGCGGCGGGGAATGGGTCACGGCAGGGATCGCCAAGGAAAATCCCGACCTCGACTTTTCCATCCCGAAGGAGGGCGCGGTATTGTGGTCGCAGTCGCTCGCGATGTTCAAGGACTCCCAGAACAAGGACATGGCGCTCAAGTTCATTCAGTACATCATGAGCCCCGAGGGCCAGGCGCGGCTGGCGACGTCCTCCTGCTACTGGGGCATGCCCGCCAACAGCAAGGCGGCGCTGGCCGATGACCAGAAGGCGATCCTACGCTTCGCCGAACAGCCGGACTTCCTGAAGCGCGCCCAGGGCTATCCTGCGCCGTCCGAGGATCTCGACAAGAAGATGCAGGACCTGTGGACCGAGATGCTGCAGGCGCAGTGAGCCCAGCAACGGGATCGCGGATCGGTTGGGCCAGCGTCACTCCAGCCTTGCTGTGGACTCTGGTGTTCTTTGCCATACCCTTTCTGGCAATGACCGTCGCGAGCCTCTATCCGAAGGGTGGAACAGGACTGGCGTTCGGCAATTACGTCCAGTTCTTCACCACGCCCAGTTACTGGCGGGCGCTCACCAATTCGCTCGAAGTCACCGCCATGGTCACGGTCATCTCGATCGTGCTCGCCTATCCCTTCGCCTGGATCCTGGCGGTCATGGTGCCGGAGCGCTGGCAACGGCTGGCGCTGATGCTGGCGGTCCTGCCGTTCTGGACCTCCTATGTGGTCAGATCATATTCCTGGCTGCTGGTTCTGGCGGAGAAGGGTGTGGTCAACAGCGCGCTGGTCTCATCGGGCCTCGTCCCCGGGCCGGTCCCGCTGGCCAATACCCGCGCAGCGACGGTCATCGGCTTCGTGCATTTCTTCGTGATGCTGCTCACACTCACCATCTATGCCAATCTCAAGCAACTCTCGCCCAACTACCGCAAGGCGGCGGCCGATCTCGGAGCGTCGGGGTTCCGCACCTTCGTCCACGTCATCCTGCCGCTCACCTTGCCCGGCATCATGGTCGGCGCCTTTCTCACCTTCGTTCTGGCGATCGGTGACTACATCACGCCGCAAATTCTCGGCGGCAACAACGAACTTCTCATGCCGCAGCTCATCATGATGCAGATCGGACGGCGCGGCGATTTCGCCAGTGCCTCGGCGCTGTCAATCATCCTGATGGCGGTGGTCACCATCGCCTATGTCGCCTGCGCCCGCTGGCTCAAGATCGAGAGGGCATGATGGCGCGCACCATCGCAGTCCTTTATGCTGCCGCGCTCTACGGCTTCATCTTCCTGCCGGTGGCGGTGCTGGTGCTGTTTTCCTTCCAGGGAACCCTGTTTCCGATCCCGCCGTTCAACGGCCCGTCGCTGCGCTGGTATGGCGCGGTACTGGGCGATGCCCGGTTGACGGCGGGGCTCGTCAACTCGATCGCCGTAGCGCTGGCCTCATCGGCCATTGCGGTCCTGCTGGGATTTCTGTCAGCCTGGGGCTTCGCCCGGTTCCACCTTCCGGCATCGGCGCTGCTGCGCGGTATCGTTACGCTGCCACTGACCGTGAGCTATCTGATCATCGGCATGGGGCTGCTCATCTTCTTCAACTGGCTGGGATTTCCCAAGTCTCTGTCGGCGGCGGGAATCGGTCACGTTGTCATCAACCTGCCGCTCTGCTTCGCCATCATCTACAGCCAGATGGGTGAACACCAGGCCAATGTCGAACGCGCCGCGCGTGACCTCGGGGCCAGCGAGTGGCAGGTGCTGACCCTGATTGCGGCGCCGATGCTGTGGCCGGCGCTGTTCGCAAGCTTCTTCCTGTCGATGACCTTCTCCTGGGACGAGTTCGTGATCTCCTTCCTGCTCACCCGGTTCGACACCACCCTGCCCGTCGAGATCTGGAACCTGCTGCGGGCCGGCCTCAACCCGAAGACCAATGCCGTGGGCTCGCTGGTTTTCGGCATATCGATCATGCTCGCCATCATCTTTGAGGTCTTCGCCTTCCGGAAGCGCCATTCATGACCGCTCTCGTCGCCATCGAAGACCTGTCGCACTGGTTCGGCACCAGCAAGGTGCTCGACGGCATCCGCCTGGCAATCCCGCCTGGCAGCTACACGGTCCTGCTGGGGCCCTCGGGGTCGGGCAAGACGACGCTGCTGTCGATTCTCGGCGGCTTCCTCCGCCCCTCCTCGGGGCGCGTGATGATCGCAGGCACCGACTGCACGGCAATGCCGCCGGCGCAGAGGCCCACCGCGACAGTCTTCCAGGACTATGCCCTGTTTCCGCACATGAGCGTCGGCAACAACGTGGGCTTCGGCCTGCGCATGAAGGGCATGGCACGCGCGCCGCGCCACGAGCGCGCCAAAGCAATGCTCGGACTCGTGGGGCTGGCCGACGCCTTCGACAAGAAGCCGCACCAGCTGTCGGGCGGCCAGCGCCAGCGCGTCGCCCTCGCCCGGGCCCTGATCGTCGAGCCTGCCGTCCTGCTGCTGGACGAACCGCTGGGTGCCCTCGACCTCAAGCTCCGCCGGCAGATGCAGGATGAACTGAAGGCCATCCAACAACGGGTCGGAACTGCCTTCATTCACGTGACCCACGACCAGGAGGAGGCGATGGCCCTCGCCGACCATGTGGTGGTCATGAATCACGGCCGCATCGAAGACGAGGGTCCAGCCGAGAAGGTCTATGGCCGCCCGGCCACGCGGTTCTCCGCCACCTTCATGGGCGAGAGTACCATCGTTCCGGGCCGTGTCGGGGCCGATGGTCATGTCGACACGGCGCTGGGACGGTTCGAGGGCGCCGGGCTCGCCGCCGGGACCGTGGTTCACGTCGCGATCCGGCCCGAGCACGTGGGCCCAGGACCTGGCTTTGTGGCGGTGACGCGCGATGTGGTTTATCAGGGCAGCTACAAGCGGGTGGTTGCCGTCTCGGCGCAGGCGCCAGGTGTCGAGATCCTGTCGCGCCTCCCTGCCGACACCCCCGTGAAGGTTGGCGACACGCTTCAGCTTTCGATCGACCCCGCCAGGGCTATCATTCTCAGGGACTAGGCCGATGTCACAGGTACATGCGATTCGCGCAGCAGACTGGTACGAGACGATCCGCATGGGCGAGGATGTCACGCTTATCCACGAACCCTGGATCAAGCCCTTCTTCCGCTGCAACATGTGGCATGTGCGCGGCCGCGACCGGGATCTCCTGTTCGACACGGGGCTCGGCCATTTCAGCCTTCGCGCCCATGTGCCACTTGTCACCGAACGGGTGCTGACCTGTGTCGCCAGCCATACCCATTTCGACCATATCGGCTGCCACCATGAGTTTTCCGCGTGCTGCGTGCATCCGGCCGAAGCCCACATCCTCGAAGACCCGCGCAATGAGTGGACCTGTGCCGACCGCTATGCCACCGACGAAATGTTCGATTGCGTCCCGGAAGGCTGGGACCACGCCCGCTACCAGGTGAAGCCCGCCAGGGCGGAGCGTCTCCTCGAGGATGGCGTTGTCATCGACCTCGGCGACCGTGCCTTCGAGGTGATCCACACGCCGGGCCACTCGCCCGGCGGCCTTGGGCTCTTCGAGCGCAAGACCGGCATCTTCCTCTCCGGCGACATCCTCTATGACGGGCCGCTGATCGACGATGCCTATCATTCCGACGTGGAGGCCTATGTGATCACGATGGAACGGCTGCAGCGTCTTCCCGTGACAGTGGTGCATGGTGGCCATTTTCCCAGCTTCGGGCGAGTCCGCTACGGCCAGATCGCCGCCGAATACATTGCAGGCAAGCGCAAGACCGGTTGTCACCTGGGCTAGGCCTGTCCGGTGGCCGTTTCCGGCCACGCCCTGCCGCAAACAGATCTCGCCGCGGGGCTGAACTGGCGCTATAGCTGGCGGTCATGTTCACCTGGATGGTCTTCGGCTTCCTCATCGGCCTGCAGCACGCGCTGGAGGCCGATCATATTGTGGCGGTGGCAACACTCACCAGCGACACGACGGGGCTGAGGCGCATCGCGCGCCATGGGGCCATATGGGGCGTGGGCCATGCGCTGACGCTCGGGGCCTTTGGCGGTACAGTCTATGTCTTCAAGCTGGCAATGACGCCGCAGTTGGAAAATGGTCTCGAGCTTGTCGTCGGTGCCATGCTGGCGCTGCTGGGCTCACGGGTCATCTACAGGATTTGGCGCGACCGGGTGCATTTCCATGTCCACCGTCACACCGATGGAGATGCCCATTTCCATGCCCACAGCCATGCGGGCGATGTGACCAACCACAAGAAAAGCAAGCACGCTCATGTGCACACCGCCCATGGCTGGCGGCGCAGCCTTGGCGTCGGCATGATGCACGGGTTGGCCGGATCGGCGGCACTGGTGGCACTTACGGCGTCGATGGCGGAAACCCCGATCCTCGGCTTCGCCTTCATGGCGCTGTTCGGACTTGGGTCGATCCTCGGCATGGTGGCATTTTCCGCTGCGATTGCAGTGCCCTTCACGCTCACGGCTCGGTCCATGACCTGGGTCCATCGCGGCTTGCAGCTTGCCGCAGGCCTCATCGCCTTCGGCTTCGGCCTTCACATCGTGATCGAAAAGGCAACGGCGCTGGCGGCGGGAGTCTAGTGATCTCCCGCCCAATGCACTCCGTTACGGAATGTTTTTGTCGAGCCCTCTGGGGATCAGCTTGTCCTTGTCATAGAATGGCAATTCGACAATCTGGCAGGCGGCGGTTCGACCATCGGCCGCCTTCACCGCCAGTTGCCGTCC
>JAGRLX010000010.1 GCA_020441605.1 Alphaproteobacteria bacterium
CGCCTTCACCGCCAGTTGCCGTCCTGCCCAGTCTCCCGGAACCTTGAACCTGGCATAGCCGATGCCGGACTTAAAGTGGGGTGACCAGGCGCCCGCCGTCACCTGGCCGACAACGGCACCACCATCCATGATCTCCTGCCGGTAGCCGGGAACGGCCTCGGAACACATGAGTCCATACAGGCGCTTGCCACGATCGGCCTGCACGAGCGCGGCACGACCGACAAAGTCCTCCTTCTCCAGATCGACGAACGCGCCGAGCCCAGCCTCGAACGGCGTCATCGAGAGATCGAAGTCCGTCCCGTTGTCGAGAATACCCGCCTCGATACGCCGAATTTCCATGGAGGAGATGCTGGCGAACATCATGCCGTGCGGTCTGCCCACCGCCATGAGATGATCCCAGAGCTTGCCGCAATCCGTTGCGTCCCCTTGCGTGTAGATCTCGAAGCCCAGTTCGCCGGTCCATCCCGTGCGGGACACATAGACCTCCTGTCCGGCGACACGGAAGAATCCTGCGTGAAAATAGCCCATCTGCTCGTCGACCGCGCCATCGGTCGATGCCTTCATCACGTGGAGAGACGCCGGCCCCTGGATCTGCAGCACCCGCGACCGGGGGTCCGAAACAGTGACGTCAAAGCCAGCACCATGGGCCAGCAGCCATGTTTCCAAGGCGCCGTCAGGCTGGACGTACCAGAACCGGTCCTTCGCAAGCCTGAACAGCACACCGTCCATGAACATGCGGCCCTTGTGGGTGCAGGCAATCGCATAGCGTCCGCGGCCTTCTTTCAGGTTTCCGATCCTGCGGGCGAAGACATGCTCAAGGAAGGCTTCGGCATCGGGCCCGGATATCTCGACCGGGCGTTCCGGCACGTCATACAGCACCGCCTTGCGTCGCAACGTCCAATAAGCATCCTCGACATCCTCACCATTGGACACGCTGTAATAGCGGCCGGCGTAGACACCCATGACGGTTTCAGGCTGGTACCAACGATCCTGAAACGGGGAGGTTTCAAAGCGGCGGGCGCTCACGCGCACCGTATCTCGTGCATCCGAATGGATAGAATCGCTCATCGCAGGCCTGCCTTCCACATCGCTTTCCAACAACTCAAATTAAGAGAATGGAGGCCTTTTGCGAGTCATTTGAATTCGAGGCATAAGTTAGATAATCTATCTTTTGTCATGACCGACTGGCTTCCATCCCTGAATGCGCTCCGGGCCTTCGAAGCGGTGTGCCGCCATTTGAACTATGTGTACGCAGCTGCGGAACTGGGCGTGACGCCAGCTGCAGTCAAGCAGCTTGTCCGCAAGCTTGAGGAGGCTGTCGGCACCAAGCTCGTCGAGAGAAGCGGACGGGGACTTGCGGTCACACCGGCAGGACACGCCGCGGCCGAAAGTCTGTCCAGCGGGTTCCAGCAAATTGCCAGAGCCGTCGAGAAGATTCGCGCTCACCCGGCCCGGCAGCGCCTGATCGTATCGGTCGAACCTTCCTTTGCCACGGCCTGGCTGGTGCCCCGGCTGGAGCGCTTCCGCAGGAGCACAGCGGATGTCGACGTCCTCATCGATTCTTCCCTGAAAATCGCCAATCTGGAGCAGGGAGAGGCTGACATCGCAATTCGCTTTGGCGGGCAAGCGGAGGAGCCGCTGATCGTACACAGGCTTTTTGACGAACAACTCTGCGCCTTCTGCAGCCCGTCCCTGGTTGGGGGCGAACATGGGCTTTACGCACTGGACGATCTGGAGAATGCGACTCTTCTCCACTGGGATCTGTCGGACCTCACCTGGGCCGCTGCCACCCGGAAATGGATGGGCTGGAAGCCGTGGCTTGAACGGGTCGGCGCCAGACAAATAGACTGGCAGCGCGGCGTGAGATTCAGTGACTACAATCTCGCTGTGCAGGCCGCCATCGCAGGGCAAGGCGTCGTTCTCGGAAGCCTGCCGGTCCTGCGGGATCTGGTGGAGGCAAGGCTCCTGGTAAATCCATTCCGGGAAACGGTGACCACAACCATCGGATACGACATCGTGACGACCAGACGCGCGCTCGAACGTCGCGAGGTCAGGAATTTTGCCGATTGGATCATTGCGGAAGCGCATTCCGAGAAGACCATGGCCGCCGGAATCCCGAACTGATCATGTCTTCGGCCGTTGCGACAAGAGGAATGACATCCTGAGCGCTCGCCTTTTCGGCGGCGGCCGCTTCAAATGCCATCCCGGTCATGGCTGGCGCCGCAGCCTGGCGGTGGGCATCATGCATGGGCTCGCGGGCTCGGCAGCGCTGGTGGCACTTACGGCGTCGATG
>JAGRLX010000453.1 GCA_020441605.1 Alphaproteobacteria bacterium
AAGAGCGGATAGTTACAAATCGAAGCTCGACATTAGGGAGTTCAAGGAGCGTTTTGATTTGGACCTAGAGCCTTGTCCCATATTCGGGCCGGAACAGTTGGAGGCCCGCCATGCACTTCTCTTCAAATTGGTCGGGCACATCTGGTCGTAGATCGTAACTTTTGGCCCGCCTGCTCTAGCCATTTCTGGATCGACGGCTTCCTGCCCGCCATCTTTCGCCTCTCTCCTGATCCGCCGTTTCAAGACCGTCCCCGTCAATCACCGTCCTTTTCCGGTTGACCATGCCACCGGTCATCCCCTTGACCCAAATCGACCCCTGCGGGGTGGAAACGGGCGCGACCGAGTTGCTGCGCGGCCCGCACCACGCGCTATTTCCAGATTTGGCTCGTGTCTGATCGCGGCGGCAAAGGCGCAACTGCAAAGGCCGTGAAGGGCACGGCTTGAAAGACAAAAACGGAGAGAAAAATGACAAAGAAAACCAAACAACAGCAGCGTCCGGTCGAAACCATCCGCGACGGAGCCATCAAAGCGGCGATCTGGAAGAACGAAGGCGAGAAAGGTGCTTTCTTTTCGGTCACGGTAGCCCGCACCTACAAGGGCGAGGACGGCCAGCTTCACGACAGCGACAGCTTCTCGGGAACGCAGCTTCTTCAGCTCGCCCACGTGCTCGGCAAAGCCTACGACCGCGTCGACCGGCTCGCCTACGCCGAAAAAGCCAAGGCGAAAGCCGAAGACGACGGGGAGGAGTAATCCTCCCCCTTTCGTCTTATCCGCAGCAAAAAGCGTCCCTCGGGACGCTTTTTCTTCGTGCGGACCGAGTCGCCGCGTAGGGTTTCAGAATGAAGAAGGGCGGAAAGAAAGCGAAAGGCGATAGCGCCGCGTTCAAGATCAAGCTGCGCGGCAAGGACAGCGCGCCGCTTTCAATGCGCGAGTTGCGCGAAGGCTTGTATGAAGCCGCGCGCAGGCTCTCCGCATACGATAGCACGCACCGCGCCAAGTGGGTCACCGTGTACCTGACGATGGTTGATGAAGACGGCAACGAAGTTCTTCCCGACCGCAAAGGCGAATGGGTTTTGTACCCCTACAAATCCGCTGCTGACGAGTTTGGGGCTTGACGCACAGGGGTTCAGCGATCGGGCCCCGTCAGCCGCCTTCTATTCGGCCCCGCGAGAGACTTGAAGCCCTGCCTGATGCGTCCTTCGTCCCCGGAAAAGCTCTCAAGGCGGCGGTCGAGGATGCCAGTGAGCCCGCAGCCGTCGTGGCACCTGGCGTGGGTGATACCATCAGCAACACGAATTCTCGCGCCGCATTGTAGTTTCCCGCACCCGCAGCCGAAGAAATTGGAAACCGCGCCGTTTCCCTTATGGCCGCAGTGAGGACAGGCAAACCCGGTCAGATCGAATTCCTTCGCCGAGAAGTTCTGCGCTTTAGTCTCCGGCTTTTCCGATAGGTTGCCGGCAACGCCAGCCGCGCCGCCACTTCCCGCGTCGATGCGTTCGATCTGAAATTGATCGCCTGGATCGCTGCGCGTGAAGATCACCGCAAACGGGTTCCCGGTGGCGCTACACAGCATATGCAATGTGCGCTTCTCGCGCGTGTCGATGCCGGCTTCCTTGCGCATGGCGGCAAGGCGTTCGGTCATCGCGGCCTGGCTTCTTGTCAGGGCGTTCTTTCTTGCGGTGAGTTTGCTCATTTCTTCCATCCTTTCTGTTTCATGATCAGGTCTTTCGCGTTGTTGACTTTTGCGGCGAGTACCTGTGTGCCGCCCATGTCGGGGTGGAGCTTCTTCATCAGGCTGCGGTGTTTGGCTTCGAGTTCCGCCCGCGTGCAGGTCTCGGGAAGGCCAAGCAGGGCGAAGGCCTCAGCGAGCGGCGACTGCGGGCTGGTGGCCGAGGCCTTCTCTTCCTCTTCGCCGTAATAGGCGCGCTTGAAGTCCTTGAAGGTTCGGTATTGATGCCGGAAGTTTTTGCGGTACTCCGCGCGCAGCTGGCGCTCGATCTCGATCGCACTCATAAATTCGAACAGGCGATCTTCGATCGGCTTCCAAACCTTCTCCCAGACAAGACGCAGTGTGAACTTGCTGAGGAGCGTGAGCGTTTTGGTGCAGGTGGTTTTTGTGGCACGCACAAGCGCAGCGAACCCTTGGCCGAGCTTCTCGACGAAGAGATTGCCTTGCAGCCAGCATTGCCCGCAGAGCAGCGCCGTGCCGCGCAGGATGGCCGCGAGACTGGAGAAGACAATCGCATACCAAAGGGCGAGCACGAGATAGCGGCCATAGCCGGCCCAATACATCAGCAGGTCGATCACCGACGTGAGACCGAGTTGATGGGCGATCGGCCATGCCGTGATCAGCGTGATCAGGCCGTTGATAAGACCGGGCGCGGCGCGCCGTACGGAAGGATTGGGCGTCTTCATAGCCAGTAAGTCCCCCAGACCTTGAGGCGCGGACAGAGACGTTCGGCGAAGCGGGGTGTCTGCCAAATCACGCCGACATCTTTGCCGAGGACGCCGCGATAGGTGCAGAACGTCGGGTGGCCCGGTTGTCCGCGGTCTTCCGTTTCGAGGATGGCCGGTTGGAGGAGCAGCAGAGCCGCAATCGCCGCCGCGTAAATGAGGATCGGCGCGGGCTCCAAGACCATTGCGACAAGGCGTAGTACCTGTCCGCTGATCACTCTGATTGCTGTCGTTGAAGGCAAAGCCGGCGGCTTTCCGGCATAAGGGTTGGGGTGGAACCGTCCGGAAAATTCCGGACGCTCCCAATAGGGCGTGAGGCGAATATTGGCCGGGCGCAGATTGCCCATCATCACGACCTGACGATCCACGGGCAGGAACTGCACTTCGTCCGGCATCACCAGGCGGCGGCGAATATAGGACTTATGGCCCTCCGGGCTTTCGGCGAGGACCGTGCCATCGCCGCAGCAATCGGAGACGTAACGCGCCGTCTCAAGATCGGCGGTGCCGAACCACTGCTTGACCGACGC
>JAGRLX010000110.1 GCA_020441605.1 Alphaproteobacteria bacterium
ATTCCGCCCCTGGGCACCATTCTTTCAAGCACTTAGCAGAAGCTCCAAAATGAACCCACGGACTCCGCGTAAAAGCGGATGAGACTTGGGTCTCAGGTCAGGTCAGATGTTAAGCGGCCTACCGAGGACAGATACCTTGTGGCCTGCCCGATGATTTGTGCCAGGTCGAATGGGAGGTTGTTGCAGGTTGGCGGCTCCGCCGAGTGTTGTTGTTTGCGGTGCCATGGTGACGGGTGCCAGCGGTCCCTGTCCTAGCGCTGAATGTGACTTCCCGGTGTTGTAGTGGCCACGCCGGTTCTCAATGACGGCCAAGTTCTCCCTGAGGCTGAGCGAGAAACCGCGTTCGGATTGAAACGGCCTGCAAGGAGACAACCTGCTTCAAATGGCAAACTCCGCGCAGCCCCTAGTGACTCACCCTTCGCGCCACATGGGCGTCGATAGCCAGGTTGAGCCGTTCGGGCGGCCACATCTCTTTCACGGCCTGGCGCAAGATATCCTGCTGGCTCGGTGGCGCCATGCCGCTCAGGGGTGAATCGATATCCAGATTGCACGGGAAGGGGTATCCTTCTGCCGTTGCGGCGATCAGTGTCTCGATTGCCCGGCCGGCGAGCCGGCCATCCTTCAGCATCGCCAGCATCGTCGGATAGATATGTTTGGTCATCCGCGCACGGTCGACGATCTCAATCGATCGGCCATAGCCCGATCCGATCTGCATCAGATTGGCGAGGCGCTCGACATTCCGCGTCACATTGCTTCCCGCGGCATGGAACAGAGCCGGATTGAAGAACAGGGCATCGCCCTTGGCGAGCGGCAGCTGGACATAGTGCTCTTCGAAATAGGCGCGGAACTCGGGTCTCAGCGTTGCGAAATATCCCGGCACATAGGTTTGTGAATAGGGCAGGAATTTTGTGGCACCGCTTTCGATGGTCATGTCGCAATGAGAAATGCCTCCCTGCAGGGTAAGGGCGGCGGAGAGGCGATGGACGGTGGCGGGGTACTCCTGCAGATGGTGCTCCTGCTGGAACCCCATGTGATAGTCGCGATGCGGCACCTGTGCCTTGCCGCCTGGATAGACGAGGTTGACCTGGCAGGTGATCTGGTAGAGCGGTCCAAGCCAGGAGCGGCTGACAAGATCGACGACATCGTTGGCAGCATAACGCGCATAGAGCTTCGGAGCCTGCAGGCACAGCTTCTCATGGGAGTTCCACACCCGGGCGTTGGCGCCGGCCTTCGCAAAATGGTCGCCCTTGCCACCGGTGGCCTCACGTTCCTCCGCGATGATTTGCCTCAACACCTCGCTCACCGCATCGAGAAGGTTCATATCCCGGATGGCGCCTCGGAAGACGACGATGCCGGGGCCGTCCAGGAAAATGCGGTGCCATTCCGCCATGAACCCTAAGGCCATGGCACGATCTCCCGCCCCAGCCTCGACCTCTGCGGCATCATAAATCGGCACATTGCGCTCGATCGCCTTTGCCAGGGGATAGTCCGTGGAAGTTGCCCGGCGTTCCACCAGCGATCGGAACTCCTCGAGCGAGCAACTCTCGCCGGTGAGCCAGACTCCATCGTTTTGCTTTGGCGAGTTTCGCTTCTCCATCTCAATCGCTCCTGAGGGAAGGGGGGCGCGCGTCGATCCAGCTTCCGTCACGCGAGGCCGACTCGACAGCGGCACGGATCGCCGCGATCGAGCGCAGGCCATCGACGGCGGTAGGGTAATGGCAGGCGAGCGGATCGGGGGTGCGTCCCTCTCGACGGGCACGCACCGCTTCGGCAAGATCCGCGTAGAGGTTGGCGAAGGCCACCAGCATGCCTTCGGAATGTCCGGCCGCTATCCGCGTCGCACGCTCGGCCTCGGGTGAGAGATTGGCGCTGCCGCGCTCGATTGTCTCGGTGCGGCCATTCACCGGAGTCCAATAAAGCTGGTCTGGCCATTGCTGGGCCCAGCGCAAGCCGCCCTTCTCGCCGAAGACGCGAATATTGAGGCCGTGAAAGCTGCCGACGGCCACCGAACTGGTCCACAGCCGCACGCGTGTGCCGCCGTCCATGCGTACGTTGACCATCGCATCATCCTCGAGTTTCCGGCTGGCGACTGCCGACACGAAATCCGAAGAGAGCTCCCGCGCATTCTCCCCTGACACATAGCTTGCGAGGTGCAGGGCATGTATGCCGCAATCGGCAAACTGGCCTGATATTCCCGCCTGTGCCGGATCATAGCGCCAGCGCATGCGCGGATTGTCGGCATCGGCCGCATCGGCGTGGAATCCATGCGAAAATTCGACGATGATCAGCCTGATTTTGCCCAGGTCGCCACGCGCCACCATGGCCCGCATATGGCGGACCAGCGGATAGCCGGTATAGCCGTAGTTGACAGCACAGATGGCACCAGTGCGTTCTGCGGTCGCGGCGATGTCCTCTGCCTCCTCGACCGTTACTGTCATCGGCTTCTCGCACAGCACATCGATGCCGGCTTCGAGGAAGGCCTTGGTGATCTCGTAGTGGGTCGCGTTGGGCGTTGCGACGGTGACCAGATCGATGCGGTCTGGCCGGTTCCTTTCGCCGGCGAGCATCTCTCGCCAGTCGCCGTAGGCGCGGTCTGGCATGATGCCAAGTCGTCGCGCGAAGGCCACGCCTTTCGTCGGGTCGATGTCGAGGGCACCCGCCGCCATGGCATAGAGGCCGTCGAGACTCGCGCTTATGCGGTGGGCGGGTCCGATCTGGCTACCTTCGCCTCCGCCGATCATGCCCCAGTTCAGTCGTGTCATTCAGGATCCCGTGAGTTCAAGCCTATGAAAGAGAGTTAAGCGTGTTCGACGCGGCGTGTCAGCGAAATCTTCGCCCCGGCAGAATGGCGGGTTGCCAGGCCCCATGGTCATGGTGTGCGTTGATCTCTCCCCGCGCTTTCCACATCGACCCACCCGCGGCATGACTGCGATGTCCATGCGGCTTCGATGATGCAGTTCACCATGTGGCCATCCTCGAAAGTCGGCCAGCGCGGCTTGCCCGTGGCGATAGCCTCGAGGAAATCACGGGCCTCTATGACGATCTGATCCTGGTATCCGGTGCCATGCCCCGGCCCCAAGCAAAAGGCCTTGTAGTCGGGATGTTCCGGACCGGTGAGAATCTTTGTAAAGCCTTGGCGGCCCACCGGACCGTCAACCTTGTAGAGCCACAGCGCATTCTGGTCTTCCTGGTCGAAGCGGATGGCGCCTCTTGTCCCGTAGATGTCGTATGCGTAGCCCATCTTGCGGCCGGTGGCGATGCGGCTGATGAACAGATGCCCCATGACGCCGTTCGCAAAGCGGCACATGATATGGGCCTGGTCGTCGTTGCTGACGGTCTCCGGGCCCGAAGGCGACGGCCGCGTCTTGTGCACCGTCTCGATATCGGCGCAAAGGCTTTCGATCGGCCCCATCAGCGCCAGCGCCGCATTGATGATGTGTGGCGAGAGGTCTCCCATGTTGCCGTTGGGCCGGCCGCGCGTGCGCCATGAGGCAGGCTGCATCGGGTCGGCGCAGAAATCCTCCGTGTGCTCGCCACGGAACCACGTGACATCGCCAATCTCGCCCGCAGCTATGATCTGGCGCGCCAACTGCGAGGCCGGCGTGCGGATATAGTTGAAGCCGGTCATATGGACGAGGCCGCTTCTCCATGCCGCGTCTACCATGATCCCAGTGTCGGCAGTGCCCAGGCCCAATGGCTTTTCGCAAAACACATGCTTGCCATGTGCGAAGGCTGCGAGGGCAATTTCCTTGTGGGTCTCCTGTGGGCTGGCGATGACCACCGCTTCCACCTTCGCGTCGGCGACGAGCTCGCGCCAGTCTGCCGTCGATCGGGCAAAGCCGAACTGGCGCGCCTTT
>JAGRLX010000111.1 GCA_020441605.1 Alphaproteobacteria bacterium
TTAATAGGTCCTGAGCCTAGATCTTCTCTGACACAAAGGCGAGGAAGCGCCTGCGCAAGTCATTACGCGGGAAAATGAACTTGGAGAGCCTGACGGCAAGCGATTTCGAGGTTCAGAAGCGGAACAGGTGAAAAATCGGGGGGAAATCCTTCCACGACATTTTCTCGGAAGTCGAGCACGACGATCTGTACACTGCCACCTATGGGATGATGTCCGGGTCATTCGCGACTCCTGGAATGAGTCGATGAACTGGGGCCACTCAAGGAACGATGACGGCGCGTTCTCGGCGTTTCCGGTCACGCCTCGACCAGATCATCAACATGAGCCACGAGCCCGCTCGACTGGCGATTTCGGTGTCGCGGGAGACCATCCAAGCCAGGTGAGGTGTACAGCGACGGGCCGGGCGTGCGCAGCTGGCCATGCGGTTGATTGCGGGGCAGGGCTTCGATCCTCAGGCACACGTTCAATCTCTTCGACGCGGAACTCTGAGTCCGCTGGGTGGATATCCCCAATTTCCGGCCGTTCTGCGGCGAGGAGATCTTCCTCCATGACCTTCCGTTTGACCGATCGTCCCTGACATGCTGGTGGCAGAGGATGGCGGTGGGGCGCATCATGTCCCTGCTGCAGGAGAGCCTGTTCGTGGCGACGAAGACGGGGGCGATGGCGCCGCAGGATACGCGCCGGGTAATTATCGACACGACGGTGCAGCCGAAGAGCGTGATTTTCCCCGCCGGCGCCAAGCTCCTGCAGCGGGCGCGTAAGACGCTGGTGGCATTGGCGAAGAAGGTGGGGTTTGATCTCCGCCGGTCCCATGTGCGGGTCAGCAAGTTCTCCCTGATCCGGTACCTGCAGTACGCTCGTGCCATATAGTTCAAGCGCGCCACCAAGGCCTTGAGCACAGAATTACTGGACTCTATCAGGCGGATCGAGCAGAAAGTCCCTCACTGCGGCGGCGGACCCCAATGGCAGCAAGTCTCGCCGGTCGGTCAGAATTTCGGCGTAATACGGGATGTTCTTCAGGCGCTCTTCCAGCGTCTCGGTGATTTGCATTGCATTGTAACCGGCCTGATGGAAATACGTGACGCGCGCCCGGATCAGTGCGGCCTGCCCTTTGAAGCCCATGGCTTCGAACACGGCGCGCAGCTGGTCGATCCTGAAAAGCTCGATGCCCCGCAGAACGTCGGCGGTTCTGGCATCGCTATGGGCCCAGTCACGAATGGCATTGTCGTAGCGCGGGTTGAACTCGTTTTCGAGCACGAGCGTTCGAACATACGCTAGATACTGTCGCATTCCACTGGGGCCAGCCGTTGAGATTGCCCGGGTGAAGGGATCAGTGTTTCGCCGCGCCCAATCCTGTCGGATGTCTTCGAGCAGTTCCTCCAGTTTCCGGTATTGCCAGTAGAAAGCGCCAGTCGTCACACCGAGCGATTCCGACAGTGCGCGCAAGCGAATTCCTGTTATTCCCTTCTCGATCAGCACCAGCCGTCCGGCATCAATCCAATCCTTTCTATCGAGCCCGCGCTGTTCCTGGCTTGGGTCGGGCATGTCCGTCTCTCGGTCCTCTGTTCATCGCTGCATCTGAAAGTTTCCGGTTGACTCATTAAAACACATAACGCACGTTATGGAAGCGACATAACAAGTGTTATGCCGATTCATTGTGGGCCACGTCGCAAGTTGGGCGCCTCACCGGCAGGGTAGGTTCCTTTTGCCGCCGGAGTGGCTTTCGGACTTGTGGGCCCAGAAAAAAACGTGGGGCCCAACAAACTGGGAGGTTCAAATGTTAGACGGACTGAATAGAAGACAATTCTTGAAAACCACCGGTGCTCTCGCCGCGGCAACCGTGGTTGGGGCGCCGCTGCGCGCCTCGGCTGCCGAGCTTGAATTGGTGGAGCCTGGTGTCCTGACGGTTGCCTTTAATGGCGACATGCCAGGCACTGGCGAGAAGGATGGCAAGTTGATTGGTCTCGATGGCGAGATCATGCAGTGGGTCGGCGAGCAACTCGGCCTGAAGGTCAAGCCGGTACTGATGGAGTGGGCCGCCGAAATCGAATCCGTGAAAGGCCGCCGGGTAGACGCCATGCACGGCATGATGGGCTGGAACGAGCCCCGCACCAAGGTGATCAACATCACCGACCCGATCTACTATGGCGGCGCAACCATCGCCCAGAAGAAGTCCAGCAACCTAGCCTCGCTGGCTGATCTCAACGGCAAGAAGATCGCCACGATCCAGGGCTTTGGCTGGATTGATCAGCTCAAGGCCATTCCCGGGTCCGAACTCAGCTTGTACGACACGAGCGATGCCGCGATGCGCGACCTGTTAGCGGGTCGTATCGATGGACTGTTCGCCGATCCGCCGCTCACCCAGTATGTGATTGCGCAGAACCCCGATTGGGAGCTCCACGCCGTTCCCTTCGAGGGCGAATACGATCCGAAATACTCACTGCTCACGTCCAAGTACAACGTCGTGTTCGGTCTGTCGAAGGACGCGCCGAACCTTCTCGCGGCCTTCAATGCGAAGATTGCCGAAGCCTGGGCAAGCTGCCTCAATATCAAGACGGCCGCAAAATATGGTCTCGGCGATGCGTCGTGGTTCGATCCAGGCCCGGTCAACGAACGTGCGGGCAAAGACCGTCCGGCAGATTGGAAGCCACCCGTCCTCTCTGACACCTGCAAAGCCTAACGGTAACACTCTGGCCGGGCCACTCGCGCCCGGCCACGCTATTCCCTAACGGAGGATCTGCGCATGGCTGAACCCCTGTTGCGTGCGGAGAGCATTCGCAAAGACTTCGGCGACCTGCACGTGCTGAAAGGCGTTTCAACCACGCTGGAGCGGGGGCACAAGACCGCAATCATCGGTCCGTCGGGATGTGGCAAGTCCACGTTCCTGCGCTGCATCAACTACATGGAGACGCCCACCGCGGGGCACGTGTATCTTGACGGTGAACTGTTTGGCGAGACCCAGAATGGTCAAACCTTCACGCGCATGAGCGAAAAAATGCTGGCGCGCCAGCGTTCGCAAGTCGGCATGGTGTTCCAGGGGTTCTATTTGTGGCCCCATTTAAGTGTCCGCGACAACGTGGCCATCGCGCCGATGAAGGTGCGCGGCATGGGCAAGAAGGAGGCCTATGAGCTTGCCGAAGCGATGCTGAACAAGGTTCACATGTCGCACAAGATCGACGAATTTCCCGAGCGCCTTTCAGGTGGCCAGCAGCAGCGCGTAGCCATTGCACGCGCTCTGGCGCAACAACCCAAACTGATGTTGTTCGACGAGCCCACGTCGGCACTCGACCCCGAACTTGTGGGCGAGGTCCTGAAGGTCATCCAGGAACTTGCTGCGGAGGGCACCTCCATGGTGCTCGTCACCCATGAGGTGCGCTTTGCGCGGCAGGTGGCTGACCGTGTGATCTTCCTGAGTGACGGCGTGATTGTCGAGGAAGGACCACCAGATCAAGTGATCGGAGCACCGAAGCACGAGCGGCTGCGCACCTTCCTGAAGCAGATCCTGGAGCACTGACTGTCGATGGAAGCGGTCTTGCACAAGATGGCATCGTTTGGGCCACCGCTGCTTCTGGGGGCCGTTACGACGCTTGTGATCACAATTGCATCCTTGATCATTGCGATCATTCTCGGTCTGGGATTGGCGCTTGTTCAGCGGGCCAGGATTACGTGGCTCAATTGGCTGATCGTTGGCTATGTCGAGGTGTTTCGGAATACCCCCGTACTGGCGCAGCTCTTCCTCATCTATTTCGGACTTCCCTACCTTGGGTATCAAATCCCGTCTTTTCTGGCGGCCGTGATTGGGCTCGGGTTGAACGGAAGTGCAGTGTTGTCGGAGGTCTTCCGTTCTGGCATCGGCGCAATTCATGCCGGACAGCGCGAAGCTGCAGCCGCGGTTGGAATGACGCCTGCAATGTCCATGCGCTACATCGTGCTGCCGCAAACGTGGCGGATTACGCTGCCGCCAATCGGCAATTACGGTATCGCCTTGTTCAAGGATACCGCGGTTGTGTCCGCAATCGCCGCGCCAGAGATCATGTTCTATGCGCGCAACCTCGTGACGTCCACCTTCGAAACGACGTTCATCTATGTGCTGGTGGCGCTGCTCTATTTCGCACTTGCCTTTCCAATGGCGCGACTCGTCGATGGACTGGAGCGTAAGCAGAGGGCCTGGCAGAGATGAATGATCTTCTCGGTTTCTTCGCGACCTATTCGGAGAACTGGCCCAGTTGGTGGCCGCAGTTGGTTCCCGCGGTCTGGTTCACCATCAAGCTCACCTTCGTGTCCTTTCTTCTTGCGGTGCTCTTTGGCATCCTCCTGGCACTGGGCAAGCTGTCCCACAATAGGGTCTTGCGGATGGCCTCGACGGCATATGTCGAGCTGGCACGCGGCGTGCCCGCGCTGGCCATTCTATTCTTACTCTACTTCGGCCTTGTTCCGCTCGGGATTGTCCTCGACGCATTCGTTGCGGGCTTCATCGGCCTTGGCATGAGCGGTGGTGGCTATTTCGCGGAGGTGTTTCGCGCCGGCATTCTCGCCGTCCACAAGGGGCAGCGCGAAGCGGCTTCCGCCGTCGGCATGACGCCGATCGCGACGTTCCGCTGGATCATCCTGCCGCAGGCGATGCGCGTCGTCCTGCCGCCCATGATGAATCTGTTCATCAGCCTGCTGAAGGACACGTCGCTATGTTCTCTCATATCGGTGCCAGAACTGATGTTGCGCTCCAAGGACCTGGCCATGATGTCGTTCCTGCCGATGCATCTTTTCTTGTTGGCCGCCGTGATCTATTTCATCCTGGCTTGGCCTATTTCCCTGCTGGCTCGAAGGCTCGAAGCCCGGATGCGGCGTGGCTACAGGTCGGGTTAGGTCTCGCAACACTTGAGGCGACTGCACTAACGGTCAGCACGGCGGCGTCATGGGGCGTCAATCAGCCATTGCCAAGGTGCCATTCTCGCCTGGTGCGCCTCCCGATAGCCTACCACTCTTTGGACCGATAACCCCAGTAGTATCAGCCGCGCGGATCGCCTGGATCCCGCACTTATGTCATCTGGCTGCGATAGTATTCTCGGTCGCAACAGATGACCAGTCTTGCGAGCTACATTGGAGTGTCACGGGACCAATTGCAGCACGTTCTCATTATGCATCGAAGGCCGCAGGTGGCACACTTGTGACGGTGGGTCTGCGGAGCAAGGATCCTACTCAGGCACAAAGGTGAAACCTGAGCCAGCGTATGTCCGCGAGATTCGATTTCTGGAGTTGGGCAACCCGCTTCTGATACCAGCTCTCAATAGACCAAACTTTGGCACAATATCACCGGCATCTGCGGCTCTTGATCGAGGAGCAACCTGATGGTCTCGGCGATTTCCGCTTGGCGCACCTCCGGCAGTGCCTTGGCCTGTTCGACCGTCACCTTCAGCGTATCTGTCATATAGTTGAATTCTAACGCGCCACGCCCTCTCCCGCGAAACTAGGGATGCACATGCCTCAACACTGCGCGACACCAAACTGTACCCGTCAAATGTGCGACTAGGTTGCGACTAACAGAGGTCGAAGATTTGGCTAAGTCTATGAAAAGAATGGCGCGCCCTAAAGGATTCGAACCTCTGACCCACGGATTAGAAATCCGTTNNGCTCTATCCAGCTGAGCTAAGGGCGCACAACGGGAGGCTGTCTAATACGCCACGGGCCAGAAGGCAAGCCCAAGTTCTGCATTTTGAAGCGGGGGGCTTGTGCGGGCGGTGAAGCCTTGCGAAGACTTCACCCGTGCGCGTGTTTCTGACATTCTTGGCCGCCTATGTGCTGAGCCAGTTCTACCGTTCCTTTCTGGCCGTTATCGCGCCCGAACTGGCCCTGGAGATGCATCTTGGGCCGCAAGCCCTCGGCAACATGCAGGCCTATTGGATATGGGGTTTTGTGGCCATGCAGTTTCCTGTGGGTTGGGCCCTGGATACCCTTGGACCACGCCGCACCGTTGCCAGTCTCATGGCCTTCGCGGTCGCCGGCGCCATCCTCTTTGCACAGGCTGACAGTGCCGCGGCGCTCAATGCCGCCATGGTTCTCATCGGCATTGGTTGTGGCTCAGTCTACATGGGCGCCATCTATGTGTTTGGCCGGGTGCACCGCCCGGACCAGTTCGCCTTGCTCTGTTCATGGTTATTGGGGATCGGCTCAGCCGGAAACCTCCTTGCGGCCGCGCCACTCGCCTGGGCGGCACAGACCATCGGTTGGCGAAACGCCATGTTTGCGATTGCGCTGGCAACCGGCGTCTCGGCCGTGACGATCGCGCTTCTTCTGCGCGATCCGCCACGGGTCGAGCATCATGACAAGGCTGGATTCCTTCACGGCATCATTGCGATCTTGTCTATCCGCGGTCTTTGGCCGCTGCTGCCGATTACCGCCATTGGCTATTCGACTGTTCTTTCAGAACGAGGTCTCTGGGCCGGCCCGTTTCTGTCCGACGTCTTCGGCCTCGAACCAGTGGCGCGCGGGAACGCCTTGCTGGCCATGGCAGCGGCCATGTCGTTCGGCGCCATGGTCTATGGTCCGCTTGACCGGGTTCTCGGCACCCGCAAGTGGATCGTCGTGGCCGGAACCATGGCGACCGCTGCTTGCTTCATCGCATTGGCGACCCTGGATCTCGCTTTGATCCCGGCCGTCGGCATGATGGCGGCTCTTGGCGCCTTTGGCATGACCTATGGGGTTCTCATGGCGCATGGCCGCGGTTTCGTGCCCGATCACCTGCTGGGCCGCGGCATCACCCTGCTGAATGTGCTGTTCCTTGGCGGTGCCGGCCTGATGCAGCCCCTGAGCGGCGCCATGATGGCACGATTGGCCGGGAAGCCTGCCACCGAAGCCTATGCTGATCTGCACCTCTTTTACGGAATTCTGCTGCTTATCGCCCTCGTGATCTATCTTGCCGCCCGCGACATGCGGCCCCGGAGGTGAAGTGATGCTCTTCGACCGCACCACGTCCTGCCTGATCGTCATCGACGTGCAGCAGTATTTTCTCGACAAGCTCCCGCAGCCCTGGCGCAGACCCCTCGTGGCTCGGATCGCATGGCTCATGCGCGTGGCGCAAGCACTCGACATCCCGATCATTGCAACCGCGGAGGACGTGACGAATGATGGCCCCCTTGTCGCCGATCTGGTGAAGGAATTGCCGCAGGGCACGCATGTACACGACAAGTTGGTCTTCGGTCTGGCAGGCACGCCAGCCATCCTCGATGACGTCCACCGGACGGGGCGCAAGGAATGCGTCCTTGTGGGTCTCGAAACCGATGTCTGCATCGCCCAATCTGCCCTTGGCCTCATGGCCGAAGGCTATCGCGTCGCCGTGATCAGCGACGCCACCGCCTCTCCGCCGCCGCACCACGAGGCGGGGATCCGGCGCATCGCCGCGGCCGGCGGCATCATCACCACCTGCAAGGGCATACACTACGAATGGGTGCGCGATCTGGCCACGCTCGCGAGGCTTCGCAAGACGATCGGCGAGGACCTTCCGGCGGGTCTCACGCTCTGATCGGACAGGCAAGTCAAGTCCTGGCTCCCGTCTTGCCGTACAGCAGGAACGCCTTTGCCGTTGCCCCTGCCAGTGAAAGGACGAGGGCGCCGACATTGCCGAGAAACCCGCTCGCTGCCGCGAAATTCGTGCCGACGAGGAGGCCGAGGCCGAAATAGCCGAGGGTCCAGACCAACCGGCCGGCCCCTGCGGCAGCGGCAAAGCGCAAGAGCGACCAGCGGCTGATGCCGGCGATGACGCCCACGACGGAACTGACCTGGGACAAGAGCGACATGCCAAGAAAGACCGTCGCACCACCCCAGCGCTGAAACAGGTCCTGGGTCCGAGCGCGGGTCTTGTCGGTGTATCCGATGTAGCGTCCCCAGCGGAGAAGCCAGGAGGGTCGCGCGGCGCGCCCGATGGCATAGGCTGCGAGATCGCCAAGCAGCGATCCTGTCGCCGCGATAAGAAAAGTCAGCGCCACGGCCATCTGTCCACTGGCGGCGAGTGATCCGGCAAAGGCCGTCACCGGTCCTGCCGGCACCGGAAGGCCCAGTGAGCCGAAAAACACGATCGCCAGCAGGACCGGATAACCATAGACAAGGACTCCCGACAGCATGCTTGCCGACACCTGGTCCAGCACACTGTCTTCGCTGTCCGGTGATGACTGCGATGGGCCGTGATCGACGAGCCCTGCAATCACGGTCTGCGCTTCGGCCACCACATCGAAGGCTTGTTCATTGCGACGTTCGGCGATGGTCCGGATCGACAAGGCACCATCGGTTGCCGCCGCCAATCCGAGGCCTTCGATCAGTCTCGCCCGGCCAACGCCATAGGCAGCGGAAAGATAGTCGAGCGTCATCCAGGCACGGATCGAACTGGTTTGCGGCACATTGAGGCTTTGGGCAGCCCGCAGCAGCACGAATGTGCGGTAGCTCCGCGTGCCATACAGGCCGGCGGCCGCGAGGCACAGGATCAACAGCCCCGTCAACAGTCCGCTGCGCCAGGTGGACCTCAAGCCATCAGCCCCAGTGTGCGCTGCACCCGCTTGGGCAGGCCGCCGGCCGCCATCCTGTGGCTCGCCCGCAGATAGTCACGAAGAGCCGCATCGTCGACGGTCTCGGAACTTCGATGTTGCAGCCATTTCATGCCGCGTGAGGCGAAATAGGGAGCTGGCAGCATGCCGGGCTGGTTCTTGAGCAACTCGTAGCTCATGTCGGATGCCTTGAATGTGACATGCAGGGTCGAATTCGCCTCCGGCCAGGCAACGGCGAAGACCTTTCCGCTTGCGCCGCCAACTTTCCAGACATGCGCGCCGCCCCATTGAACGACATGGGCGGTGCAGGGCAGGCCGGCGCAGAAGCGATTGTAGTCGTCGAGGGTCATGAGCTGCTGGATACTGCCATCCCCAATCGTTTCTTTGAAGCCGACCTGCCTGAACCCTGCAGCCGTTGCAGACGCGAGCTGCGTGTGCAACACTATCAATTTAGCGTAGCAGGCGAGCAAATGGAATCGCTCGCGAGCGGAAAGTTGCGTCAGAATCAAAGCGGCGGCCAGTGTGTTGGCGATGCGTTGATCGCGACTTATCGCCCGTTGCTTTCGGAAATTGAACTGAACATGTCATGCCAGATGTCTTTCGCCTCGTCGTAATCAAGCCGACCCGATACGATGACCAGGGTTATCCCATTCAATGGTGGCGCTCGACGGTGCCATCCAATTCCCTGGCGTGCATCGTGGGCCTTGCCCGCGATTGCAATCGGCGCCGGGTGCTCGGGCACGACGTCGAGATCGTGATTGAGCCGGTCGATGAAGGCAATCGCAGGGTAGAGCCGGAGAAGATCGCGCGTGAAATCGGGAAGGGCAATGGCCTCGTCGCACTTGCCGGCGTGCAGACAAATCAATTTCCCCGCGCACTCGACCTGGCGCGGAAATTCCGCGCTCTGGGCATTCCGGTCTGCGTCGGCGGCTTTCACGTTTCTGGCGTCTACGCCATGTTGAAGATGCCAACGCCCGAGATAGAAGAAGCACTCGCCATGGGCGTATCGCTGTTTCTCGGCGAGGCGGAAGAGGGGCGGCTGGACCAGGTGCTGCGCGATGCCGCGGCGGGTAGTCTAAAGCCAGTCTATGACTACCTGAACGCCTTGCCGAATATTGCAGGGGAACCAATCCCCTTTCTGCCACGCGACGTCGTGAAGCGCACGGTCAGTTCGGTCTCAAGCTTTGACGTTGGCCGAGGCTGCCCGTTCCAATGTTCTTTCTGCACCATCATCAACGTTCAGGGACGAAAGAGCCGCTTTCGCACGGGCGCCGATCTGGAGGCGATACTGAAGGCCAATCTGGCCGAGGGAATCGACCGGTTTTTCGTCACCGATGACAATTTGGCCCGCAACAAGAATTGGGAAGAGCTGTTCGATACGATCATCCGGGTGATGGAAGAGACCGGCCGCAAGCTCTTTCTGACCATCCAGGTCGACACGCTCTGTCACCATATTGCCGGCTTCATTGAGAAGGCGGTGAAGGCCGGTGTCCATCAAGTCTTCGTCGGCCTCGAAAACATCAACTCCGATAATCTTCAAGCGGTCAAGAAGAAGCAGAACCGCATCACCGACTACCGCGAGATGCTGCTGGCATGGAAGAAGCATCCGGTCATGATCTCGGCTGGCTATATTGTTGGCTTTCCCAACGACACGCGCCAGTCGCTGTTGAACGACATCGAGATCATCAAACGGGAGTTGCCGCTCGACTTTCTGTTTCTGAATTACCTGACTCCGTTGCCTGGTTGCGAAGACCATAGGCGGCTGGTCGATCAGGGCGTTTGGATGGATCCTGACCTCAACAAGTATGACCTGCTGCACCGCGTCACCAAGCATCCTGTCATGAGCGACGAGGAGGCAGACCGCACCTACAGTGACTTGTGGGCGCGATACTATTGCCACGACCATATGGTGACGGTGCTGCGGCGTGCCTATGCCACCGGGCAGGGAAAGGCTTGGCGCATTGTCGTGCTGTTTACGTTGCTGTCGATCTATAATACCGGCTATTTTCGTCATTACCGCTTTGAGTGGGGACTTTTCCCTCGTCGGTATCGCAAGGACCGCCGGCCGGGGCGGCCAATCGAGAGCCCTCTGGTCTTCTATCCCCGGCTGGCGCTCGACCTGGCACTATTCGGCATTCTTTATGCGTGGCGGTTCGGGCGATTGAGGCTTGCGCTCTGGCGCATCCGCCGCGATCCGCACCGCGACACTTATCGCGATGCCGCAGTGACGCCGCCGGACTCCCATGAATTCGAGGACCACGCCCTCTATCATCAGACACGCGGCGCTGACGAAGCCGTGGAAAGGGCGAAACGCCGTACCCGGCGCCCGATTGATGCCTGACAAGCGGAATCCTGTGCTCCCGATCGGAACAACGGCGAATGGCCGGGGAGGGGCCCGGCCATTCCTGATTGCGAATTCGATATGGTCAGTATTGCACAGGGTCAGTGCAGGCTCACCACCTTGGGGTCAACCGCTTTCCCGCCGACAGCGAGGCCGTTGAAAGTGAGCGTTCCGGCCGTGACGTCCAGGTGCACGGTGTCACCGTCCTTGATCCTGCCGGCCAGCAACTCCTCGGCGAGCGGATCCTGAACATTTTTCTGGATCACTCTCTTGAGCGGTCGTGCCCCGTAGGCCGGATCATAGCCTTTGTCCGCAAGCCAGTTCCGCGCCGCGTCGGACAGCTCTATGGAGATCTTGCGATCGCCAAGAAGCTTCCGAAGCCGACCGATCTGGATGTCGACGATGGCGCCCATGTGTTCGCGCTTCAGCCGGTGGAACAGGATGATCTCGTCAAGCCGGTTCAGGAACTCGGGCCGGAAATGACCCCGCACCACGCCCATCACCTGATCGCGAACCGCGTCTACATCCTGAGCTTCGCCGAGGCTCACCAGGTATTCGCTGCCAAGGTTCGAGGTCATGATGATCAGCGTGTTCTTGAAGTCCACGGTACGGCCTTGTCCGTCCGTCAGCCGGCCGTCATCCAGGACCTGTAGAAGGACGTTGAAGACGTCGGGGTGGGCCTTCTCGATTTCGTCGAACAGCACGACCTGATAGGGCCTGCGCCGGATGGCCTCGGTCAGAGCGCCGCCCTCATCATAGCCGACATAGCCGGGCGGAGCACCGATAAGACGGGAAACCGAATGCTTCTCCATGTATTCCGACATGTCGATGCGGACCATGGCATGCTCGTCGTCGAACAGGAACGCTGCAAGCGCCTTGGTGAGCTCGGTCTTGCCCACCCCCGTGGGGCCGAGGAACATGAAGCTGCCCATGGGCCGGTTAGGGTCCTGCAGTCCGGCGCGCGACCGACGCACCGCGGTCGCAACAGCAACCACGGCCTCTTCCTGGCCCACCACCCGACGGCCCAGATCCTTTTCCATGTGAAGCAGCTTCTCGCGTTCGCCCTCGAGCATCTTGTCAACCGGCACACCGGTCCAGCGCGACACAACCTGCGCCACATGGTTTTCGGTGACTGCTTCTTCCAGCATCTTGGATTCGCTGGCAGCTTCCGCTTCCTTGAGTTTCTTTTCGAGTCCGGGAATGGTGGAGTAAGCCAACTCGCCCGCTTTGGCGAAATCGCCCTGACGTTGAGCCTGATCGAGTTCGAAGCGGGCCTTCTCCAATTCTTCCTTCACTTTCGAGGACGAGGCGAGTTTGTCCTTCTCCTCCTGCCAGCGGCGGGTCAGAGTGGCTGATTTTTCCTCGACATCGGCAAGCTCCTTTTCAAGCTTCTGCAGGCGGTCCTTCGAAGCCTGGTCCGTCTCCTTCTTGAGGGCCTCGCGCTCGATCTGCAATTGCATGATGCGGCGGTCGAGTTCATCAAGTTCTTCCGGCTTCGAGTCGACCTGCATCCGCAGCCGCGACGCGGCCTCATCCATGAGGTCGATGGCCTTGTCGGGCAGGAAACGATCGGTGATGTAGCGGTTGGACAACGTCGCGGCGGCAACGATCGCCGAATCGGTGATCCGCACGCCATGATGAAGCTCGTATTTCTCCTTGATCCCG
>JAGRLX010000454.1:0-1000 GCA_020441605.1 Alphaproteobacteria bacterium
GTGGATGATGTCGCCTTCGACCCGGGCGGTCGAGGTCAGGCGCACTTTCAGTCCGCGCACACGGCCCACGATGCGGCCGTTGATCACCACGTCGTCCGCCGTCACTTCGCCCTTCACGGTCGCGCTTTCGCCGATGGTCAGCAGGTGGGCGCGGATGTCGCCTTCGACCGAGCCCTCGACGTTGATGTCGCCGGAGGTCTTGATGTTGCCGGTGATGTGCAGGTCGGCCGAGAGGGTCGAAGCCGGCGGCTTGGGCTTGGGCGCGGCCGCCTTGAACTCGCTCGGGGAGGGCGTGCTGGTCGCCGCAGACGGCACGGTATGGGCCGAGTCGTCAGCGGGTGGCTTTGCGGGCTCGTTGATTTTGCTTTTTGAAAACATTGGTCGCAGCCTTGAGATAGATCATCGGATTGACGGGAGTGCCGTTGACCCGCACTTCGTAGTGAAGATGAGTGCCGGTCACGCGTCCAGAGTTACCCATATCAGCTATGTAGTCCCCGCGCGAGACCCTTTGACCGACCTCGACGTGAATCGCCGAAGTATGCGCATAGTAGGTCTCGATCCCGAAGGCGTGCTTGATCTTGACCAGACGGCCGAAGCCCGAGAGCCAGCCGGCATGGCTGACCACGCCATCGGCGGTGGCATAGATCTTGGTGCCGTATTCGCCGGCGAGGTCGGTGCCGTTGTGTTGTCTCAAGCCGCCGGTCTTGGGGTCGCGGCGGACGCCAAAGCCGCTGGTGAAGCGCACGGCGGCGCGGACGGGGCTGGCAAAGGGCACCTTCTCGGCCGCGATGCGATACATGTTGAGCAGATCCATCCGGGTGAGGATCTTGTTGGCGCGGATATCCTCGGGCGAGGGTTCCGAGCCGCTGGTCGAGAAGGAGAGCGGGGTGAGCGGTCCACCCTGGCCGCTGTAGCCGCGGCGAATCTGGTCGATCAGGCCTTCGGGCGAGAGGCCGGCGTTGCGGAACATGGCGTCGAGCGGTTCGACCGACAGGGTCAT
>JAGRLX010000454.1:1045-1874 GCA_020441605.1 Alphaproteobacteria bacterium
ATCTTGTCGCGCTCGTCCAGCGCATAGCGGGCGTCGGCCATCACCTGGTCGCGCTGCTGCGCGGTGTCGGCCAGCGCCTCGGCCATGAAGTTCATCGGCACCGGCGCCGCGTCGGCGCTGGCGGTGCGGGTGCCGTTTTCGGCGGCTTCGGCCTGGAGTTCGGCGAGTTCGGTGCGGGCGCTTTCACGCTCGCGCATGGTGTCGCGGAGGGTGGCCTGGATCACGTCGATGCCGGTTTCCAGCTCGGCCCGGCGGGTTTCCGAGGCGAGCAGTTCGGACTGCATGGCGGAAATCTGGCGCAGGGCGGTGTTGAAACGCTCTTGCGCGGCGCGGGCTTCTTCGGCGCGGGTGTCGCGTTCGGCCGAGAGGGTGTTCAGCCGCTCCTCGAAGGTCTTCTGGTCGCGGATCGCCTGGTCGCGGAAGTTGGAGGCGCCGATATTGTCCATCAGCAGCACGGCAGTGGCGATGATCGCCCAGGCCACCACGAGACTGGCGCCGAGATAGGCGAAGAGCTGGGTTTCCGATCGGAGCCGGATGAAGCGCGTGTCGCTGTCGGATTTCAGAAAGAGTCGCCGCTCGGGAAACAACCGTTCCATGACGGCATGAGTCTTTATCGCCAGACGCGTCCGCACGCTCGAAATTCCTGTCCCATCCCCTCGAAGCCGGTGAACTCCCAACGTTCACCGATCCCCGGCGAAAACGCATATCCGGGGAAGGTCAATCAGGCAACCCAAACACTTAACGTATCAGGAAAATCGGCGCTTGGTCTTGGAAATGGGCAGAAATTCGCCGATGCCGCAGGGGCTTGGGCGCGTTTCGGCCATGCAGC
>JAGRLX010000454.1:1937-2182 GCA_020441605.1 Alphaproteobacteria bacterium
TCGGGCGGCATTCCGGCCTCGGCGCGCTTTTCTTCGTTGAAGGGCGGCTTCAGCGGGCTGGGGAAATAGCGGTGGACAAGGCTGTGGAACACATCCTTTGGGTCGCGGTCGGCGCGGCCACACAAGAAGTGGAACCACTTCGAGCCATAGGCGACATGGGCGACCTCTTCGCCATAGATCGTTTCCAGCGCGGCGACAGCCTGGTCGACGCCGGCCTTGCGGAACAGGGCGATCATGCCGGGCGT
>JAGRLX010000112.1 GCA_020441605.1 Alphaproteobacteria bacterium
GGCGCCGGTGCCGCTGGCGATGGGAGTGAGATACAGCCCGTCCAGGCGCATCTGCGGCGGAGTGCCGATGCCGGTGCGGGTGCCGTTGACCACCAGCTGCCCGCCGGAAATCTCGGCCGTGGTGACCGTGATCTCTGCATTGGCGGATGAAGCATAGGACAGAAAACCCGCAAAGCAGATTGCTGAAAATGCAGAATATCGATAATTGGATCTTGTCATGGCCATCGCCCCATTTTTGTGAGAATTGTATTGTTCAGCCCCCAGGCAACGTTAAATCAAACGAGATCAATTGCAACCGATATATACTTATAATTGAGCGATAAAAAATTTCTGATCAGCTCATGGTATGAGAAAATATATGTGATGTGCAGCTCGATTGTCCGTGCTTGATCTCGAAGCTTTGCCGGGGCCCGCTGCCGTTCAACCCGGACAATTCCTGCTTGGGCCTGCCACGCCAGTCTGACAGCACGGCACCGGCTGCCAACAGGGCATTCCGTTCGGATCTAGACTGATCTAGAAGACGCCATGCTCATCCTCGCCATCATCGTCCGTTTCAGCCGCCTCGGCTTGACCGTCCTGGCTGCCACCTGCCTCCTGCCGCTCGCCGTAGATCCGGTTGCCGCCAAGCCAGGCCGCGCCGCCATGGCTACCGTTCCCGCCCGGCACATGCAGTTCGAAGCTGGCACGCTGCTCGACTACAAGCGGATGCGCCTGCCGGCTTTTTATCGCGCCAAGGCCTGGCGAATTCTCTATGTGACCCGGGACTACCGCCTGCGCCCGGTCTTTTCGACCGGCATGGTGGTGTTGCCGGACCGCGCACCGAAGATACCGATGGAGCGCGCTTTCGTGGCCTGGGCCCACCCCACCACCGGCATTGCTCGCAAATGCGCGCCTTCGTTGCGCCAGAGTCCGATCAAGGCCATCGAGGGCTTGAACGAATTGGTCGCCAGCGGCGTGGTCGTGACTGCTTCCGATTATCCGGGACTGGGCACGGAAGGACCCATCGGTTACCTTGTCGGCAAAGGCCAGGCCTACGCGGTGATCGACTCTGTGCGGGCGGCCCGGCAGATCCCCGGCGTGGGCGGAAGCAGCAACTACGCGCTCTGGGGATTTTCTCAGGGCGGACATGCCGCACTCTTCGCTGCCGACGAAGCTTCGACCTATGCACCCGAACTCTCCCTGAGGGCCGCTGCCGTCGTCGCTCCTCCGACCGATCTCGCCAGGCTTCTCAAGGCCGACCTCCACTCGGTCGAGGGGCGGGTGCTCGCTGCGATGACCCTCGCCTCCTGGAGCCGCAAGTACGACGTGTCCCTGCGCCCGCTGGTCGATGACTCCGTGATGGATGTGATCGATGACGTCAATAGCAACTGCGTTGACGATCTCGGCAGCAAACTCGACGTGCTGGCGGCGCAGAAGCCGCTGAGCCGGAGATTCCTCAACTTCGATCCGACGTCGCGCCGGCCATGGAGCGATCTCCTGATGGAAAACTCGAAGTTCGTCCTGCGGAGCAAGGTGCCGCTCTTCGTGGCGCAAGGCACGACCGACGCACTGGTGCGCCCGGAGGTGACACTGCAATTCATCCGCAACAGCTGCAGGCAGGGCGTGCCGATCCGCTACGCGCCGGTGAAGGCCAAGGGGCATGGCGCCTCCGCCGCTGCGGCGGCGCCCGGGGCCGTCGCCTGGCTCACGAGCTACCTCAGGGGTCGGCCGCTGCCGGGCAATTGCCGGTAGAATGCGACTGGAGGGCGAGAGCAGCGGCCCGCCGCCGGATTGCTTGCCATACCACCGAAATACCGGACTCATTCAATCCTGCAAGGAGGTATAGGGAAGCCGCGTTCCCGGTATCACTGCCAGCCCGAAGGGCGGACCTGCCTGATGACAGTGTGTGCCTAGTTCACAATGATTCCAGACACGAGGCCTACATCGTTCCAGTTCCAATTTGCCGCATCCGGGGAACTGCCGCACATGCCGAAACGATAGTTCCCAGGTGCAAGATCACTAAAGACCCAAGTCATGGATTGGACAAATCGGGTATTTGCGCGAGCGCTAAGATTCTTGAGGCCAAGCCCCGCAGTTCTCAGCCGGCCATAGGGTGCCGTTGACTCGTAGCACATGAATAGATCCAACTGTCTAGCGCCCACGGGCCTGCCTAAGGTGCCGAATACCTTATTGGCGGTCACATGGACTTTCTGCCCGCTCAGGATGGTGGAGCTCAATGTCGGTGTAAGGAAACCTATACTGCTGCTGAGAACAGAACCCTGACCGCCGAGCGACGATGCCAACACGATGCCCGCCGTCCCTTGCGGGCCTTGCGCTCCTTGCGACCCCTGAGGTCCCTGAGGTCCGTGAGGTCCCGTCGGCCCAACTGCGCCCGTGTTGCCTTGTGGCCCTTGCGGGCCGGCCGGTCCGCAATTGGCGATCACCACGTCGAGAGCCTCGCGCACCCCGCCGTCAGTCCTGATGGCTTCCAGGGTGGCGATGCAGTCGGGCGGCATATAGACCAGGTTGAAACTGAAGGCGCCAGTGCCGCCGGCGATAGGAGTCAGAAACTGCCCGTCCAGACGCATCTGCGGCGGCGCGCCGGTGCCGGTGCGGGTGCCGTTGACCACCAGCTGCCCGCCGGAAATCTCGGCCGTGGTGACCGTGATGGCAGCTTGCGCTGCGGACAGGGTGACGGCAGACGCAATCACGGCTGCGGCGACGGAAATCATGGCGCGCAAGTTGCATTGAGACATGAACGATACCTCCTAGCTGACCATGCGAACGTAGGAGATCAATGCAATTTGAGCGTGAAGCCAGCGTGAAATGCCCGTCATGTGATGAGGCAGGACAATAAATCCCCCCTCGGTCTGCGATCACACACCATGCCTGCTGGCACGAACCCAGATTGCCAGCCATCCTGTGGCATTGCCAGTCGACATGATCAGGTCTGTGCGACTGCAGCACGTGCCGCATGACTCTACATTCGCCTCGCAGAAATTGCGCCCTACACCAGATCTGCGGCATTTTTGTTCGTCTACTTGATCGCGGGTATCATGGGCTGCATCATCCCCGCGGGGAGTGCGGGAGAGATATCCGACCTACAGGAGCTGGCAGCAAGTAGCATTGAATGCAGGAACTGTGGAGGACAAGAATGTACAGGTTTCTATTCTCAGCAATGCTGATGCTTGCGGCCGCTCCGGCCGTGGCGCAAACGCCATTGCCGACATACATATTGGTCGAGACAGTCAGAAAGCCTGAATTGGCTTTCTCTCCGGACTGCGGTTCCCAGATCAAATGGACCGAGCCAATTCTGAAAGGCAATGCCGACCCCGACATTGAACAGGAAGGCGAGGTGGACGGTCGTGTGCTCATCGAGAATGGTGAGGACATGAGTTCGCAGTGGAAAATCATGTCCCTCATCGAGTGGACGAGGCCAATTCACGATATGCGTGTCGACCGGCTGGTGATGTATCTGGCGGCGCAAGACATGCGGCGGGGCACGGTATTTCGAGTCATGACGACTGTTGAAGCGGTGCGGAACCCGGGTGAGGAGTTCGGTCCCTATGGTCAGCCTTTCATCGTCTGGACGCCCTATCAGAGTACCATCGCGCGCGGAGTGACGGCTGGTCTCGGCGGTTTCATCAGCACGGCTGTGAATCAGGGTTACTACGAAATCAAGATCAGGGTGGCGATTACTGACGGTGGCAATTGTAACGAAGAGCCGGTGATTTACAGGTTTCGCCGCCTGGAAGAGGGCGAGACGCCAAACGGCAATGGCGATCAAACCAATCAGGGCGACCAGAGCAGTCAGGATGATCAGGCCGGTCAGCCTGAATCTGCGAATATTGTCCTGCAATCGGATTTCGAGGATTTCGGTGCACCGTCCGGCCCATGGGGGAACAATGTTCTTTATGGAGAGAAGGGTATCTGGTGGACGTCCCGCGGCGCGAAGGCCACGGCGACGGTGATCACGCTGCAGAACCGCGACGCCAAGACTGGCCTGTATATCAAGAACGAGTCGGCAAGAGGACCGCATGTCTACGGAACCACCGCGCGGCGCGTCTCGCTTGTGCCAGGTCAAACCTACAAAATCCGCTTCATGGGTGCGGCGAGAAATCTGACCTCGAACGGAGGCGCCAGCATCGCCGTCGATCCGGAATGGCGGGTCCGCCCCGTCATCATGCCAGCAGGGACCTACAAGCTCAGACCCTTTGAAGGGACGTTCATCGCGACTGACAGCTATGCCGATATCCGGATCATCTCGGAAGATAGGGGAGAGGTCGTGATCACGAACTTGATCGTGGAATTGGCAGACGACTGGCCTTAAGAGCCAACAGCCCTCCATTGGCCCTCATGCCGCCCGCGAGCTACGCGGCCTTCCACTTGATCGAGCAACCCATCGAGGCGATCTGCTCGGCAGGGCCGCGCCCGGTTTCCGCAACTTGCCTCATCGCCTCGAAGAGATCGCGCCGCGCATCGGGGATCAGCTCCTTGCGCGATGCATCAAGTCGGCCCCGGTACTGAAGTTCGAGCTCCGCGTTGAAGCCAAAGAAATCCGGCGTGCATACAGCGCCATAGGCGTGCGCCACCGATTGGCTTTCGTCCTGGAGATAGGGAAAAGTGAGGCCATGCTGGCGGGCGAAGGCCACCATGCCATCGAAGCCATCCTCGGGATAGGTCTCGGCGTCGTTGGAGCAGATCGCCGCCGTGTGAATGCCAAGGGTCTTGAGGTCTTCGGCATCGCGGACCAGCCGGCCGATGATCGACTTCACATAGGGACAGTGGTTGCAGATGAAAGCCACCAGGGTTCCCTTCGGCCCGGCCAGTTCAGTCAGGCTGTGCGTGCGGCCATCGACGCCCTTGAGGCTGAAGTCTGGTGCTTTCCAGCCGAAATCACAGATGGGGGGTATGGCGGCCATGGTCGTCCTCCTCTTGCGGCTGGGCCAGCATCCATGACGATCCTAAAGCATATGGGGCGCGGGTCCCAGCACAGAAAAGGGCGGGCCTCGGGGCCCGCCCGCAGTCCGGTCTTGGCCGCGCGGTCACTGGACCTTCAGCGCCGTGACATAGCTGTACTCGTTGGAATTCCAGTTTGCGAAGTCCGGGGAATGCCCGCACAAGCCAAATCTATAGATTCCCGACAGGCCATAGAAGTTCCAGGACAGGGTCTGGATGTTGCGGGTGTTCTGGGCAGCCCGGATGCCGAGTACGCCATCGCCTCCCACGACCAGCGGACCTGGCGGCTCAACGAGCTGCTAACACATGTAAAGGTGCAGAGCCTCGGCGCCTCCCGGCGAGGTGGTGCCGAAAGCCTTGCTTGCCGTTACATGAACCTTCTCGCCACTCGCGACAAACACGGCCAGACCCGCGCTCAGGAAGGAGAGCTCAGCCGTGGGATCGCTGCCAACATCGAAGTGCTGTTGAAGACTTACCACGCCGGAGGGACCCTGCGGCCCTTGTGGTCCGGTTGGACCTGCCGGCCCGGCGACACCCTGCGGACCTTGCGGACCTGTGGCACCGTCAGCGCCCGGTGCTCCATCGGCGCCAGCCGGACCCTGCGGACCGGTTGCACCATCGAGACCGGCGACGCCCTGCGGTCCCTGATCCCCTTGCGGGCCTTGCGGACCGGCGGGACCGGTCGCGCCCTGGATGCCTGGCGCGCCACGCCCGACGAACTACTCCCAGAAGTCCGGATTGTTGATCGGCTTCTTGCCCTTGTTGACTTCGGCATTGGCCTTGGCCCGCCAGGCATTGCCGCCGCCGGTCACCACGTCATTCTCGACATAGGTCTGAGCGGCACTCCATTCGCCGCGCGGATTGATGCCGGCGGGCCCGCAATTGGCGATGATGACCTCGAGGCTCTCGCCGCCGCCGGACTTGATCGTCTCCAGCGTGACGATGCAGTCACGCGGCACATGAACGAGGTTGAAGCTGCAGGCGCCTCCGACCACCGGGGCGAGGTAGTTGCCATCAAGGCGCATGTCGGGCGCCGTGCCCGAGCGGGTGCCGTTGACCACCAGCTGCCCGCCGGAAATCTCAGCCGTGGTGACCGTGATCGCCGCCTGTGCAGCTGAAACGCAGGCCAGTACAGCCCCAAGACAAAGTGATGGTCATCGAAGCACGTTTCCAATTGATTTCATCATCATTGTCGCTCCTGCAGATGAGGTGATTGCAGCTAGACCCTGCGGGCGAATGTGAAGCCAAATACAACCGGAGGCAATTAAATTGATCTAAGGCGAAGGCCGCACTCAAAGCCTGCCAATAGTCCGAAACACAGTGCCAACGACTGCGCACCAGGGGCATTGACCTGGTCAGGGTCGAGAAAGCAGATTCTGCCTGGACCCGAAGACTCAGTAGGGCAGGTCGAAGTACTCGTCGGCCGACATGCCGTAGAACTCGACCGGGGCAAATTGCCCGCCGCCCGCCGGGTAGGCGGCATGGCTCTGCATATGCTTGAGACCGATGCGCCGCGCCAGCCGCGTTGAGCAGGTGTTGGCGCTCATGATCTTGCACCACACCCGGCTGGCATGGAGCCTTTCGAAGGCGATGCCGAGAAGACCTTGCCCGATTTCACTGCCGAAGCCCATGCGCCACATGGCGGGATGAACGCCCCAGCCAAGCTCCAGCACATCGGGGCGCTGCATGATCAGGAAGCCATCGCCGACGGCCTCGCCACTGTATCTTTCCTCGGCAGCGAGGTGGAAGACATTACGCCGGTCGTCGCCCTGGCGTGCCACCGACCGGGTGACGAAGGCCCGGACCTCGGCCTCGTTGGCGAGCCGCATGGCGATATGGCGCTGATAGGCCGATTGGGTCATGAAGGCCGAAAAGGCTTCCGCATCGCGCAATTCGATTTCGCGAAGCACAAGCTGCTTGCTCTCCACCGCCGGAAGTATGGTTAATATCGCCATGAACGATTTATTAACCCAATTTGCCGGCAACGGGAAGAGTTTGCCGTTCTGGCTCGGTTCTTGCGGTGCCAATTAGTGCCACAATCTGTTAATATGCAACATTTGGCCTTGGGAGTCGGGAGGATTCGGTATGCATCGCATCGGCAGGACGATAATGACACTGGCAATGCTGGCCATGGCCGGGTCGTTTGTGGTGCAACCGGCGGCAGCCAAGAGCAAAGCTTACTGCCGGGCCTATGCCGAGGATTACGCCAACAGCCGGGCCAATGCCGGGGACGTCCTGGCCGGGACCGCGCTTGGAGCTGCAACTGGCGCCCTGATCGGTCTGGCCATCGACGGTGGCAAGGGTGCGGGCAAGGGTGCCATCATCGGTGGCGTCGGCGGCACAATGGCCGGCGGCATCCATACCAATGAGAAATGGCGCAAGCATTATCGCAAGGCCTACGCCAAATGCAGGGCCTCTTGAGCGCGTCTCGCTGATCGGGCCATAGTCAGCCCCTGAAAATGGGGGGCACATGGCTGAACTGGTCATCACCAATGGCGACATAAGGACACTCGACCCGTTACGTCCGCGGGTGAGCGCCTTGCTGATCCGTGCCGGCCGGATTGTGGCGACCGGCGATGACGCGATGGTCCGGACCATGGCGTCGCCAGGATGCCCGGTGATCGATGCGGGTGGTCGCCTAGTTCTGCCGGGCTTTCAGGACACCCACATTCACTTGCAGGAAAGCGGCACGCGCCAGGCCTTCGATCTTGACCTTGCCGGCATCCTCAGCTTGCCCGAACTCAAGCAAAAACTTGCCGGCTTTGCCAGCGCCCATCCGGACCGTGCCTGGATCAACGGGCATGGCTGGTACACCGGCGTATTCAATGATCACAACCTCACCCGCCAGGTGCTCGACGAGGTTGTGCCCGGCCGGCCGGTTCACCTGTCGTCGTCCGACTACCACAGTGCCATCATCAACTCGAAAGCATGCGCTGAGATCGGGCTCGACGCCAGCGTGTCCGATCCCCACAATGGCTATTTCTCGCGCGACGCGGCAGGTGTACCCACCGGCATGCTGAACGAAAAGGCGATGGACTGGGCCCGCGACCGCATGCCGAGGACCACCGACGCGGACTATGAGGAGGGAGTGCGCTGGGGCCAGCGCCACGCCAATCAGCACGGCTTCACCGGCGTGCTCGACGCCCTCGTAACCGCGCGCCACTTGCGCGTCTACGATGCCCTCGACCGGCGCGGCGAGCTCACCGTTCGCGTTGCCTCGACGGCACTGGTCGAGCCATCGGACTCCGTGAAGGAGGCACTGGAGCGCATCCAAGGCTTCCGCCGTGACTATCATTCGGCGATGCTGAAAGTACACTCCGCAAAGTTCTTCCTCGACGGTGTTTTCGAGAACCGCACCGCCGCGATGATCGACGGCTACAAGGACGGCCCCGGCGGCAACGCGCCGGTGATGTTCGGCGAGAACCACTTGCGCGAATTGTTTATCGCCTTCGATGCGGCGCGGTTTCAGATCCATTGCCACGTGATCGGCGACAAGGCCGTGCGCGCCGCGCTCGATGGGCTGGAGGCGGCACGCGCGGTGAATGGCGACTGGCCGAGCCTCCATCAGCTCGCCCATGTCCAGGTGGTGCGGCCGGAAGACATTCCGCGCTTCGGCACGCTTGGCGTCATGGCCAATATCCAGCCGTTGTGGGCGCGCAACGAACCGTCCGTTACCGAGGTGGCGGTGCCCATGGCGGGACCTGATCTGGCGCGGTGGCACTATCCGTTTCGGTCGATCATCGATGCCGGCGGCGGGTTTGCGCTGTCAAGCGACTGGGGTGTTTCGACTCTCAACCCGTTCCGCATCATGCAGACGGCGATCACCCGCCAGGCGCCGCGCCATGGCCGGGACTCCGAGCCCTTCCTTCCGGAGCAGCGCATGACGCTTGAGGAATGCATCAAGGGCTATACAGTTAATGCCGCCGCTGCCGCCTGGCGCAGCACCGAAACGGGAACCCTGGAACATGGCAAACATGCCGATCTGATCGTCCTCGACCAGAACCTGTTCGACATAGACGTCTATGACATCGGAAAGACCAAAGTGCTGCTGACCGTGGTCGGCGGCCATGAGGTTTGGCGCGATCCGGGGTTCACGGGGTAGGGCATCGGCCGCCGAGAACCCCGGCCAACATGCTACATGCCCAGCAGCGTGAGCGCTGCGGTCAGGTCGGCAACCGAGGCATCATGATCGCCGGATTCATGCTCGGCCTTGCCCTTGTCATACAGTTCGGTGATCTTTGCCTTGGTCGCGTCGTCGACGGTGGCGGTCTTCATGGCCTCGTCGATCTGGGCCATAAGAGCAGGGCACTGGTGGGCCAGCGCGGGACCGGCCAAGATGGACGCAAACACAGTGGCAAGAAGCAGCTTCTTCATCGGGTGTTCCTCCTCGTGTTCCGGCAGACGGGACCGCCGGCGAGCGCGGTTCGCTCTATCGTCAATTACGCCCCACAAAGCGGAACAGTTCCCCCGGACCAACCATGATATTTTCTCTTGGCGGCTAGGCATGGAGGATCATGGGCCGATCCACCCTTTTCAGATGCCGCGATGCCGTTGCAGAAAATCCCGAACCGGCGGCGCCACCTTATCGGCCGCTTCCAGCAGGATGGCGTGGCGCAATACCGGCAGGATCACCAGTTCTGAGTCGGCCAGCGCATCGGCAATCTGCCGGTTGAGACGCGGGTTGCAGCCACCGTCGTTCTCGCCGGTGAGCACCTGGCAGGGTTGCGTTACCTCGTGCAGCCAGGGCGACATCTCGGTCTCGGCGTAGATGTCGAAGACCGACAGGAAGACGTCCGGGTCGGTGTCGATCACTTGCTGCATGCGGCGCGAAATGACGTCTGGCCGGTGGGCGGCGAAGTCCGGCGTGAACCACCGGTCCTTCAAGGTCTCCAGCACCTGCGGAATACCTTTTGCCCGCATGGCCGCCACTACGCCCTTGACCTTGGCGCTGTCATCGGGCGTGCGGAAGGCCGCGGTCGACCACAGGCCCAGCGTCTTCACATGCTGCGGATATTTCCGGGCATAGGCGGGGCCGATCATGCCACCCAGCGAATGCCCGGCGAAATGAGCCCTGGCGACGCCGAGTTCGGCGCGCAGGGCTTCGAGGTCTTCCACCAGATCGTCGAGCGTGTAGGGCGGCTTGGGTGTCGGCGAGGCGCCATGACCGCGAAGATCGTAGCTGATGATCCGGAACTCGCTCTTAAGATGCGGGATGAGGCCGGCGAAGGACGCCCGCGATGCGCCGATGCCATGGATGAGGAACAGCGGCTCACCTTCACCTTCGACGGAAAAGGCGGATCTGATCGGTGTCGGCATTCTACTTGTCCGGATATTTCTCGTTCATCATGTCATAGCCCACGCCCCAGTCGGTCTTGTCGACGTCCGTAAAGACGACGTGAAAGGCCTCGGGCTTGCCGCCGCCCGCGCCGCGGATGAAGCCGTCAATCAGCTCCCTGGCGATCTTCTTCTTTTGTTCGGCGGTGCGGCCCCTGAACATCTCGACCCGGATTATTGGCATGGTGCGTTATTCCCCTATGGTAGTGCGCGTATTACGCCGCCTTCTTCTGTGTCCGGAAATGCGGCATGATCTCTTCGGCGAACTGGCTCATCATGTCGAGGACCATCTGCTGCTCCTGACCGAAATTCGATGTGGCGATCACTTCATCGATGCCAAGCTCGGCATAGACCGAGAGCCGATCAATCATCTCGTCGCGCCCGCACAACAGCAGGTTGGTGGCCAGTTCCTCGACCGTCTGCTTGCGCGGCAGCGGCCGGATGATGCCTTGATCGACGATGCCAGGCCCGCCGAAGACATTGTCGAAGCTCTTGAAATAGGTATGGGCGCACTCGGCAATCGACTGACGGTCTGTTTCGTTGTTCACGAGGAACAGGCCACGCTGCAGGCTGAGCCGTGTGTCGAGCGGCCGGCCCGCCGCCGCCTTGCCACGCCGGAAGGCATCGACCTGATCCACAAGTTGTTGATGGCTGCCACCGAGGGGCGTTGTCTGCACGTGATAGCCGGCCTTGGCAGCAGCTTCGATTCCGATCGGGTTCATCACAGCCACCATCAGCGGGATGGGGTCTTCCGGGCGTGGCATTATGGTAAGCGGCGCAAAACTGTAGCGTGGACTGTTCCACGATACATCGGCGCGGGTGAGCAGCGCCTCGAGGATCTGCAGATCTTCCTCGAAATGGGGCTTGGTCTTGTCGAAGGGAACACCGATCCGCTCGGTTTCGTAGCCGAATGCACCTTTGCCCACGCCGAGCATCAGCCGTCCGTCACAAAGCGCCTGCGACTGCACGACTTCGCCCGCAAAGACTCGCATGTCGCGCAAGGGGAGCTGGCAGACCGAGGTCATCAGCAGCACGCGCTCGGTGTGGGCCGCGATCTTCACCGCCATCTGCAAAGGCGACGGGATGAGCAGCACATTGAGCAGGTGATGCTCCGGAATGCCGACGCCGTGGTATCCGAGCTTTTCGGCATGGATCGCCTGCTCGATCATGGTCGCATAGAGCCGTTTGCCGCCCATTGCGGGGTCCAGCATGTGGCTCGACAGGAAGTGGATGAAATCCATGGCGCATTCCCTGGTGGTGGAAAGGCCGCGACAGTGCCAGAGTGATTCTGATTTGAAAATCGAATTATTTCGGTCATTATATTCGAATTATTCGAAGTAGTCTCATGAATCTCGATGAAGTCCGGACCTTTCTCGAAGTTGTCGAAACAGGCAGTCTGGTAGCTGCGTCGCGCCGTCTGAACGTTACCCAATCGACCGTGACCGCGCGCATCAATGGGCTGGAACAGGAACTGGGGCAAAAGCTCTTGCATCGCTACAAGTCAGGCGCTGAACTCACTTCGCCGGGCTTCAAGTTCAAGCGTTATGCCGAGGTGTTGGTGCAACTCTGGGGCCAGGCCCGCTCCGAGATCTCGCTGCCCAAGGGCTTCGAGGGGGTCTGCAATGTCGGCCTAGAGTTCGATCTCTGGCAGCACTTCGGGCAATGCTTTCTCGATCATCTGCGTGGCAAGCACCCCGGCATAGCACTTGCCTTCTGGCCCGGCGAACAACGCATGATCGACCGCTGGCTGGCCATTGGTCTGGTCGACATCGCCTTCTGCTATGCACCGCCTGTCGGGGGGAGTTTCACCAGCCGGGTGATCCGCAGCGATGAACTCGTCCTGGTGTCGCGCCAGCCGGCTGCGGGCCTGACCCTCGGCCGCGACTACGTCTATGTCGATCACGGCGAGGAATTCCGCCGCCAACATGCCGCCGCCTTTCCCAGCGATGTGACCTCGGCCCTGACCATCGCATCGTCGGATTGGGCCCTTGACCACCTGCTGCGCAAGGGCGGGTCGGGTTATCTGCCGCACCGCATCGCTGCGCCCCATTTGGCCGCCGGACTGCTCCACATCGCCGCGAACGCGCCGGTTTTTCAGCGGCCGGTCTACGTGGTGGAAAATGCCCAGGCGGTGCAGAACTGGCTGTGGTATCCGGAAGCGATTGCCGCGTTGTCGGCGGCCACAAGCTAGATCGTCTGCGGCAGGTTGCGCCGGTTGCGTTGGCGCAGCCAGTCGATCGACAGGTGCAGGAACAAGGCGGCAAAGACCACCGATCCCCCGATGATGGTCCGCGGGCCCGGCAGTTCGTCATGGACCAGCCAGACCCAGACCGGACCCAGGACCGGTTCCAGGGTACCGACCAATGCCGCGAGGGCTGACGGAATGAGCCGTGCGCCCGTGGCGAACATGGCCAGACCCATGCCGAGATTGATGGCGCCGAACAGGAAGAGCCAAGCGCCGTTGGCGAGCGAGACGGCATAGGACCCGGCCAGCGCGCCTGAGACAGCCATTGCCAGCAAGGCGCCAAGGCAGACGGCGGGCGTCATGCGCACATGGGCGGCACGGCGGGTGATCACAGTCGCAATCGAAAACATGATCGAGATGAGCAACGCCAGGCCGTCGCCGATGGGCGAAACCTGGCCGGTGAGCGAGGACGACACCATGATGCCGACGCCGCCGATCACCGCGGCGATGGCAAGCCAGGTGGTCGCGGACACCCGTTCGCCGAAAAGGGCCCAGGCCAACAGCGCCGCGATGAGCGGCACACCTGCCTGCATCAGGAGGATATTGGCGACGGTGGTGTGCGCCAGGGCCACGATGAACGACGTGGAGGCGATCGCGAAGCAAAGGGCGACGCCCATTCCGGCCCAGCCCATGTTGCGGAACAGGGAGAGGGTGCCGCGTGCCCCATCGCGCCACAGCATGAAGGCGATCAAGAAGGTGGCGGCAAAGCTCGCCCGCCAGAATACGATGGCCCAACTGTCAGAGAGCGTGATGAAGCGGGCGATGGCGCCGCCAAAGCTCCAGGTGACGGCTGATCCCGCGACCAGAAGGATGCCGAGGCGGCTCTGGTCGGCGAGCGACGGGTTATGGGCGGCGGATGTGGCGGTCATGGTCGTGGTTCCATATCCGCCGCAGCGAGCACCGGCAAGCCAGGCTTCGCGAATGGGACGGCGGCGGCCGGAGCATGGCGAAGCTTGTGTGCTTCGCCCCGCCCGCTATGCTGTCCGCATGAAGGGCGAGCGAACTCAACTTTCGGACAATCCCACACAGAATGGCGTCGCGCTTGAGCCGCAGGATCCGGCAAGCCCGGTCGCCCGCTGGTGCCTCGCGCAATATTACGGGGAACTCGACCGCCGCTTCGGCGGCGGCTTCGATCCCGGCGACGCGGCCTATGCCGGTGACGCCGACCGCCTGGTACACTTTGTGATTGCATTGCGCGATAACCTGCCGGTCGGATGTGGATCGCCGGTCTGGAACAGTTGTGAGGCCGGCGAGATCAAGCGCATGTGGGTGGCACCCGAGGCACGCGGGGCAGGACTGGCGAAGCGCATATTGCGTCATCTCGAAGACGTCGCACGCGATGTGGGTCTTGCCGCCCTGCGGCTCGATACCAACAAGGCTCTGGCCGAAGCCCAGGCCTTATATCGCCAGGCGGGATACGCCGAGATTGCGCGCTACAGCGACAATCCATACGCTCATCACTGGTTCGGAAAGACACTCTAACCAAGAGGAGAACGTTTCATGCTCAGAGCGGCAAGCGACGTTGGTGCCGTCGCCATCATTGGCAATGGCCTGATGGGGCAGGGGATTGCCCAGGTCTTCGCGCGGGCGGGGAAGTCCGTGACCCTCATCGGCCGCAATGCCGACAGCCTTTCCAGGGCGATGGCGGCGATCCGCAACAATCTCGACGCTTTCGTCACGCGGGGGTTGTCCAGCAGAGACGAGGCCGATGTTGCCATCGCCCGGATCAGCACCTCGACCGACATCGAAGAGGCGGGCAAGGCCGACCATGTGATCGAGGCGGTACCGGCCGTGCGCGACCTGCAGGTCGAAATCTTCGGCAAGCTGGACCGCGTTTGCGCACCGGACGTGGTGCTGGGATCGACCAGCGGCCAGCCGATCAGCCTGATGACCGGCGCCATGTCTCATCCTGCCCGCGCCGTGGCCATGCATTTCATCTATCCGGCCCAGCTCATTCCCATCGTAGAAGTCTGCGGCGGTCCGCAGACCGCGCCGGAGGTGGTGCAATGGGCCTGTGACCTGCTTTCCGCGGTCGGCCAGACTCCGGCGGTGATGAACAAGGAGGTCGATGGTTTCATCATCAACCGCCTGCAGTTCGCGGTGTTGCGCGAGGCCTGGTCGATGTGGGCCAACGGCATCGCTTCGGCAGAAGCGATCGACACATCGTTCAAGATGTCTCTTGGGCGGCGCTATGCCATCACCGGCCCGATTGAATCGGCGGAATTGGGCGGTCTCGACATCATGCACAAGTTCGCCGAGTTCCTGTTGCCTGATCTCGACGTGAGTAGGTCGCCGCCTGCGGCCGTGGGCGATCTGGTGAAGGGTGGACACTTTGGACTGAAAACGGGCAAGGGCGTCTATGACTGGTCGCAGCGCGACGGCAAGGCTTTGCTGGCGGCACGGGCCGACAAGCTTTTCCAGCATATGGCAGACGAAAAGAAGCGCGGCTGAAGGTCAGGCTGAGGCTGTTGCCGGCGCCTTGCCCGTCACCGCGTCGAGGCGTCCGTCGCGCAGGTGATAGATGCGCTCGAACCGGTCGAAGATCTTTTCGTCGTGGCTGACGACCAGGATGGCGGCCTGCTGTTCGGCGGCAACCTGCCCCAGTAGGTCCATGACGATGCCCGCGCGATGGGAATCGAGGGCCGCGGTGGGCTCGTCGGCGAGAATGATGCGCGGCTTGTTGGCGATGGCGCGGGCGATGGCGACGCGCTGGGCCTCGCCGCCCGAAATGGTCGAGGGCATGGCGCTCTTGCGGTTGCCGACGCCGAGATAGTCGAGGAGTTCGATGGCGCGGGCTCGCGCCTCTGCGGGACTGGCGCCCGCCAGCTCGCGCACCATGGCGACATTTTCCGTGGTGTTGAGAAAGGGCAGGAGATTGTGGAACTGGAAGATGAAGCCGATCTTCTCCAGCCGCAGGCGGCGCAGGTCGCTCTTCAGCCAGCGATTGTCATAGACCACCTCGCCATCCAGAACCATGCGCCCCTGCGACGGTTCGAGAATGCAGGCCACGACGTTGAGCAGCGTCGACTTGCCCGATCCGCTGGGACCGACAAGGCCGACAATCTCGCCCGGCTGGACGCCCATCGTGACATCGACAAGCGCATCGACACGGGTGCTGCCGGTGCCGAAATGCTTGGAGATGCCGGTGAGCGCAACGAGTGGTGCGGAAGCGCCCTCCATCTCAGCCCCCAAGCGCCTTGGCCGGATCGATGGTCAGCGCCAGGCGCACGCCAAGGCCGCTCGCCACCAGGCAGACGATGAGAACCACTGCGGCGAGCGCCAGTCCGTCCTCGGGTTGCAGGATGACCCGGCGTGGAAAATAATCCTTGACCAGATTGATCAACGTGGCGCCCGTGAGGAAACCGGCGGCGCCGAGGATGATGGCCTGCTGAACGATCATGGCAACGATGGTGCGGTCTGGCGCGCCGATCAGCTTCAGCGTGGCGATCTCGCGGATCTTGTCCATGGTCATGGTGTAGATGATCAGTGCAATGATGACCGCCGAGACGACGAGAAGGATGGAGGTGAACAGGCCGATCTGCTGGCGTGCCCGTTGCACCACGGAGCGTGTGAGGATCTCTTCCTGTCCGGCCTGGGTGATGGCGTTCAGATGCTTCCACCTCTGCACTGTCGCCGCCACGTCGGAGGCCGCCACGGTGGGCTCCAGCTTGGCGATGACCGCGTTGACCGTGTCGCGGCTGCCGCCTGCGGCACCGCGCGCCATTTCCACCCGGGCCGCCGGTGGCGCCAGCTCGAATTGCAGTTTCTGGCTGTCAAGCAGGCTGACATAGACGACGGGATCGCCGCCTGACGTGACCTGGCCCGAGGTGAGCCCGGTGACGGTGAAGCGGTTGCGGCCCAGCATCAGGGTATTGCCGGGAACAAGGCCGGTCGACCTGTCGGCCACCAGTTCGAAATGGCTGCGCGACAACGGCCGCCCGGCGATGAGCGCTGGCGGGCCGCCGGGACGGCCGGGCTCGTAGCCGATGATCTGGAAGCGCAGCCGCCCGCCCGAACGCGCGATGTCGGTTGTCATGTAGGTGACGGAGCCTGCCGAGACTACGCCATGGATGCGCTCGATGGCCTCGCGCGTGTCGCCGGGAATGCGGGAGGATTCGGCGAAGGGCCCGCGCCGGTCGGCCTCGACGATCCACAGATCGGCTTGCGGGGCTCTCACCAGTGTCAACGCATCGACGACAAGCCCGCGATAGATGCCGATCATGGCGAGGACCACGCCGAGCAGCATCCCGAGCCCGACGCAGGTGAGGGCAAAGCGGCCCGCATTGTGCCGGATGTCGCGGGCGGCAAGGTTCACGGGGCCGGACCGGCTGTGACAGACACAGCCCGTCCCTCGCTCAAGGCTGCCGCAGACCAGGTGATGACGGCGACGCCTTCGGGAATGGGATCGGTGATCGCCAATCGGCCATCCATCGTCCGGTGGCTGAAGGTGAAGGCCTGTTGCTTCGCCTTGCCGTTCTCATTCACCCAGGCAAGGCCGCGAGCGCCATCGAAATTGCTGACCATGAGTTCCGGCACCAGCACCGCACGCGGCAGGCGATTGACCGTGATGATCACTTCGGTCTGCTCGCCGAGGAAGAACTGCGGCGGGCACTGCTGGCACTTGACCCAGACGCGGCGCTCCTCGCTCACCCGGTCGCTTTCGATGCCGACGCGCGCCACCAGGGCTTGATAGACGGTGCCGGGCCGCGACCTGAGCCTCACCTCGGCGGCGAGGCCCTCGGCGAGCGATCCGGCGCGCGACTCCTCGATATGGGCGAGCGCCCAGATGCTTTGCGGATCGGCGAGGGTATAGACGGGATCACCGGCCTTGATGGCGGCCCCCGGTTCCCGGTGCCGTTCGACCACCACCGCATCAAAGGGCGCGCGCAGGACATGCTTGCCCAGAAGCACGTCCTCGCGCTTGAGATCGGCCCGCGCCGTCTCCAGCGTGGCGCGCGCCACGGTGACATCGGCAAGCGCCAGCGCATGATCAGCCTCGGCGACCTTCAGGTCCTTGGCGGACTCCTCCGCCTTCTCGACCGAGACCACGTTCTTGCGCACCAGTTCCTGCTGGCGGCGGTTGGCTTCGTCCTTCTGGGCCAGCACCGCGGCCTGCCGCTGCACCATGGTTTCGGTCCGCGCCAGCGCAGCCTCGGCGACATGGACGCTTGCCGTGGCGCGGATGACACGGGCGTCCTGCTCGGCGGCATCGACGCGCGCCAGCACGTCGCCGCGCTTCACCAAGTCACCATGATCGGCGCTGAGTTCGGTCAGCGTGGCATTCACCTCGAAGCCGATGCCGGTGATGACGCGGGCCTCGACCGTGCCGATGCCGAAGACCTGGATCGGCACATTGCTTTCACTTGCCGCAATGGTGACATCGACCGGCCGGTTGCGGAGCACATAGATGCCACCGGCGATGACCGCCACAACGGCAACGACGGCCAGGAATGAGAGGAGTCTGCGCAGGGACATCATGCCCGATACTAGAGCAGGGGGGACCCACGTCCATCATTGATCTCGGTCAAGCCGCGCCGTGTGTTGAGTGAGGGCGGCAAAAAAACCCGGATGTTTCCATCCGGGGCTTTTCCTGTCGCATCCCGAATGCTCGGTTAGCAGCTGTAGTACATGTCGAACTCGACCGGGTGGGGGGTCATGCGGTAGCGGTCCTGTTCGCCCTGCTTGAGTTCGAGGTAGCTCTCGATCTGGTCCTTGGAGAAGACATTGCCCTTGGTGAGGAAGTCGTGATCGGCGGCCAGCGAGTCGATGGCCTCCTGCAGGCTTCCGCAAACCGTCGGCACCTGGGCCAGCTCCGCCGGCGGCAGGTCGTAGAGGTTCTTGTCCATGGCATCGCCGGGATGGAGCTTGTTGGTGATGCCGTCGAGGCCGGCCATGAGGATGGCCGAGAAGGCGAGATAGGGGTTCGCCGTCGGATCCGGGAAGCGCACTTCGACGCGCTTGGCCTTGGGGTTCGACGTGAACGGAATGCGGCACGAGGCCGAGCGGTTGCGCGACGAATAGGCCAGCAGCACCGGGGCTTCATAGCCCGGCACCAGGCGCTTGTAGGAGTTGGTCGACGGG
>JAGRLX010000113.1 GCA_020441605.1 Alphaproteobacteria bacterium
GCCAGCGTCTGGGCTTCCACACCCTGCGAGGCATCGACTACCAGGAGCGAGCCCTCGCAGGCGGCGAGCGACCGCGAAACCTCATAGGCGAAGTCAACATGCCCCGGCGTGTCGATCAGGTTCAGAACATATTTCTCGCCGCTTTTCGCCACGTAATCGAGCCGCACCGTATTGGCCTTGATGGTAATACCGCGTTCGCGCTCCAGCTCCATGGAGTCGAGGATCTGATCGACCATCTCGCGGTCGGTTACGGCGCCGCAGAGCTGAATCAAACGGTCGGCAAGCGTCGACTTGCCGTGATCGATGTGGGCGATAATGGAAAAGTTACGAATATGGGCGGTGTCAATCATGATTGGCGGCGTCTTTGGCAGCAAGCCGCCGATTGGTCAAGGACCGCGGCGAAAGCGATTTACCCCACCAAACGGAGCGTGCGCGGGAAACTTGTGAGGCATTCGATGCCATCTTCAGTCACCACCACGTCGTCTTCTATCCGTACCCCGGCCTCACCCAGCCGGTAGAGGCCCGGTTCGATGGTGAAGACCATGCCGGGTTCCAGGACCTGGGCATTGCCACGCATGATCTGCGGCGCCTCGTGGACATCGAGACCCAGGCCGTGCCCGGTCTTGTGGCGGCGAAATTCTGCGAACTGAGAGCCTTCGAGCACCTTCTGCACTGCGTCGTCGACGTCGGAAGCTGTGACGCCGGGGCGGGAGACGGCGCGCCCGCGTTCGTTGGCCGCCAGGACGGTTTCATAAAAGGCCCGGTCGAAGTCGGAAACCTCCTGTACGAAGAAGGTGCGGGTGATGTCGGCACTATAGCCCTGGTAGCTGCCGCCAAAGTCGAAAAGCAGCGCGTTGCCCGGCTTGATGCGATAATCGGGCCGAGCGTGGGCATGGGGCTTGGCGGCGTTGTCGCCCGCCGCAACGATAGGTGAGAAGGCCAGCCCATCGGCGCCGTGGGAGAAGAGATTGCGTAGCAGGATCGATTCGATCTCGGTTTCGGTCATTCCGACCCGGACTTCCTGCAGGGTCGCTTCCAGTGCGGCTTCCGAGAGCCGAATGGCCTGGCGCTGGAGTTCGATCTCCTCCGGCGACTTATGGAGACGAAGCGCCGAGATCTCGGCGTGGGCGTCAACGACCTCGGCCCCGGACAGTGCTTTCTGCAGCGCAAAGAGATCGAAGACGCGCATGCGCTGGCCCTCAACGCCGATCCGGGAGCCGGCCCTGAGCTGCGGCAGCGCCGCGCCCGCGGCCATGAAGGCTCCCATGTAGCCCGTCTCGTCGCGCCAATCGAACACTTCACCGGGAAAACCGATGGCGGCGAAAGACGCCAGTTCCAGATTGGGCACGATGGCGACGGCATTCCCGTCGCGTGGCACAATCACCGCCAGTGGGCGTTCCATCTGATGGAAATCCTTGCGAAATACGCGGCGGAAGTTGGCGCCCGGCACCAGTACAGCGGCGTCGAGGCCAATTCTCGCGAGAATGGCATGAATGGGGGCGAGGATGGACATATGGGACTCCCTAGTCTTTGCTTCCCCCGGCCACATGTCGACCGACGAAAGATCCTTTTGACGCTTCTTCTAGGCGTCAGACATGTGGCTGTCGAGATCATCTCACCCGCCGCGGCTTCACTGGTGGCGTGGTCAACGGGTCCTCGGGCCAGGCATGTTTTGGGTAGCGCCCCCGCATGTCGGCACGGACCGAGGGGTAGCCGTTGGTCCAGAAGGTTTCGAGCGATTGCGTCACCGCCAGAGGCCGCCCGGCGGGTGACAGAAGTTCGATTCGCAACGGGCTGCGGCCCTCGGCAATGGCCGGTGTCTTTGCCAGACCGAACATCTCCTGAAGCCTGACCCGTAGCACCGGGTCCCCCTCGGTCTCGTAATCGATGCGCACATCGGCGCCCGATGGCACCTCGATCCGGACTGGCGCCAGAGCGTCCATGCGTCGCTGGAGATCATGCGGGATCATCGCTTCCACAATCCGGCGCATGTCGAGACGGTCGAGATGCGCCTTGCGGGTGATCCCTGCAAGCCAGGGCGACAGCCAGTCCGCGAGGGTGGCCGCGAGCCCTTCGTCCGAGAGGTCGGGCCAGCCACCGTTGGGAAAAAGACGGTGCAGGAACATGGCACGAGCCTGCAAAGATCTCGCGCCATCGTTCCATGGCAGACATGACAGGCCCATCTCGCGTATACCCTGCAGCATTGCCCCCGCCACAGCATCGGGGTCTGGGCCGGGCAATGGTCTTTCTTCCAGCACCACAGCCCCCAACCTGCGGAAGCTTGCAGCGCTCACCGCCTTGTTGCGGCTGTCCCAGAAGGCACCGGCACGGGTCTCAATCTGGTCGGCGAAATGTGTCTCGATCTCGGACAAAGACAGAGGTGCCGCGAGCAAGATCTTCTGGTCGCCGGCACTACCATCCGTCGTCGCGACCGAAAGCCAGTCCTCGGCCATCAGCGCGTCATGGTCAGGAAGAATGGCGCCACCGCCGCCAGACAGGCGATAGCGTCGGTCGCCACCCCGCCTCTGGGCGATACGGTCAGGAAAGGCGAGAGCCACGAGTACGCCGGTATTCAGATGCCCGCCGGTCCCGCTACCCCCTGCACTCTGCCGAATTTGCCTTGCCGTCTGCCGAATGCGCTCGCGTACCGATCCCCGAAGCTGTGCCAGCCGCCCGGCAATATCCGTTCCGGCATCGCGCGGCAGTCCATCGCGTTCGGAAAGGAAAGCTGCAAGTTCGCAGGCTTCCGCTGTACCTGCACGCGCCACCATGTGGGCCAGCCGTGGATGGAGCGGCATCCGCACCATGGATTTGCCCATGTCCGTGATCTTGCCGCCGCCGTCCAGCGCCTCGAGACGCTTGAGGAGATCCTGCGCCTGGGAGAAAGCGGCCGCTGGCGGTGGATCGAGCCAGGAGAGCGCCCCCGGATCACTCACGCCCCAGGCAGCCAGTTCCAACACCAATGGCGCCAGATCAGCCACCAGGATTTCCGGCTGATCATGCGGCGCCAGCGCCCGTGTTTCGGCTTCAGGCCACAGGCGATAGCAGATACCCGGTCCCAGTCGACCGGCGCGGCCCCGCCGCTGATCGGCAGAGGCTTGCGACACGCGCACCGTTTCCAGCGCCGTCATGCCGCTCGCCGGATCGAAGCGTGGCGCCCGTTTGAGACCGGTATCGATCACCGCGCCTATTCCCTCGATGGTGAGGCTGGTTTCGGCGATGGTGGTTGCGAGAACGACCTTGCGCATGCCCGGCCGCGCTGGCCGGATGGCGGCATCCTGTTCGGCAAAACCCAATGCGCCATACAGAGGATGGACGGTCACGTTGGCGGGCAGCGATGCATCCTTCAGCGCCTGCTCTGCCCGCCTGATCTCCGCCTCCCCCGGCAGGAAGACGAGGATGCTCCCGGCCGTTTCCCCGAGTGCGCGAAAGACGGCGCGGACAGCGTCCTGTGCCACGGTCTGACGCTGCGCCTTGTCGAGATATCGGGTCTCGACGGGAAAGACGCGGCCCGGCGCCTTGATCAGCGGGGCATCGCCAAGATGCCCGCCCACTCGCGCAGCATCGAGGGTCGCCGACATGATCAGGATCTTCAAATCATCCCGCAGACCCCGCTGCACATCGAGAGTCAGCGCGAGGCCGAAGTCGCCATCGAGCGAGCGCTCATGGAATTCATCAAAAATGACGAGGCCTACGTCTCGAAGCTCGGGATCTGACTGGAGTCGGCGGGTGAGAATGCCTTCGGTGACGACCTCGATTCGTGTGCGGGACGTGACCTTCCGGTCGAGCCGTACGGCATAGCCCACTGTGTCGCCCAGCTCCTCGCCCAAGGACTCGGCCATGCGCCGCGCGGCCGCGCGGGCGGCAAGGCGCCGAAGCTCCAGCATGATGATCTTGCGGCTCGCGAGCCAGGGCGCGTCGAGCAGCTTCAGCGGTACGCGCGTTGTCTTTCCGGCGCCGGGCTCTGCCACGAGCAACGCACAGTTTCTGCCCGCCAGAGCCTCGCTGAGTTGCGGTATGACGAGATCGACTGGAAAATCCATGCCGCTCACCTCGGCGGCAGGGCGTCAAATGTCAAGCGAGCTCCTTGGCCCAGGGCGGATCTGCTCCGGGCCGGGAACACGTGACGGCAGCGGCCCTGGCGGCAAAGGCCAGGCAGTTCTCGAGCTCTGTCCGCGATATGGCCGCAAGCTTCGTCTTGTCGAGACGTCGGGCCTTGCGCAAGGCTGTCAGCAGGCCCGCCGTGAATGTATCACCGGCGCCAACAGTATCAGCGACCCTGACCTTTACGGCAGGCATGATGATTTCATCCCTGGCGGTGTAGGCCTCGACGCCGGCAGAACCCCTTGTGACGACCACAACGCTGGCGCCAGCCTTCAGCCATTTGCGCGCCGCGCGCCCGAAATCGTCCTTGCCGGTCATCCAGGTGACGTCCTCGTCGGAAATCTTCACGATGTCCGCCATGGAGATCATGCGGTTCAGGCGCGACAGGTGGGCCCTCCGGTTCTTGATCATGCCCGGTCTGATATTGGGATCGAGGCAAATGACCCGCGACCTGGCTTCACGCCGCAAGAAGGCTTCGAGGGTCGATCCGCCCGGCTCGGGGATCAGGCTGATCGAACCGAAATGCATGGCTTCGACCTTACCATGGAGCTTCGGGAGATCCTTTCTGGTGAGCATGCTGCTGGCCGAATTGTCATCGAAGAAGGAATAGCGGGCATGGCCATCGACGAGTTTCACGAAAGCCAGGGTGGACGGCTTGTCCCACCGCTTCACATAATCCAGCTTAACCCCGCTGGCCTTCAAGCCGTCGGACAGCATGTCGCCGAAGAAATCTGTCGAGAGTCCGGTGAAGAGACCTGTGGGAACGCCCAGTCGACTCAAGGCCACAGCCGTGTTGAAGATTGAACCGCCACAGAACGGTTGATAGACAGGCGCACCCTCCTTCGAGGTGCGGGGCAAGAAGTCGATCAATGCCTCTCCACAACATAGGATCATGGTGGCCTCCCCGAATGTTCTTGTATTTCAATGACTATGGCCGCTCTCACGACAGAAATCAATAAATCATTTTTGTTGAATTATTGCCATAGTGTTTGACTAGCCTGTGAAAACCTCTATTTGAGCGGCGCACATCAAAATCAGCGGAAAGACCTTCATGACCCCGCGCATCATTCCTGTTGACCCTTTTGATCTGGTGGTCTTTGGCGCAACAGGCGATCTCGCCCAGCGCAAATTGCTCCCCGCGCTCTTCCACCGTGAGCAACAGGGACAGATTCCACCGGGTGCACGCATTATCGGCACCTCGCGGCGGACAATGTCCGACGCGGAGTTCCGGGCCCAGGCCATGGCGGCCATCGAAGCTCATGTAGCCAAGGAAGATCGCCCGTCCGACGTGTGCGAGAGGTTCATCGACCGCCTCGAATATGTGGCGGTGGATGTGGCCCAGAAGCAGGGTTGGATGGAGCTGTCGAAGGCGCTCAAGGCTGGCGCCGACAGGATCAGGGTCTTCTATCTGGCCGTCGGTCCCGACCTCTTCTCGCTCATCTGCGAAAAACTCGGCAGCCATAACCTCGTAACACCGCATTCGCGGCTCGTCGTGGAGAAGCCTCTCGGAAAGTCGGGTGACTCGGCACGCGCGGTGAACGACGCCATTGGTCAAGTGTTTTCCGAGCCGCAGATCTACCGCATCGACCATTATCTCGGAAAGGAGACGGTGCAAAATCTGATGGCGCTTCGCTTCGCCAATGCCCTGTTCGAACCCTTGTGGAATTCGGCCCACATCGACCACGTTCAGATCACGGTGGCAGAAACACTTGGGGTCGAGGGCCGCGCGGGCTACTACGACACGGCCGGTGCGTTGCGCGACATGGTACAGAATCACATCCTCCAGCTCCTCTGCCTTGTGGCAATGGAACCTCCGGCCTCGACCGCCGCCGATGACGTGCGCGATGAAAAGCTCAAGGTGCTGAAGTCCCTCAAGCCGATCACGGGCGACACGGTGCCGAGCCTGACCGTTCGGGGGCAGTACCGTGCCGGCGCGGCGGACGGAGGGGCGGTGCCCGGCTATCTCGATGAGCTTGGCGCCCCCAATTCGAGGACCGAGACGTTTGTGGCCCTCAAGGCCGAAATCGCCAATTGGCGCTGGAATGGGGTTCCGTTCTATCTCCGAACCGGCAAGCGCCTGCCGGCGCGAGTCTCCGAAATCGTCGTCACCTTCAAGCCGGTGCCTCATTCGGTGTTCGAGCATGCGGCGGGTCCGCTGCTGGCCAATCGTCTCGTCATCAGGCTGCAACCGGACGAAGGCGTGAAGCTGTGGATCATGATCAAGGACCCAGGCCCCGGTGGCATGCGGCTTTCCCATGTACCGCTGGACATGACCTTTGCCGAGACCTTCGACGTGCGCCACCCAGACGCCTACGAACGTTTGGTGATGGACGTGGTGCGTGGCAGCCAGACGCTGTTCATGCGCCGGGACGAGGTGGAAGCCGCCTGGGCCTGGATCGATCCGATTCTCGAGGCCTGGTCGGCCGCGTCCGACCTGCCAAAACACTACACGGCCGGAACCTGGGGGCCATCGGCCGCTGTCGCGCTGATCGAGCGTGATGGCCGCACCTGGTATGAGGATCAGGACCTATGATTGAAGCAGAGCGCATATTTGCGGCGCGCCAGGAGCTTGCCGAGGCGCTGGCGCGCAACGTGGCGGACGAACTTGTCCATGCCATTGAAGCAAAGGGCAAGGCCACACTTGCGGTGTCGGGCGGAACAACGCCGGGTCTCTTTCTCGAGAAGCTCTCGAACATCGACCTGCCTTGGCACCGTGTCACCATTACTGTCGTCGATGAACGGAAAGTCCCCGAGACGAGCGAGCGATCGAACGCCAGGCTGGTGCGCGAGGTCCTGCTCCGCAACAAGGCCGCGGCGGCCCATTTCATGCCCCTTCGCGGAGACTCCGGTTCCGACACCGCTGTCCCCTTCGACGTCACAGTGCTTGGCATGGGCAACGACGGTCACACCGCGTCGTTCTTTCCAGGCGGGGACCGCCTGTGCGAGGCACTCGACGCCGAGAGCGGCAAGCGCATCGTGGAAATCGTCGCGCCAGGTGCAGGGGAGCCACGGCTGACCTTCACTTTTCCGGTAATCGAATCGTCGGGGCGGCTCTACCTCCACATCGAAGGCGCCGAGAAGAAGAAGATCCTGAAGGAGGCGCTTGACGATGGTCCGGTGGAAGACATGCCAATCCGCGCCGTACTGCGCAGTGCCACGCCCGTCACCCTCTACTGGTGCCCCTGAAGTGAGGAGGACCCAATGACAGTCCATGCCACGATCTCTGCCGTCACCGAAAACATCATTGCCCGCAGTCGAGAGCATCGGAGGCGCTATCTCGCGCGGATCGACGAGGCCATTATCCGCCAACCCCAGCGCAAAACCCTCGGTTGCGCCAATATCGCTCATGGCTTCGCGGCCTGTGGGGTTCAGGATAAGAACGCGCTGCGCAACGGATCCGGCCCCAATATCGGCATTGTGACGGCCTATAATGACATGCTGTCCGCCCATCAGCCTTTCGAGCGCTACCCCGATATTGTGCGCGAAACAGCTCGCGAAGCTGGCGGCACTGCGCAGGTCGCAGGTGGGGTTCCTGCCATGTGCGATGGCGTGACCCAAGGCCAGACGGGGATGGAACTGTCGCTGTTCTCGCGTGACGTGATCGCGCTGTCGACGGCAGTCGCACTCTCTCACCAGATGTTCGATGCCGCCGTCTATCTCGGGGTCTGCGACAAGATCGTACCCGGTCTGATCATCGGGGCCTTGAGTTTCGGCCATCTGCCGGCAGTCTTCATTCCCGCCGGGCCCATGACCAGCGGCGCCAACAACGCCGAGAAGGCCAAGATCCGCCAGCTCTATGCTGAGGGCAAGGTGAGCCGCGACGCGCTGCTCGAAGCGGAAGCGCAATCCTATCATGGTCCTGGAACCTGCACGTTCTACGGTACCGCCAACAGCAACCAGATGCTGATGGAGATCATGGG
>JAGRLX010000114.1 GCA_020441605.1 Alphaproteobacteria bacterium
CCCTGGGTGCATGTGAAGCTGACGCTGGTCCTGCTGTTGGCGCTGCATTACATCTGGACCGGCGTTCTGGTCCGGCGCGCGACACGGGGGGAGTTCCGCGAATCCGATCTTTTCCTGCGCGTTTTCAACGAGATCAGCGTGGTGGCCGTGATCGCGATCCTTTGGGTCGTGGTGGTCAAGCCGTTCTGACGCTTGCCTCGCCCCCCTGCCTGCCCTAGAAGCGCGACCGATCTTAGCGCCGGAGGGTAGGATGGGTTTCAGGATGGGCATCGTCGGGCTGCCGAACGTGGGCAAGTCCACCCTTTTCAACGCGCTGACGAAAACCGCCGCCGCGCAAGCCGCGAATTTTCCCTTCTGCACCATTGAACCGAACGTGGGCGACGTGGCCGTGCCGGACCCGCGTCTGGACCAGCTGGCCGCCATTGCCGGATCGAAGCAGATCATCCCGACGCGGATCACCTTCGTCGATATCGCGGGCCTTGTGCGCGGCGCGTCCAAGGGTGAGGGGCTGGGCAACCAGTTCCTTGCCAATATCCGCGAGGTCGACGCCATCGCCCATGTGGTGCGCTGCTTCGAGGATGGCGATATCACCCATGTCGAAGGCAAGATCGATCCGATCGCCGATATCGAGACCATCGAGACCGAGTTGATGCTGGCCGATCTCGACAGCCTCGAAAAGCGCATCGTCAATATCGAGAAGAAGGCGAAGCAGGGCGACAAGGAAGCCAAGGAACTGGCTGATCTCATGGGCCGCGCCCTGGTGCTGCTGCGTGAGGGCAAGCCCGCCCGCCTGGTCGAGCGCAGCGCTGAGGAAGAGAAGACCTTCCGCGGCCTGGGGCTCTTGTCCTCGAAGCCAGTGCTCTACGTCTGCAACGTCGAGGAGGCGAGCGCCGACAAGGGCAATTCCTTCTCGGCCCTGGTATTCAAGCGCGCCGAAGAGGAGGGCGAGGTGGCGGTGGTCGTCTCGGCCAAGATCGAGAGCGAGATCGCGGTGCTGCCCGAGGCCGACCAGAAGGATTATCTGGAAGCCGTGGGGCTTTCCGAGCCGGGTCTCAACCGGGTCATCCGGGCGGGCTACGACCTCCTGCATCTGGTGACCTATTTCACCGTCGGGCCGAAGGAGGCTCGGGCCTGGACCATCACCACGGGAACCCGCGCGCCCGGTGCGGCCGGTGTGATTCACACGGACTTCGAGAAGGGTTTTATCCGGGCCGAGACCATCGCCTACGGCGACTATGTCGCGGGCAACGGCGAGGCTGGCGCGCGCGATGCCGGCAAGTTCCGGCTTGAGGGCAAGGATTACGTCGTGCAGGATGGCGATGTCATGCATTTCCGTTTCAATACCTGACGATGCTCCATTACGAGGACTATCCCGTCGGTCTCGAGATCGATCTCGGTAGCCATCACGTGACCGCCGAGGAGATTATCGATTATGCCCGCGAATTCGATCCGCAGCCTTTCCATCTCAGCGAAGCCGCCGGCAAGCAATCGATCCTCGGCGGGCTTGCGGCCTCGGGCTGGCAGTCGAGCGCGATCCTGATCCGCCTGGCCGTCACCGGCATGGCCAACAAGTCGGCTGCTATGGCCTCCAACGCCATGGACGAGGGCCGATGGATCAGGCCGGTGTTTGCCGGTGAGACCCTCCACGGCAAGGGCACGGTCATGGCCCGCCGGGTGTCCGCCAAGCGTCCCGAGATGGGCATCCTCACCATGCGCTGGGAGCTTTGCAACGATAAGGGCGAGCCCAAGGTCGAGATTACCGGCGTCCAGTTCATCCGGGTGCGCAATCCATGATGGGGCTCTTTCTCGATGAACTCGAGCCGGGCATGAGCTGGGACCTCGGCACCTATGCCTTTACGGCGGAAAATATCGTCGCCTTCGCGAAGAAGTATGATCCGCAATATTTCCATCTCGATGCGGAGGCGGCCAAGGCAGGTCCTTTCGGCAAGCTCTCGGCCAGCGGCTGGCACACCGCTTCGGCCTGGATGAAATGCTACATCGCCGCCAACCAGGCAGCGGAAGCGGCACTGCGGGCTGAAGGCCGGATGCCCGCCACCACGGCGCCATCGCCAGGCTTCAGCAATCTCAAATGGCTGAAGCCCGTCTGTCCCGGCGATGTGATCCGCTACCGGACGACGGTGACCGGCAAGCGCGAACTGGCGACACGGCCAGGATGGGGGCTCCTGTTCTCCTACAACGAAGGCGTCAATCAGGCGGGCGAACTGGTCTTCTGCTTCGATGGCAAGGTCTTCGTGCCGATGAAGAGCGGGACCGATGGTTGAGCCCTGGCCGAAGGAAAGGATCGAGGCGCTCCTGCGCAGCGAGGATTATTCCTATCAGCGGATCGAGCTGCCCCACGGCCTGATGACACCCGGCAAGGCGCGCGCTGCCTCCGCCGCCCAGATCTTTCCAGATGATCTCACCGGCAAGACGGTGCTCGATCTCGGCTGTAACCACGGCTTCTTCTGTTTCGAGGCGGTGAAGCGCGGTGCTGCCCGTGTCGTGGGCATCGACTACAGCCCGGAAATCATCCGCCGGGCAAAGCTCCTGGCGGAGGCCATGGGCGTGACGGTCGAATTCGAGGTGCGCGACATCAACCACCAGCCGATCACCGAGCGCTTCGACTATGTTCTGTGCCTGAACCTGCTGCACCATCTCGATGATCCGCTCCTGCAACTTGATCGTCTCATGCGCGCGGCGGACGAGCGCCTGGTGCTGGAAGTGGCGGGCGTCTCGCTGTTCGACTATGTCCGCCGGCTTGAGGTCATGCCGCTATTCGGCTTCCTGATGGGGGCCTTTCCGGTAATCTATGTGGCGCGGGTGGCGGCCAAGCGCGATGCGCCGGCCAAGCTCAAATATTATTTCACCCGCAAGGCAATGCGAAGGTTGTTCGCCTTCCGCAGCGATCTCTATCCGACGGTGGAATTTCCGCGTTCGCCCCACAAGGGCCGCTACCTGGTCATCGCCCACCGCCGTCGCGGCTGAGGCGGGCAGCTCCCCTGATCTCAGTGCCCCTCGAACCCCACGAGGGTATGAACCTTGACGCCCTTGGCCTTGAGCTTCGCCGCGCCGCCCAGGTCCGGCAGGTCGATCACGAAGGCCGCCGCCACCACTTCCCCACCCGACTTGCGGATCAGGTCGATTGCGGCACCCGCCGTGCCGCCGGTGGCGATGAGATCGTCGACCAGCAGCACCCGGTCGCCCTTCTGGATGGCGTCGGCATGGATCTCGATGGTGTCGACGCCATATTCGAGCTGATATTCCTGGCCGATCACCTTCGATGGCAGCTTGCCTTTCTTGCGGATGGGAATGAAGCCGCGTCCGAGATTGTGCGCGACGGCACCGCCAAGGATGAAGCCGCGCGCCTCTATTCCTGCCACATAGTCGATCTCGCCCTTGAGAAAGGGCCACGCCAGTTCGTCCACCGCGGCACGGAAGCCGTGCAGGTTGGCAAGCAGGGTGGTGATGTCGCGGAACATGATCCCGGGCTTGGGATAGTCGGGAATGGTGCGGATATAGCGTTTGATGTCGAAGCCGTTGCGCAGATCCATGATGCCCCTCGCGATTATGGCCACTTTACCGCAGGCGGCATGGAGGACAAGATCGAGTCCACATTGCCGCCGGTCCGGAGGCCAAACAGTGTGCCGCGGTCGTAGAGCAGGTTGTATTCGACGTAACGGCCACGGCGGATGAGCTGTTCCTCGCGATCAGCCTCGGTATGGGCAATCGCCATGTTACGGCGGACCAGCGCGGGATAGATGGCGCGGAAGGCGCGGCCCACGTCCTGGGTGAAGGCGAAGTCCGCGTCCCAGTCGCCGGAATTGAAGTGATCATAGAAGATGCCGCCGATGCCGCGTGGCTCGTTGCGATGGGGCAGGAAGAAATAGTCGTCGCACCAGGCCTTGAATCGCGGGTAGTCCGCCACCGCATGACGCTCGCAGGCGGACTTCATGGCGGCGTGGAAGTCCACGGTGTCGGGGTGATCCTGGGTGCGCCTCCGGTCGAGCACGGGGGTCAGGTCGGCGCCGCCGCCGAACCATGTTTTGGTCGTCACGATGAAACGGGTGTTCATGTGGACGGCGGGAACGAAAGGGTTCCACGGATGGATGATGAGCGAGATGCCGCTCGCCCAGAAACGCGGATCCTCTTCTGCGCCGGGAATTTGCTTGCGGAACTCCGGTGAGAATTCGCCGAAGACGGTCGAGCAATGCACCCCGGCTTTCTCGAAAACCTTGCCGTGCAGCATCGACATGACTCCGCCGCCGCCGGCGGGCCGGTCCCAGGACTTGCGGACGAATCGAGCACCAGGAAGGGTGCCCGCCGCTTCATCTTCAATGGCCTCGAGATCGGCGCAGATGTCATCGCGCAAATGCTCGAACCAGGCCTTGGCTGCGGCCTTCCTTGCGTTCAGATCCTCGGTCATCAGGTCAATCCGAGTGATGAAATCGAATACAGTTCATAAAGCATTTACCATAAGTTTTGAGAGCAACCATGGGTAGTATTTCGTTAGCAAGTGGCTGCAATGTTACCGGTTGTTTTCTTGATGTCACCTTTCGGTCGGAAAGGAGGTCCTTATGCCCGTGCTGTCCAAGTTCCGCTACTCCCAGTCTGGGAATGTCGCCATAGTCTTCTCGCTGGCCATCGTGCCAGTCTTGCTGGCGGCGGGGGCGGGGCTTGACATGATCAGGGCCAACCAGGCCCGCACGGTGTTGCAGGCCGCCGCCGATGCCGCGGCCCTTGCCGCCGGCTCTTCGGATCGCACCACCAGCGCCGAGCTTGAGAAGATTGCCGAAGACTATGTCTTTGCCAATGGCCTCGAGACGGCGCTCGATTCGATCGATCAGGTCAAGGCGCTGAATCTCGGAGCCACTGGAGCCTTCCGCGTCACTCTGAAGGGGAAGGTCAAGACATCCTTCATGGCGCTCGCGGGCATCAAGACCCTCGACGTCGACGCGGCATCCGAGGTCAAGCGGGGCACTTCGGGTCCCCTTGAAATGGTGCTCGCCCTCGACACCACCTATTCGATGACCGAGAATGACAAGATCGGCACACTGAAGACTGCTGCCAAGAGTCTCGTTAGCGCGGTCATGACCTCGGACACGGTCAAGGTTGGCCTGGTGCCGTTTTCCGACTACATGAATATCGGCGTGAAGTACAAGGATGAGTCTTGGGTCGACGTCCCGGCTGATGAGAATGTCAGCTACGAGTCCTGCGATTACAGCTATCCCAACAGGTCGGGCTGCTCGGTCCAGACCACCTGCTATGCCGATGGCGTGCCCTACTCCTGCCATTACGAGACCTGCACATACTGGGGCGACCCGGTCAAGACTAACTGCACCAATGTCTCCTACACGGATACCTGGGACGGATGCGTCGCGGCCCGCGAAGAAGCTCTCCACGCCTCGATCGGCAGTCTGAACAAGCCCTATCCGGGCAGACTCTGGACCTGCGGACCGGAAATCATGGCGCTCACCAACAATAAGACGGCGCTCACCGACGCCATCGACGCCATGTATCCTTCGGGCAACACCCATATTCCCTCAGGGCTGATCTGGGGCTGGAACATGATCACGGCGGCCGCGCCCCTGACCGAGGCCCTGACCACCGGACAGATCAACGCCAAGGGCGGCAAGAAGGCCCTGGTTCTGATGACCGATGGCGCCAACTCGAGTTCACCCTACACCGATGGCAACTACGGACCCCACGCGGATACCAAGTATGGCAACGGCACCTATACCGACAATCTGACCGCCACTCTCTGCCAGAACCTCAAGAACGACGGCGTCGTGGTCTACACCGTCCTGTTCGATGTGACCGACAGCAATATCGAGACCCTGCTGCGCAATTGCGCCAGCAACCCCAGCAACAGTTTCGTGGCGAATGATGCGGCCGAACTGATCACCGCCTTCAAGAACATCGGTGTATCGCTGACCCAGTTGCGCCTCACGAAATAGGCGGAACGGACGGAAAGCCGCCGGTCTGGCGCAGGGCCTCGCCGACGACCATGGCGCAGGCCAGCGCCACGTTGAGCGATCTGAGGCCCGGCCGCATGGGAATTAGCAATCTGGCGCTGGAGGCGGCGTGTACTTCGGCGGGGACGCCGGCCGATTCGCGCCCCATGAGCAGAATGTCGCCCGGCCGGAAGGTGAAATCCACGTAGGAGCGGGCGGCCCGCGTCGTCATCAGGATCATCCGCCGCCCTTCAGTGTCCTTGCGGAAGGCCTGCCAGGAGGCATCTCGGTGAACCTCGGCCTGGTCGAGGTAGTCCATTCCGGCCCGTTTCAGCCCGGAATCGGACCAAATGAAGCCCGCCGGCTCGATGATCCGGAGTTTCAGACCCAGGCAGGCCGCCATGCGCATGATGGTGGCGGTGTTGGGCGCGATATCCGGTTGATAGAGGGCAATCTCGATCATCACTTCCCCATACTGGACAGAATGACCGGAACGTGGAAAATCCGGCATTGCTGCGACACTTGATGGCTAGACTTATGGCACCGCCAATGTCAAAAGGTCGCGGGTTTATGCGCCGGGGGGACCTCTATGCCTCCGATCCCGGGGGCCGGCGCGGCAACAAAAGGGAAAAACAGACGTGTCCACAGCGGAACATGCGGAAGTAAACCGGCGCGATTTCCTCTATATCGCCACCGGGGCCGTGGGTGCCGTCGGCGTAGCGCTGGCGGCTTGGCCTTTCATAAGCCAGATGAATCCGGACGCTTCGGTCCTGGCGCTGGCCTCGGTCGAGGTCGACCTCGCGCCGATCGCCGAAGGTCAGGAAGTCACCATCAAGTGGCGCGGCAACCCGGTTTTCATCCGTCACCGGTCCGCCGCCGAGATCGAGGCGGCGAAAGCTGTGGATATCGCCGATCTGCCGGATCCGCTGGCGCGCAACGCCAACGTGGCGGAAGGTGACGCAGCGACGGACGTCAACCGCGTGGTTGGCGGCAAGGAAGACTTCATCGTCATGATGGGCGTCTGCACCCACCTGGGCTGTGTGCCAATCCGCAACGAAGGCGATTTCGGTGTGGTCGAAGGCTCGGCCAAGCATGGCGGCTGGTTCTGCCCCTGCCACGGGTCGCACTATGATACGGCCGGCCGCATTCGCAAGGGTCCGGCGCCGCAGAACCTGCCGGTTCCGAAATACGAATATCTCTCCGACACCAAGATCCGCATCGGATAAGAAGGACAAGCCTCATGAGCGGACATTCCTCGAATTATCAGCCCAAGAGCGCCTTTGGAAAGTGGTTCCACGAGCGCCTTCCCATCATGGATCTGGTGCAGGGCCAGGCGCTTGACTTCCCGACGCCGCGCAACCTGAACTACTGGTGGACCTTCGGCGGCATTCTCGCCGTCATGCTGGTCGTGCAGATCGTCACCGGCATCGTGCTGGTGATGCACTACACCCCGCACGTCGACATGGCCTTCCAGTCGGTCGAGCATATCATGCGCGACGTGAACTACGGCTGGCTGCTGCGTTACCTGCACGCCAACGGCGCCTCGATGTTCTTCATCG